>DATFVI010000054.1:0-12888 GCA_035260405.1 Candidatus Dormiibacterota bacterium
TTGCGAATCGCCTCCTCCAGCGCAAGCGGGATGGATGCGCTCGAGGTGTTGCCGTACTCGTCGATGTTGATGGCCACCCGGTCGAGCGGCAGCCCGATCCGGCGCGCGGCCGCGTCGATGATCCTGAAGTTGGCCTGGTGAGGAACCCAGAGGTCGATGTCCTCGAGGGCGACGCCCGCTGCGTTGCACACTTCGTTGGCCTGGCGGATGAAGATGTCGACCGCGAACTTGAAAACATCGGGCCCCACCATCTCGATGTAGGGGTGCGGGTCTTTGGCCGCGTACGCGCCCTTTTCGATGTTCCCGCAGGTCACCTGAGCGTAGCCGCGGCCGTCCGAACCCAGGCACCAGCTCAGAAATCCCGCGCCCTCGGGTGCGGGTCGCACTATGGCCGCGCCCGCACCGTCACCGAAGATGACGGCCGTGCCGCGGTTCGAGTAATCGAGCATGCGGGAAAGCACCTCGGCGCCGATGACCAGCACGTTGTCCGCGCGCTCGGTCGCGATGAAGGAGTCGGCGATGGCGAGCCCGTACATGAAGCTCGTGCACGCGGCGAGCGTGTCCCACGCGACCGCGCCCGGCGCGTCGAGCTCGTCCTGGATGCGAGCGGCAATCGACGGGAACGGGCCGTCCGGCGATGAGGTGCCCACCAGGATCATGTCGAGGTCGGAGGCGGTGATTCCGGCCGCGTCGAGAGCGCCTCGCGCGGCCCTGGTTGCCAGCTCGAGGGTTGTCGTGCCCGGTTCGGCGATGTGCCGCCTGTGAATCCCGGTGCGTTCGGTGATCCATTTATCCGAGGTGTCCATCATCTTTTCGAGGTCGAAGTTCGTGATGATCTTCTCGGGCGCGTAGACGCCGACGCCCGCGATCGCGCTGGGCCGGCCCTTGGTCTTGAAGCTGCGCAGCGGGAGCGCGTCGGAGCGCGTGCGATAGGCGCTGGTGATCGCCATCTGGCTAAGCCTCCAGCCGCTCGGCGGTCTTCTGCTCCAGGAACTTCCAGAGATCGCCGATGACCTTCATCTTCTCGAGCTCCTCTTCGGGCAGCTCGACGTCGTACTTGTCCTCCACCGCGGCGATCAGCTCGACGAGGTCCAGCGAGTCCGCGGCGAGATCCTTGGCGAAGCTCTTGTCGAGCTGCACCTGGTCGGGGTCGACGCCCAGGATCTCGGCAGCGAGAGCCTGCAGTTCCGTGAAATCGAGCTGGGTTGCCATCGGCAATTCTCCTAGTTGGCCTCAGGGCCTTTGATCACGAGCGCGGCGTTGTGGCCGCCAAAGCCGAACGAGTTCGAAAGGGCCACCTTGGTTTCCGACTTGCGAGCCTTGTTGGGAACGTAGTCGAGGTCGCACTCGGGATCCGGGTCGTCCAGGTTGATGGTCGGCGGCAGCAAACCGCGGTCGAGGGCGAGCACGCAAGCGGCCGCCTCGATGGCGCCGGCGGCGCCCAGCAGGTGACCATGCACCGACTTGGTCGAGCTGACGGCCAGCTTGTAGGCGTGGTCGCCGAAGACGGCCTTGATGGCCTTGGTCTCAGCGACATCGCCCAGCTTCGTCGACGTGCCGTGCGCGTTGATGTAGCCCACGTCCTCCAGCTCGACGCCGCTCTTCTCGAGCGCGCGGCGCATGGCTCGAATCGCGCCTTTCCCTTCGGGCTGCGGTGCCGTGAAGTGGTACATGTCCGCGCTCGCTCCGTACCCCGCGATCTCCGCGTAGATCCTGGCCCCACGCTTTTTCGCGTGCTCCATGTCTTCCAGCACGAACATGACGGCGCCCTCGCTCATGACGAACCCGTCGCGGTTGAGGTCAAAAGGCCGGCATGCTTTCTCGGGCTCGTCGTTCCGCTCGCTCACGGCCTTGATCTGGCTGAAGGCGCCCATCGTCAGCGGGGTGATGGTGGCTTCCGAGCCACCCGCCAGCATGGCGACGGCGTCTCCGCGCTTGATGATCTCCGAGGCTTCGCCAATGCCGTGCGAGCCTGAGGCGCAGGCGCTGACGATGGCGTAGTTCGGACCTCCCGCGTGCGTGTGGATGGCCACGATGCCGGCCGCCATGTCGGCGATCATCATCGGGACGGTGAAGGGGCTGATCCGCTTCGGGCCGCGCTCCATGAGCTGGGTGTGGCTCTTCTCGATCTCTTCCATGCCGCCGATGCCCGAGCTGACGATCACGCCTACGTCGTCGGGGTCCATCTCGCCGGGGACGAGGCCCGCCTGCGCCAGCGCCTGCTTGGACGCGGCCAGCGCGAACTGGCAGTAGCGCCCGATGTGGCGGGCCGTCTTGCGGTCCATGTATTCCTCGGGGTTGAAGCCCTTGACCTCGCCTGCGATCTTGCAGTCGAAGATCGTCGTGTCGAAATGCGTGATCCGCCCGATTCCCGAGACGCCCTCGATCAAGTTCGACCAGACCGTCTCGACGTCGTTTCCGATCGGCGTGATGAAGCCCATGCCCGTGACGCCCACACGGCGACCGTTGGAGTTGGATGTCATGAGGCCAGCATACGGACGCCGGGGCCAATCCACATTGGCATTTGGTGGGAAAACTAGCCTCTCAGCTTGGACATCATGTCCAAATCTGCATCAAGTTCCGCAACTAGAGCAGCTTTCTTATCTCCAGGGCGAGCTGCAGCCTGAGGCGCGTCGCCGGGATTTCCAGGTCTCCACCGAGAAGCTCACGCAGCTTGTCGAGACGGTACAGCACGGTGTGGCGGTGCAGGCCGAGCGCGGAAGCGGCCTCCTTCACAGATCCTCGCACCAGGTAGGCCTCGAGAGTCTCGAGCAGCTGGGCGCGATTGCGCACCTTGGGGTCGATCAGGCGCCCGAGGTTGTGCGCCACGAACCGCTCGGCCAGGCGCGGGTTCTGGGTCAGCACGAGGTGGGGGATGAGCTCGTCGTGGCGGTGCACCACCCCGTCCGGGCGCAGCTTTCGTCCCGCCTCGATCGCCTGCTGCGCTTCGAGATACGAGCGGGAGATGCCGCGCAGGCCAGGGTGGTAGCCGCCGATACCCGCCCGGACGCGAGCCCGCGCGGTGCCCGAGCGCTTGACCGCCTCATCCTGGAGTTGGGTAACGAATTGACCGGCGGCCTCGACATTGGCCACGGACTCTGCGGGCCACAGCACGACGAGGGTGCTGGGGTCGGTCGCGTGGCTGATCGCGCCGCGGGGCACCTCGAGCGAGGCCGCGACCTCCGCCAGCGCCTGGCCGCCGCGCTCACCGTCGCGGTTGCCGATGACCAGCTTGCACACCGCGACCACGTAACCGGTGGGGACGATCGGCATGTTGAGCGCGAGCGCCTGCTTTTGAAGCTCCAGCTCCGAGTCGAAGTTGTCGCTTATCAAGGCGTGGAATAGGCGCGCATGAGCGCGCGTGCCGCGCTGCAGGTGCTGCTCGCGGGCGTGCAGGTAGGTCTTCGTGACCTCGGCCGCCACCTGGTCGAGCGCCGCGAACACGTAGTTCGCCGTGAGCATGATGGCCTCCGGCGTCGACTCGGGATGGCCCCGCCAAGCGCGCAGGATCTCGTCCCACGCGACGCGGGCCGCGATGCGGTAAGCGGCCAGGATCGGCTCGACCGATTGGCTGCTGCGCGCCTGGAGGATGCCGAGCTGTGCCACCCGGCGAAGCTCTTCGTTGGTCGCGGGGCGCGCCTCACGCGCGGTGGCGAGGAACAGGTCGAGGCCGGCTTCGCAGGCGCGGGCGATCGCCGACCGCTGGGGAGGCACGCCTGTGGAGTCGTCCCAGCGCACGAGGCTCACTACCGCTCGCGCCATGTGGCGAGCCATGCCCGAGCGGCGGCGCTGCAGCTCCGCGATGAGCGCTTCGGGCAGCGTGGGCGCAGCCTTCTGCGGCCGCGCCAGTTTGGACTTGATGGCCACCTTTGCCATGGCGCCGACTATACGGAATGCGCCGCACTTAGGACTCTGAGTCGAGCCCGCCGATCAGCTGTGTTGCTTCACAAAAGCCAGCATGCGGCGCCATGCGTCGTCAGAGGCGTCTTTCCACTGCTCGTAGCCGCGGTCGAAGAAGCTGTGGGGCGCTCCCTCGTAGATATGCATCTCATGCTGCACGTTCCCCTCTGTCAGCTCCCTGTCGAAGACGTGGAACGCTTCCTGCGGCGTGGCACCGTCGGCGCCGGCCAGGAGCAGGAGCAGCGGGGACTTCATCTTCGCGATGAAAGGTTCGCTCCGAGGCGGCCGTCCATACAGGCCGATCGCTCCGTTGAGACGGGGTTGGAGCGCGGATTGGTTCCACGAGCTCGAGCCTCCGAAGCAAAAGCCGACTGTGAACACTGATTTGACCGCTCCGCCCTCGCTCGACTCCAGGTAGGCGATCGCCGCGGAGACGTCGTTGGCGATGTTCTCCTGCGTCGTCTGCTCGACATGAGGCATGTGGTCGAAACTCTCGTCCCGAACGCCCATGCCCGCGGTGCGGCCGAAGTAGTCGATCGCCACCGCGTCGACTCCCGCCTCGGCAAAGCGCTGCGCGAGCTCTTTGTAGAACTGGTGCAGGCCGCGGACGTCTGGCATCACGACCATGCCGGCGCCAGTCGGCCTTCCGGCTCGAGCGAAGTACGCCGCGAACTTCGTGCCATCGGATGAGGTCAGCACCAGGTCGCCCTGGTCGGCGGCGGCGCCGCTCACCGGCGGCAAAGGCACTCGAGCATCGTCTGAATAGCACATGCCTCGATTCTCGCTTAGTCGCTGACCTGCGAGTAGCCCAGCCTTCGCAGCTCGCGCCGGATGGTCTCGGCGGCTTCGTCCATCACAGCGGGATCCGGGTTGGCATCCTGGTTGCTGAAGTCGAGGTCGTGGACCCCCCGGATCGGCACGACGTGGAAATGGCAGTGAGGCACCTCCAAGCCGGCCAGCATAAGCCCGATGCGGGCGGGCTTGAAGCCGGCCTGCTGCGCCTTGCCCACAGCCTGCGCAGTCTCGGACAGGCGCGCCAGCAATCCCGCGTCGAGGTCGAGCCAGTGGTCGATCTCCGCCCTCGGCACGACGAGCGCGTGACCTGCGCGAAGCGGGCGGTTGGAGAGAAACGCGACGCACGCCTCGTCCTTCCAGACAAACCGCGCGGGAAGCTCGCCGTTGATGATCCGGGTGAAGATCGTCGGCATCCCCAGAAAGCCTAAGTCGTTAGCCTTGCGCGATGACAGGGGCTGCACAGCTCTTCGACGCCACCAAGAAATACGGTTCCGTGGAAGCGCTCAAGGGCATCACGCTGGACATCGAGACCGGCGAGGTCGTGGCGATGCTCGGGCCCAACGGCGCCGGCAAGACCACGTCGATCAGTCTCATGCTCGGGCTTCGCAAGCCGACTTCTGGAACCGCCCGGCTCTTTGGAATGAATCCGACCGACAGGCGCGCGCGGAGCCGCACCGGCGTGATGCTGCAGGAGTCTGGCGTGCCGCAGGTCCTGAAGGTGAAGGAGACGATCGACCTGTTCCGCTCCTACTACCCAACACCGATGCCGGCTGGGCGTGTCATCGAGCTGGCAGGCCTCGACGATAAGGCGGAATCGCAGAACAAGGATCTTTCAGGCGGTCAGCGACAGCGCCTGTACTTCGCACTCGCGATCTGTGGCGACCCCGACCTGATCTTCCTGGACGAGCCGACGGTCGGGCTCGATGTCGAGGCAAGACGGGCCTTCATCAAGAGCATCAAGGGCTTCATCGCAATTGGAAAGACGATCGTCCTGACCACGCATTACCTCGAGGAGGCGGATGAGCTCGCGAAGAGGGTGGTCGTGATCGACCACGGCAAGATCATCGCCGACGCGAGTCCTGAAGAGATCAAGTCCAAAGTGGTCGGAAAGAAGGTGACCTTCACCAGCCCGCGCCCGCTCAAGCCGGGCGACCTCGACGGCCTTCCAGTCACGGCCACGGAGATCCACGATCAGCGCCACGTCCTCGTTACGGGAGAACCTGAGGCTGTCCTTCGAGAGCTGTTTCGGCGGGGCGTCGACATCACCGACCTCGAGGTGACCGGCGCTGGGCTTGAAGAGGCCTTTCTCGCGCTGACCGGAGGGCCGGATAAATGACGGCGAGCTACCCGCGCATGCTGTTGATGCAGTTCAAGGCCGAGCTCGTGAAGTTCTGGCGGGTGCCGGCCAACGCGTTCTTCAGCCTCGCCCTTCCCTTGATCATCTTCATCTTCTTTGGGCTTCGCAATCCAACGTCTCCCTACGCCCAGGGCGCGACCGTTACGCAGGGCGCGTATGTGATGGCGTCCATGGCGGCATACACGGTGGGCAACGTCATGGTCTTCTCGTTCGGCATTGGAGTGGCAGTCGAACGCGGGCAGAAGCAGGACATCCTGCTGCGAGCGAGCCCTCTGCCGCCGGCCATCTACCTCCTGGCCAAGGTCATGAACGCCCTCGTTTTCTCGCTGGCTGCACTGGTTGTCCTGTTCGTGTTCGCGCACTTCGCCGCCAGCGTGAACCTCGAGCTGACCGCCTGGATCAGCCTTGCCGGACGTTTGCTGCTGGGATCGCTCGCGTTCATCATGCTGGGCTTTTTCCTCGGCTACCTTGCTGGGCCCAACTCCGCTCCTGCGGTGGTGAACTTGATCTATCTTCCGGTGGCTTTCGGTTCGGGCATCTTCATCCCGGCCCAGTTCCTCCCCGACTTCATACGAACCTTGTCCCCGTACCTACCGCTTTCGCCCTTTGCGCAGCTGGCATGGTCCGTCCTGGGAATCAAGACCGATCAGTCGGTGGCATCCAATTTCGCGCTGCTCGGCGCGTACGCGATCGTGTTCTTCGCGCTGGCGGTGTGGGCATATCGCCGCGACACATCTTTGAAGTTCACCTAGCCCAGAACTCTCCCGGCAGCTCGATCCCAAAGGCTTCCCGGCAGCGGCTCGAAAACTCGACCGCCGTGTAAGCGTGCTCGATCGTGCCCACCTGCTCGACGACATACGACGCGGCCAGCGAGGCCACGCGGCCCGCGACTTCGAGGTCCAGCCCGCGAAGCAAGCCGGCCACCAGGCCCGCGCGATAGGCGTCTCCCGCACCCGTCGGGTCCGACTCGCGGAGGCACGGCGCGGCGGGAATCTCGACCACCCCACCCCGGGTCGCGATGCGCGAGCCCTGTCGCCCAAGCGTGGTGACGACGATCTCCGCCAGCTCGAGGAGACCCGCCTCGTCGCGACCCGTGCGCTGCTCGATGAGCTCAAGCTCGTAGTCGTTGCCGATCACGATCCACGCGCCGCGCGTGCTGTCCATCACGTCCTCAGCGGTCATCATCGGCAGCTGATGCGCGGGGTCGAACACGAAGCGCACACCGCGCTCGCGGCATTCGTGGACGAGGCGCTTCATGGCTCCGGGGTCGTTTGGTCCGATGATCACCGCCTCGGCGGGAGGCGCGTCGTCGAGTCCAAGCATCGCGGCCCGCCACATCGCCCCGCCGTAATAGCCGGTCAGCTGGTTGGCATCAAGGTCGGTGGTGGTGAAGCCGGTGGCGCTCAGCTCTCCCTCGAGCAGCCGCAATCCGCGGCAGTCGATGCCGCGCGCGACCAGCCAGTCTCGGTACTCCGCTGCGTCAGTGCCTGCGGTGGCGAGCACCGCTGCCGGGTGGCCCAGCAGCGCCAGGTTGTACGCGTAGTTGCCGGCCACGCCGCCCCGGCGCTTCTGGAGGTCGTCGACGAGGAAGCTCAGGTTGAGGATGTGGGTCTTGTCGAGAAGGATGTGGTCCTTGAAATGGCCCTTGAATGTGAGGATGTAGTCGTATGCGATCGACCCGGTGCAGACGACAGTCATAGGCGCCGGCGGCAGCCGCATCGCTGAGACACCGACCAAAGGCTAAAGAAAAAGGGCGCCCGGCGTGGGCGCCCTTGCGGTTGGTGTCGAGTTAGGCAGCGCGGCGCCGGGCGGTCCGGCGCGTGGTGCGGCGTGCCTTGACCGCGACCGGCTTGACCGTGGTCAGCTCGGCGGCCTGCTCGAGACGCGTCGCCGTGCGAGCGATCGTCTTGAACGAGCCGTGGAAGATCCGCAGCGTCCGCTTGGCGACGCCGCCGACCATGTCCTGGCGGCGCGCCTGGACCTTGACCAGCTGCAAGCCCTTGATGGCGACTTTCTCGGGCAGCTTGTCATTGACCTCGATGCCCCAAAGGGTGACCTTCTCGGGAAGGATGGCGTTCAAGCGTGCGTTGAAGCGGCGGTTGACCTTGCGAGCGGTCGAAGCTCCCTTCCTCTCGAATCCTCTGACCGACTTGCGCGCCGACCCAATCGGGTCCGATGCGACCTCCGCCGCGGTCTGCGCCGCTCCGATTGCGACTTCCTCCACCATGGTGGCGGCATCTCCGAATTTGATCTCAGTGCTCATGTGACTCAGCCTCCTAGCTGTTGATTGATGTCTTGCCTGACGCATCATAACGCAATGCGTCAATCAGAGTCAAGGCGTCGTGGTTTGAGGCGAGCAATGAGCGCCTCGGCGGGGGCGCCGAAAACGTCGTAATGCGCCACCTTGCGGCGCTTCTCGGGCTGGATCCACTCGGGCCGAAGCCCGTGCCCGCGACCCCACTCCTCGAGCACCGCACGCAAGCCGATGATGTGTAAGAAAGGCTTCTCGCGCACCATGCCTCGAATCGTCGAGCCGTGGTAGTAGTCGAAGTTGCGGTGGATCGCGATGCCGCCTGCCTCAGCGAATGCAATCGCCTCTTTAATCTCGCGGCGATCGAAATAGCGCTCCTGCAGCCCGGCATTCATGGCGATACGACCAACTGTGCCCGAATGGCCCGCTTCGCTGATGAAGGGACGACCATTTGTGCCCGAATGGCCCGCTTCGCTGATGAAGGGACGATCATTTGTGCCCGAATGGCCGATCCGGGTTCAGGTTCGTGGTCGGGCGTCGGGGCAGATCGGGCGGAACGCGCAGATCGTGCACGGACGCTGCGCGTGCTCTGGCCTGAGGCTGAACTCGCCCGCCGCGATGCGCGCCGCGGCCACTTCGACTCGTGCTTCGACGCCGGCGTCGTCGGGTGTCACCTCGATGACCTGCCCGCGGCGCAGGTCGAACAGGAGCAGGCGCGCGCCCGTGCCGCCGGGCACGAGCCCCCTCCTGGCCGCGAGGCCGTAGAGCCTCAGCTGCACCGAGTAAGCCTCGACCAGCGCCGCGTCGAGAGATGCGTTGGTCTTGTAGTCGACGAGCACGGGCTGCCCGTCGAGCTCGCAGACCCTATCGACGAGACCTCGCACGCGAGTCGTCCCGATCCTCATGTTGAACCCGACCTCGACCGCGAGCGTCTTCGCATTGGCAAGCGGGTGCGCGAGGTAGCGCGCGAGCATCTCGCGCCCAGCCTCGGGTCCTGAATAAATGGCCAGGAGATCTCCTCCTGCGATGTGCCACGCGGCAAGCGCCGCATGCACCGACGATCCCAGCTCGGTCGAACCGATTGCCTGCACGAAACGAGGCTGCAGCTCATCCGGGGGCGCAGGTACGCGCCACACCTGGCTGAATCGATACCGCACCGGGCAGACCTCGAAGTCGTGAAGCTGCGAAAAACTGAGCTCGACCTCGGCGGCCGGCTTGGCGTGATCCACAGCCTCCGCCGGGCGGAGGCGCTCGAGCCGGTCCAGCACCGCGGCGACCACCGCCGGCCCTCCATCCACCTGGCCGTTGGCTGCGCGCATGACCGGCAGCTCCAGCTGCTCGGCTTCGACCACGGACGCGGATGACGGGTTCGCGAACGCCCAGCTCAGGATCTCGGCAAAGTGGTCGTGGTCGTCGAGACCGTTGACTCCGACATCACGAGCTGTCGGCTCGTCGCGCGTGGCGGTGACGTACAGCGCATCTTTGGCGCGCGTCAGTCCCACATAGACGATGCGCCGGCGCTCGCCGATGGCCAGCGCCACCGCAGGGGCGCCAGGCGATGTCTCGACATAGCGTGGGTGTTTCTCGCCGCGCCAGTTCTTGATCACGAAACCGAGGCTGTCGGGATCGAAGAAGAGCCGCTCGGTGTCTCTCGGTCTCGGGGGTCGCAAGTTGACCAGGAACACGACTGGAAACTCGAGGCCTTTCGCCGAGTGAATCGTCAGCAGTGAAACCGCTTCCGCCCTCGCGGATTCCTCGGCTGCCTCGCCGACCGGCAGCTCGGCATCGATCACCTGGTCCAGGTGCCGCACGAAATCGCCGATTCCCGCGAGCGAGAGGTCGCGCTCGAAACGGCCGGCGAGCTGGAAAACCTTGCGCAGGTTGAGCAGGGCTCGAGGGCTTCCATCCCGTTGGGCGCGCAGCTCCGCCCAACGCAGGTAACCGCTCTCCTCGAGCAGCCGGTTGAGGATGTCGGCCACGGTCAGCGCGTCGCGTAGGCGGCCGAGCCGGTCGGTCAGCTCAACCAGGTGGACGGCTGCGCGCGCGACCTTCGGATCCATCTCGGGGAATCCTTCGCGCCCCGATTCGTCGAAGCAATCGCGGAGCCGCATTCCCGAGCGGCCTGACCTGCGGGCGGCGAGCCTGTACATGCCGTCATCGGTCAGCCGCACGATGGGGCCCTGTAGGATGCGCACGAAGGCGCCGTCGTCCATCGGGTTGTCGGTCAGGCGCAGCAGCGCGAGCACGTCCTTGATCTCCTGCCGGTCGAAGAATCCCGAGCCGCCGCTCGTGATGTACGGAATGCCCTGCCGCCGGAGCTCGTCTTCGAACTCGCGCGGGAGCATGCGTATCGAATGCGCGAGCACCGCGATGTCCGCGAACGCGCGACCAGAAACGTGCAGGCGCCGGATCGTTTGCGCCATCGACCGAGCCTCAGTCCGAGAGTCGGGCGCCATGATCACAGTCACCGGCTGCGCCACCCAGCCGCGCGTCGCGACCAGGTCCGGCTCGCCGGCGAAGTCCGGGTCGCGGCGGATGAAAGCCGTCGCGCAGTCGAGGATGCCCTGGAACGAGCGCCGGTTGTGAGTCAGCGGCAGCCGCCGGCCTGGGAACCGGCTCCGGATATTCTCGATCTCGGCATCGCGCCAGCCATAGATCGATTGTTTCGCGTCGCCGACGACCGCGACGTTGCCGAAGTTGTCCGCGGCAAGCAGGCGGATGAGATCGAGCTGGATTCGGTTGGTGTCCTGGAACTCGTCGACCAGCAGGTAGCGGAACCGTTCGCGGCAGCGCGCTCGAAACTCGGGCACCCGCTCGAGCGATCCGATCACGTCGAGGATGAGATCGTCGAAGTCGCGCAGGCCGGCCGCGCGCAGCGCGTCCTCGTACGTCTTGTAGATGACGAACAGCACCTCGATCGCTTCACGCTCCGCGACCGCTGGATCTGGCCCTCCGGATCCATTGGTCGCGTGGCCGTGCGCGCGCGAGCTCCAGTGATTTGAGTGAAGCTCCAGGGCGCGGTCGCGGAATCCATCGGGAGTGATGCCGCGGCCCTTGAGCTTGAGGAGGAAGCGCAGCCCCGACCGAAGCAGGTCGTCCAGGTCTTCCACCGAGAGCGCCTCGAACGAGTCGGGGTCGAACGGCGCGGCGGCGCCGCTGCGCAAGCCGGCAAGCAGGTTCTGCTCGAAAAGTCGCTGTCCCGTTTCATCGAGCACGCGCAGCTCGCGCGGGGCTCCGACCAGGTAGGCGAATTCGTCGAGCAGCCTCGCGCACGTGCCGTGGAAGGTGCCTATCCAGGCGCCGTCCAGCACCTCCGGGCCCAGCTCCGGACGGCGCGCCCCCAGCTCCCTGGTAATCCGCTGCCTGAGCTCCTCGGCCGCGCGGTCGTTGAACGTGACGGTGAGAATTCGGTTTGGGGCGACCCCTTGCTCGACCAGCCAGCAGAAGCGCTCGGTCGCGGTGAACGTTTTGCCTGTGCCCGGCCCGGCCGCGATGAGAAATGCGCCTTGCGGTCCTGCATGCGCTGCAGCGGCCTGCTCGGGGCTCAGCTCGATCGTGCTCGGGAGGCGGGTCGCGCTCATTCCGGTGGAGCACCTCCGTAAGGGCACACCGCGGCGTGCGGGCAGCTGCCGAATCGAGTCACGCAGGTCCCGGCGAGCTCCCGCGGCGCCGGCTCGAAGTGACCCGCCTTGATGCGCCCGATCGCATCGACCACGATGGCCCGGCTGCGGTCGAGGTCCTCACTCGTGAGCAGCCTCTCGCGATAGTCCTTGAGTCCGGCGGCGTGGCCAACGCTGAAGATGACCTGCCGCATATCGCGCCAGACCCATTCCTTCGGGTACCACAGCGACAGGAACCTCGGCTGGAAGCCGAGAGGCTTGCCCTCCTCGTCGAATCCCTCTTTGCAGGCGATGTAGTAAAGAGCGAGCTGCACGTCGTAGAGCTCAGGCCCGAAGTACGCTTCGTAGGCGTATTTCATGGGCTTGCCCGCGCCGGTCTTGTAGTCGACCACCTCGACCTCGCCATCGCCGACGTCGTTGACTCGGTCGATCTTTCCGACGATGTCGGACCCATCCAGCTGCAGCCGGAAGCGACGCTCGGTCGCAAGCGTCCTCAGGCGCCGGATCTGCTGCAGGCCGGTAACGAATCGGATGTAGTTCGCCAGCAGCGATCGGACCTGGCGCTCTTCGCGCTTGCGGTCGAGCACACCCTCCATGTGCACGAGGTAGCTCTCGAGGTGGCCCTGCAGCGCGGCCTCGAGCCACTCCTTCTGTTGTTCGGAATCGAGCGGCCGCCATTCGGCTTCCTTGGCGTGAAAGTCCTCGAGCACCTTGTGCAGGAACCCTCCGCGCTCCATGGCGACCGAGCGTGGCTCCTCGACGAGACCCGGGTGGTGGTTGTACCAGTAGAGCCGGGGGCACTTCAGGTAGTCGTTGAGCGTCGTCGGGCTGAAGTGATCGATCTGCACCGTGGCCGGATTGCGATCGCCGCCGTAGCTCTCGAAGGGTTCGCCCGACTCGGGGTCGATCAGAAACGCGACGTCGAGACCCAGCGCGGCGGCCCGCGCGGGCACGCCGTTCGTGAC
>DATFVI010000055.1:0-3470 GCA_035260405.1 Candidatus Dormiibacterota bacterium
CTGGGCGACCTTCGCGGCGATGAAGGGCGCGGTCGCCTTCTGCGCCAGGATGCTGTTGAGGACGCCCTGGGTGTCGAGAGGACCCATGTGGCCGAGATACGTGACCGTCCCCTTGTACGCGCGTCTCGGGTTGAAGATCCCGGCCCGCTGGGCGCTGTAAACCGGCAGCTTCTGGGTGACCATCTTGGCCTTGTCGACGGTCACCGTCGCGGTCGAGTCGGGCTGTGGTTGCTGCCAGCCGGCGAGGGCCTTGGCGCTCGACCGCACATCCTCCTCGGTGTAGTTGCCCGCGCCCATGGTGAAGAGCTCCATCAGCTCCCGCGAGTAGTTCTCGTTGGGGCTCTGTCCGGTCGAGGTGGCGAGGTCCAAGTAGCGGAGCATCGCGGGGTCCGTGGTGACATCCATGAGCATCGACTGGAGGTTGGTCATACCCATGCGCCGCCAGGTGAGGTTCTGCCAGTACATGAACGTGTTGTTACCGGTCTTGCGGTAGTCGCTGGTGAAATGCCCGTGCCAGAACAGGGTCATGCGCTCGGCGAACGGCGTGGGCGTGGTGAGCATGTGGCCGACCCACCACTGCTGGAGCTCGGGAACGCCGAATCTGCCGCCAGGCGTGGTCGCGGCCGCCAGCACCGGCGGTTCGGCGGGCTTGGTCTCGAGCAGCCGGTCGACGGTTTTGCTGTATCCGTCGGACAGGGCGGCGTCCAGCTGAGCCTGGGTATAGCCAAAACTGGTTCGCCGCAGCAGCTGCATCACGCGTGCCGATTCGCGGCCCAGCGGCGAGACCCAGTCAGTACCCGAAGCGGCGCGGGAATGGGAGAGGTTCTGGATCGCCCCCCCCAGAAGGCGTACGGCGCCCACGCCGACGCCGGTCGCGACGGCGGCTGCCAGGGCCTGGCGGCGGGTGATTCTTTTGCGGACGGGAGGTGCTGCGTCAGCGACTGGTTCGGGAGCCCTCAGTGCCATGGCCCAATTCAATCCTTGTCGGGCCGGTCTGGCATCACCCAGATGTGAAGAATTCGTAAGCACCGCACCCAATGGACAAAGAAGCCGCCAACGCACCCCGATGCCAGGACCGTCCCGGCACGTATGAGGCCTGGTACGTGACTGTCTGCGACCCCGCCGCTCGGCGCGGCTTCTGGCTCCGCTACACGACGATGAATCCGGCCTCGGGCGCGGCCACGGAAGCGCAGTCGGCACTCTGGGCGTTCGCATTCGATCGCGACCACCCCGAGACGAACTGGGGCGGAAAGGTCAACTATCCCCTCCGCGCGTTGCGGACATCCTCCCGGCCGTTCGGCTTGCGCCTCGAGGGCGCCGTCCTGGAGCGCGATGGCTGCTCGGGGCAGATCAACAGCGAACGCGGCAGCGCGCGTTGGGACTTGAGCTGGGAATCGCGCGAGCCACCGTTTCCATATCTCCGCCCGCGCTGGCAGGGTCTGTCGTCGGTCGCGAACATCGGCGCCCAGCCGGCGCTCAGCGTTTCCGGGACGGTCGAGGTGAACGGTCGGGTGCAACAGCTGGACGCCGCTAACGGCGGCCAGCAGCACACGTGGGGCTCGAGTCACGCGCTGGCGTGGAACTGGGGCTACGCGTCGGGCGCGGATTTCTGGGTGGCGGGTTCGACCTTGCGGGTGCGGTCGCGCCTCGGCCGCGTGCTCACTGGGACGGCGGCCGGTGCGCAGGCAGGCGAGCATCGCTTCCTGTTCAACGGTCCAGTCCAGGTCCTGCGGACCCGCGGTCCGATCTCACCCGATGGGTGGCGAGCAACGGCGCGGCTTGGCGACCGCACTCTTGGTGTAGCGATCACGCCTCGCGCCGAAGACCTGATCGGCGTGACATATGCAGATCCCCGCGGGGGCAGCCGCTACTGCTACCACACGGAGGTGGCCGACCTCGAGCTCCGCATGACCCGCGGCTCGGAAACCCTCGCCCACGTCAACCGGCCCGCTTCCGCCGCCTTCGAGTACGCCTCGGAGACGCCGCTGGCGGGCGTCCCTTTGACGATCTAGACATCCCACGGCTGGAAAAGTCAAGCGGCAACCTCCACGTGAGATGACCAGGCGAGGTGCTCGTTATAGGCCTGGCGATTAGTCAGGCAGCCGTGCAGGATGCCGACCAGACGGTTGGCCAGAGCTCGCAGAGCTTGATGATGGGTCTGGCCGCGGGCCCGCAGAACGTCGTAGCGATGTCGGGCGCCTTCGGAGCGAGTGAGGGCGGAGAAAGCCCATAGATAGCAGGCGTCGGCCAGCCGGCGGTTGCGCGCTACCCGAGCGAGAACGACCTGGCGATTCCCGGAGGCCTTGGTGATGGGCGCGGTGCCCGCATAGCTCTTACGAGCCTTAGGATTCAGGAATCGAGTTCGGTCATCACCGAACTCGGCCATAGCCCGGGCGCCGAGGACAAGACCGAGTCCAGGCAGACTGAGGTAGATCTCGGCGTCCGGGTGCATTTCAAAACTCGAGGCCAGCTCGTGCTCGAGGGCTGCAATCTGCAGGTTGAGTTGTTTAATGACTGCCACGGTGGCGGCGACGCTATGGCCGTAGGCTTCGGCGAGAAGTGCCGGCGCCTCCAGCTGAGACAGTCGCAGCTGGCCTTGGATCTGAGCCGCCTTGGCTTTTAGGTTTCGCTCCCGACCGCCATGGCGGAGAGCAGTGATGATTTTGGCTTGGGAAAGGGCGCGTCCACGGGCGGGGGTCGGCGCTCGCTCCAAGATGGCAAGCGCATCGATCGCGTCGAGGTCGTCGAACGCGGCCAGGGCTCCGGGGTAGAACTCGCGCAGCGCGTTGCGAAGCTGGTTGACCTGGCGCTGTCGCGTCCAGACCAGACCCTGATGAGCTCGGGCCAGGACCTGGACGGCCTCGGCTAGGTTGGAATCTCCAGCCAGCGGCCGGTGTTTGTGACGGTCCGTGCGGACCAGGTCGGCCAGGACCCGAGCATCGCCGGGGTCCGACTTGGCGCCCGAGGTGGCATGACGGTCTCGGTAGCGGCTTGAGGCGAACGGATTGATGGCATAGACCTGGTAGCTGGCGGCCACCAAAGAGCCGACGAGCAACCCACGGTCGGTTTCGATACCAACCACCACCATCGCCGGATCATCAGCGTGCTCGGCGACCAGGCTATGTAGCTTGCCAACTCCCTCTAGTCCTTCTGGAACTCTTCGTTTGGCGAGCACTTGCCCCTCTTCGTCGACCACGCATATGTCGTGGTGGGCTTCAGCCCAGTCGATTCCTACAAAAACCATCGGCAATCTCCTCGGTGACACGCGTGGATACCGAGCCGAAGGAGAGCAGCGACGAGCTAATAGAGCAGTGCTCAAGGCACAACATCCCACCGGTCGTCCATCTCTCCTCACCACCGGCGAGGGCACTGTCTAGATCTAGAGCTCCGACGCTCTGCTAACTCGAGTGCTCACCCACCGGAGGCTCGGACGAACCGCACCATCTTGGCGGCTCTGCCCCTATTAGCTA
>DATFVI010000056.1:0-5378 GCA_035260405.1 Candidatus Dormiibacterota bacterium
TGCGGAGAGGTCCGCTAGCTTCTCCTGGAGGATGCGGTTTGACATGTTCGGCTCCAGCGTGCTGTACAGGCCCGCCGCCCCGCAGCAGATCTCCGGGTGGCGCATTTCGACGAACTCGATGCCCGGCAGCGAGCGGATCAGGTCGCGCGGTTGCTTCTTGATGCGCTGCGCGTGCGCGAGGTGGCACGCGTCCTGGTAGGTGACCCGCAGCTTGACATCTTTGGTCGGAGCGGGCAGTCCGATTTCGGCAAGCCATTCCGTGATGTCCTTCACCCGGCCCCCGAGCTCGGGATAGAAGTCCTTGAGGTGCGCGCCACAACCCGCGGAGTCCACGACGAGCGCGTCGAAGTCTCCGGCGAGATAGGTGCGAGTGTTCGCGTCGCGGAGCGTCTCAGCGCTCTCGAGGTCTCCGTTATGCGCGAAGAGCGCTCCGCAGCAGCGTTCGCCCGGCGGAAACCACACCTCGCAGCCCGCGAGCTGGAGCAGCTTCACCGCCGCGTCATGCGATTGCGGATACAGGATCGGCATCACGCAGCCGACAAGAAACGCAACGCGGTATTTGCGTGGTCCGAGGGCGGGTGCGATGTTACCCGCCGGCCTGCGAAACTGCGGCTTGAGTCGCGGCAGCTGCCGGCCGGAGCGCACGACAGACGTGAGCCTCAGGGCCTGCGCGATGCGCGTCGCCGCGCCCGCGGCACGCAGTCGCGCCGGATGTGCGAGCAGCTGTCGAAGCGCCACGCGGCTCAACGTGCGTTTCGGAGTGGGGCGGCGTAGGCGCTCGACCTCGGCCCGGCCGGCCTCGATGATCCGGCCATACGGAACGCCGGAGGGACACACCGCCTCGCAGGTACGGCAGCCGAGGCACAGGTCGATGTGGCGGACCTGGTCTTCGTCGAAGGGAAGGGTCTCGCGCTTCCACTGAGTCATGAGATAGATCCGGCCGCGAGGCGATTCGGTCTCGAGTCCCGTGACGCGGAACGTCGGGCACGCGTCGAGGCACAGCCCGCAGTGGACGCACGTGGCGAGGTCGTCGTCGCTCAGCAGCTCGAAGGGCTTCACACGACGAACCTTCCGGGATTCAGGATGCCCTGGGGGTCGAAGGCGTGCTTGATGCGGCGCATCAGCTCCAGCGTCGCAGGCGGGGTGCCCCAGGCGCCGACCTCGCCGGCCGTCTCGGGGCGCGCCGCCATCAGCACGAGCGATCCGTGCGCAGCTTCCGCCGCGGCGCGTGCGCTGCGGACGCTCGAAGGGTCGCCGTCGAACGGCCAGTACGCGATTCCGATGCCTGGCGAAGCCCACCACAGCGAGCCTGCGGGCAGGCCGGAGAGCACTGCGCGCAGGGCGTGGCGCGGCACCGCGATACGCGCCCAGGACTCCGGCGCGCGCCGGGAATGCTCGACCCAAACAGACGAGTCGGCTGGTTTCCAATCGAGCTCGGACACCATGCGGCTCACGGCATCAGGGCTGCCAAAAAATCGTGCCAGGACGCGTCCATCCGAGAAAAGCTCGAGGGCCGCCGGCGGCAGCGGGAGCTCCAGCGCGCGCGAGGACGCATCCCAAGCCTCTTCGAGCGAGCCGTTCAGCTTCTCGACGGTGATGTCGTGCAGAGGCTTGGGAAAGACCTTGAAAGAAGCGGCCACGATCACGCCGAGCGAGCCCATTCCTCCGAAGTGCAGCTTCATCAGGTCGTATCCGCTCACGTTCTTGACCACGCGGCCACCCGCGCTGGCGAGATGCCCGTCGGGAAGGGCGACGCGGATCCCGATCAAGAAGTCGCGCGCAGAGCCAAACCGCTGGCGGAGCGGACCCGTCCAGCCCGTCGCGAGCAGACCGCCAACCGTGTGGCCGGGCGAGTTGAACGGATCGAGGGGAAGGAACTGGCCCGCCTTCCCGAGCTCGGCCTGCAGCACCTCCAGCGTGATTCCCGCCTCGACGCTCACCACCATGTCCGCCTGGGAGTGCTCGAGCACGCGGTCGAGACCGGTCGTGTGAAGCTCGACGTCACATCGACTGGGCGCGCCGCCCATGCCCGCGGCCTTGCCGCCGCCGACGGGGACGACCGCCGATCCACTTTCGGCGGCCTGGTGAAGGCGGCGGGCGAGCTCTTCGGCGGTCGTCGGTTTTTCGATCGCGGGGGCGCTCACCACCATTTCGCCTCGATGGCCAGGCCGGTGCGACCGGCGAGATGCACGTGCTTGCGCGTTGGGTCGGGAAAGATCTTGCCGGGATTGAGGATGCCGTCGACGTCGAACACGTCCTTGACGCGCTGCATGGCGTCGAGGTCGTCAGGGGTATAGACCCACGGCATGAAGGCGCTCTTCTCGAGGCCGATCCCGTGCTCGCCGGACAATGCGCCTCCGAGCTCCACTACGGCGCGCAGCATTTCCTCACCGGCGCCCTCGACCTGGTGCATAACCTCGCGGTCGCGCAGGTCGAACAGGATGTTCGGGTGCAGGTTGCCGTCGCCTGCGTGAAACACATTGGCGACCGGCAGCTTGTAGTGCTCACCGATCTCTCCGACAGCCGAAAGCACCTGGGGCAGGCGCGAGCGCGGAACCACGCCATCGTGCAGGTAGTAGTTCGGCCTGATCCTGCCGAGCGCGCCGATGGCGCCCTTGCGACCAGCCCACAGGAGATCTCGCTCGGCCGGGGTCTTCGCTTCGCGCAGCGCGTAGCCCTCGTTTTCTTCGAGCACGTTGCGGATCGCGACCATGAGCTCGCGCGTGGACTCGGTGATGCCGTCGACCTCCACGAGCAGGACCGCGCCGGCATCGGTCGGATACCCGGCGTGGTAGTGAGCCTCGACAGCGCCGACAGTGACGCGGTCCATCATCTCGAGCGCGGCCGGGACGATTCCGCGCGCGATGACCGCGGACACCGCATGGCTCGCGCTCTCGATGGTCGGGAACGCGGCGAGCAGGGTTGCAACGCTTGGCGGAATCCGCAGGAGGCGGACCTTGATCTTCGTGATCGCGCACAGCGTTCCCTCCGAGCCGACCAGCACTCCACACAGGTCGAGTCCGACCCGCTCTGGCGCATCGCCGCTGACCCAGTGGACGCTGCCATCCGCGAGCACGACCTCCATGCCGAGCACGTGGTTGGTGGTAACCCCGTAGTAGAGGCAATGCGGGCCGCCCGAGTTCTCGGCCGCGTTGCCGCCGATGGTGCAGGCTTTCTGACTGGACGGGTCGGGCGCATAGAACAGTCCGTGAGAAGCCGCCACGAGCGAGAGCTCCTGGTTGACCACGCCGGGCTCAACCATCGCTGTCAGCGCGACCGGGTCGATCTCGATGCGGCGCATGCGGGTCACCTGCAGGGCGATGCCGCCGTGAATCGTGACCGCGCCGCCGGAAAGTCCGGTGCCGGCGCCGCGCGGCACCACGGGGATGTGGTGTTTCGCGGCCACCTTGATCACTCCCGCGACCTCAGCCGTCGAAGACGCGAGAACCACCGCATCGGGGAGCGCGCCCTCGATCGAGGCGTCGCGCTCGAAGATGTGCAGGTCGTTGGCGGAGTCGATCACGGACTCCCGGCCGACGATTCGGCGTAACTCTTGCACGACCGAAGGTGCCAGTGCCATCAGGCGAGCGGCGCCTCGCGTTCGGGACTGCGTTCGAACGCTTCGAATCTCCGCGTTGTCGAGCCGGGCATGCCGGGCGCCTCGACCGCATCCGCGCCGGCGATGAGGAGTTCGAGCCAGGCGCGGCATTCCTCGTCGGAAGGCATTCGGTCGGCGCGCTCGAAGATCGCTTCCTGGATCCGGCTGTGCGGCGAGACCTGGATCGTGTACCAGACCGAAAGGCCATCGGGGGTGATGACGTGGTGCGTCTCGTCGACGCGGCGGTTCACGGGCAACCGCATCGGCTTCGCTTCTGCCGCCGCCCGCAGCCGCTCCGCGATGGTTGCAATGTCACTCACCGGGTCCAGCTTAAACTCGATGAGATGACAGGCCGGGAACGGGTACGGGCGGCGATCGAGATGGGGGTGGCCGACCGGCCGCCGGTGGGCGCGTGGGGACACACGTATCGCGAGGAGTGGTCGCCCGAAGCGCTGGCCGCGATCACGGTCGAGCGCGCCCGGCAGTTTGGTTGGGACTTCGTGAAGTTCCAGCCGCGCGCGAGCAGCTTTGCAGAGGCATTCGGTTCTGTCTATAAGCCCGCAGGCCATCGTTTGAAAGGACCCGTGATGGTCAGCGAGGCGGTGCCGGACCTCGAGTCGTGGCGCACCGTGAAGCTGGTCAACCCCAAGGCTCTCGACGACCAGGTGCAGTCGATCGGCATCGTCGCGCGAGAGTTGGGTTCTCAAGTCCCGGTGATCCAGACGGTGTTCAGCCCCATCACCATCGGCGGCTACCTGGTGGGGAAATCGCAGTCGCGCGTCGTGAGGGAGCTGCGCAGGCATCCTGATGTCGTGCGGCCTGCGCTGGAAAACATTGCCGAGGCGCTGTTGGATTTCAGCCGTCGCTCTGTCGAGGCCGGCGCGGCGGGAATCTTCTATGCGATCTCGGGCTACGCCGGCAGGGGCGTCATGCCCGAGAGCGTGTATCGCGAGCTGGTGCTGCCGCTCGACGTGAGCGTCTTGAGCCGCCTTCCGGCGGCGGCGTGGTTCAACGTCGTCCACCTTTGCGGATCGAACCTGAACTTCGAGCTGGCGCGCGAGATGCCGGCGCAGGTGGTGAGCTGGTCGATCCACAACCAGGGCAACCCGTCGCTCGCCCAGGGCCGGAAGTTGAGCGGGCGAGCCGTGATGGGCGGGCTTGGCCAGCGCGCGAGCCTGCTCTATGGGCCTCCGCGTGAAGTCGAGGCGGAGGCGCGGCGCGCGGTTGCCGAGACGGGCGGTCGCGGGTTGCTGCTGGCCCCAGGATGTTCGGTACCGACGCGAGCGAAGGACATGAACCTGGCCGCGATGGTAGCGGCCCTCGCGGCATGACCCGGCGCGTGGAGGGCCTGGCGGAGATCGTCCTCTGGGTGCATGACATGGAGGCGGCGCTGCATTTTTACCGTGACGGTTTCGGCCTCGAGCTGATCACGCCGCCGGAGCTGCCGAACAAGTTCCTTCGCGCCGGCTCGGGCCACGCGGGAGTGCCTGAGACGATCGTGCTCGTTCCTCATCCAGACCCGTCGTACGAGTTTCCCCGAGAGAAGGCGAAGCGAGTCCTGCATCACCTGGCGTTCAGGGTGGAGGCCAGGGTGTACGACGACCTGCAGCTTCACTTCATGACGGAGGGCGTCGAGGTGCGAACGGGGGTGCATCCCGTGCTGAAAGGCGTGCGCACCTTTTACGTCGACGACCCGGACGGGAACGAATGCGAATGCATAACCCACGATCCCGGCCACCCCGACGCCACGAAGATCGGTTGATCGCGCTGTACATTTGAC
>DATFVI010000057.1:0-12546 GCA_035260405.1 Candidatus Dormiibacterota bacterium
CGTCAGCTGCCAGATGGTCTACAGCTTCTCTCCGACCTCGGCCGGGGCAGCGAGCACCACCTCGTCAGGTGACTGGAACGGCCAGAACTTCAGCATCACGCTCAGTGGAACTGGCCTCAACCCGCAGTTCCTGATCACGCCGACGAGCCTGGACTTCGGCCCGGTGCAGGTGGGGACGACTTCGCCCAGCCAGACGGTGACGGTGACCAACATCGGCCCCAGTCCGGTGCTGATGTCGGGTGCCGGCGGCGGGGTAGGCACGCCCTTCTCCGGCTTCCAGGGCTGCCAGGGCAAGACCCTCAACTCGGGCGCCAGCTGCCAGATGGTCTACAGCTTCTCGCCGACCTCGGCCGGGGCGGCGAGCACGAACTCCATCGGTGACTGGAACGGACAGAACTTCAACGTCACGCTCAGCGGGACTGGCGTCAACCCGCAGTTCCTGATCACGCCGACCAGCCTCGACTTCGGTTCGGTCCAGGTGGGGACGACCGCGCCCAGCCAGACGGTGACAGTGACCAACATCGGCCTCAGCCCGGCGGTGATGTCGGGCGCCGGCGGCGGGGTGGGCTCGCCCTTCTCCGGCTTCCAGAGCTGCCAAGGCAACACCCTCAACCCGGGCGTCAGCTGCCAGATGGTCTACAGCTTCTCTCCGACCTCGGCCGGGGCAGCGAGCACCACCTCGTCAGGTGACTGGAACGGCCAGAACTTCAGCATCGCGCTTACCGGCACCGGAGTGGGACCCCAGTTCCTGATCACGCCGACCAGCGTCGACTTCGGCCCGGTCAATATCGGGTCGACGTCACCTCAACAGACCGTGACAGTGACCAACATCGGCGCGTCGGCGGTCGTGATGTCGGGCGCCGGCGGCGGGGTGAGCTCGCCCTTCTCCGGCTTCCAAGGCTGCCAGGGCAAGACACTCAGCCCGGGGGCCAGCTGCCAGATGGTGTACAGCTTCACGCCCACCGCCACCGGTCCGGCCAGTACGACCTCGTCAGGGGACTGGAACGGCCAGAACTTCAACATCACGCTCAGCGCCGACGGCGTGCAGCAGTTCCTCATCTCGCCGACCAGCCTCGACTTCGGTTCGGTGCCGATCGGGACGAGCTCTCCGAGCCAGACCGTGACGGTGACCAACATCGGCCCCAGCACGGTGCTGATGTCGGGCGCTGGAGGGGGAGTCGGCTCGCCTTTCTCCGGCTTCCAGAGCTGCCAGGGCAACACGCTCAACCCGGGCGCCAGCTGCCAGATGGTCTACAGCTTCACGCCGACCTCGGCCGGGGCGGCGAGCACGGCCTCG
Source organism: Candidatus Dormiibacterota bacterium (assembly GCA_035260405.1). GTDB lineage: Bacteria > Chloroflexota > Dormibacteria > Dormibacterales > Dormibacteraceae > Palsa-870. The sequence continues at coordinate 1,298 of DATFVI010000057.1, forward strand.
AGCGGGGACTGGAACGGTCAGGCCTTCAACATCTCGCTCAGCGGTCGCGGGCTGGGGCCCGAGTTCCTCATCACGCCGACCGCGCTCGATTTCGGCCCGATACAGGTTGGCACCACGTCGCCCACCGAGGCCGTGACCGTGACCAACATCGGGCCCAGCGCGGTAGTGATGTCAGGCGCGGGCGGTGGGGTGGGCTCACCTTTCTCCGGCTTCCAGGGCTGCCAGGGCAAGACGCTCAACCCGGGTGACAGCTGTCAGATGGTCTACAGCTTCACGCCGACCGCGGCCGGGCCGGCCACCACGACCTCGTCAGGGGACTGGAACGGCCAGAACTTCAACATCTCGCTCACGGGGCTCGGCTTCGCCCTGGCCCCGACGCTCTCAGCGATCACGCCCGCCAACGGTCCCGTCGCGGGCGGTCAATCGGTGACCCTGACCGGGACCAACCTCACAGCAACCTCGGCTGTGAGCTTTGGCGGCACACCGGCCGCCTCGTTCAGCGTGGTTGATGCGGGCACCGTGAAGGCAACTACACCTGCCCACGCGGGTGGCCCGGTCAACGTCACTGTGACTACTCCCGGCGGGGTGTCCAATCCTGTCCTCTACACGTACCAGTTCCTGACCAGCACGACCGTCGCAGGTTCGCCGAATCCATCGGTGGTAGGCGCCAGCGTCACCTTCACCGCGACTGTTGGTCCCGCGCCGGATGGCGGGACGGTCGGGTTCACGGATAACGGCGTCCCTTTCGGCGGCTGTTCCGCGCAACCGGTCAACACCACCTCCGGCACTGCCATGTGCATCGTGACCTATGCCTCGGTCGGTAGCCACTCGATCGTCGCCGCCTACAGCGGAGATTTCGCTTACGCCCAGAGCACGTCGGCCGCGCGGGTTCAGAACGTCGGCTACGGAATCGCTGTCCTCTACAACCAGGCCAAAGTGCTCAACAGCGGACAGAACGTCCCGATCAAGCTGGCCCTGCTCAACGCGTCGGGCGCGGACGTGTCATCGCCCAACATCGTGATGACCGTCGCCTCGCTCACGCCGAGTCCCGCTCCGGGGGTCGCCCCGAGCGGCACCTTCACGTTCATGGTCCTCGACACTGGCCCTGGTTATCAGCTCAACGTCAAGACCGCAAACTACCCGACTGGAACGTACACGCTCACTTTCACCGCCGCTGGGGATCCGACGACACACAGCGTCCAGTTCACGATCGCGTAGCCGCCAGACCGCGCGGTGGACCTCGGGACGCGGAGCTGGGCTCCGTACAACCCTGGACTCATTCGACCTCGCGTCTATTCTTGAAGAGATCGCGAAGCAATTGATGAGGGCAGCTTTCTGGCGCTTCCGGCGTGAGGACGCAAGGGGCCAGGACCGTGAGGGCCCCAGGGTTGAGTTCAACTGAGCAAATGCTCTCGCGAGTGAGCTCCTAATGGCGCTTGGCTGGCAAGTGGGCTAGCGATAATCTGCCGCAAATCGGACGGCCCTTGTGCCGGCGGCGCACTGCGGGGTACCGCGTCGCCTTCCGCGCGCTAATCCCCGCAGTCGCCCGTGAGGCCCTTCTGTAAACGCGCGACTACTCCGATGTCAGGCCAAATCGGAGCAGGATGCCAACTGCCAAACCAGAGGCAACCACGTGCAACGCCATCAGGCTGAGAATGCCCGTCGATGTGGTCCCAGGGAAGACGCGCATCGCCCAGATGGCGAGGTCGGGCACCCAGGAGACGATCAGCCCCACCGCCGCGATCAAAACGAAAGTGCGACGTGGGTCCGCCTGTGCCCGAGCAACCCAAGCAAAGACAAGAGTGGCGCCGATCATGCCGACGATGGTGCCGCTCGCAACGGCCGGAGCTGACAGGGCCTGAAAGGTCGCGGGAACTCCGAGCCCGTTCCGCACGGTCATCGCAATGAGTACGTTGGCGACTGTTGCCGTAACCACCAGCCCAGCGCCCACCAGCACCAATCGCCGCCATCCAGACCGGGACGAACTTGCAGCCGCCTCATGATTTTTGAGCCCAGAAACGCTTGATACCATTTCGAATCCTCCTGAATCAATGGACTGAATGTGGCGAGTGTGGCATAAAGTGCCAAATAATGCAACTAGTGCCTCTATTCGTCACCAGGGCCGTTCCGTATACACTGTGCCTATGCCGGTCGACCTCGCGGAACGCAAGCGCCGAGCCATCCGTGGCGAGCTGTCCGAAGTCGCGTTAGGGCTGCTTACCGATCGGAAATTCGAGTCTCTGACAATCGATGTGATCGCGGCAGCAGCCGGCGTGTCGCGGAGAACGTTCTTCCGCTACTTCACCTCAAAGGAAGACGTGGTCTTTGCGTTCCTGGATCAGTGGGCGGTGCGCCTCGCTGCCGACATCGTGGCGCGTCCTGCCCACGAGGACCCGGTTGCGGCAGTGCAGAATTCCTTCCGGCAGCTGACCGCCGCCTATGACGATCGAGCGCTCGCGCTGGTGAAGCTTGTCCGCGAGACTCCCGCACTCCAGCAGCAAGAACGGATCAATCGAGACCACCTGCGACTGGCGGTGGTCAACGCTCTGGCCGAGCGCCTCGGCCTGGACGCGGAGCGTGACATGCGGCCTCAGATCCTCGCTACGATCGCATTCGCTCCCCTTGACGCCGCGATGTTCTCGTGGTTCGGAACACGTTCGAGCGAGGAGGTCGGGCATTTGCTGGACGAGGCACTGGGGGCATTCGAAAAAGAGCGCGATGCCATGGTCGCCGCAAGATCGAAGTCTGGCCGGCCCCGCAAGGCGTCCGTCCGCCAGCCCGTTCATCGCAGGGCACGATCGCGGCCGTGATCCTTCGGGCATCCACAAGCTACCTTCCTGGCGGCGAACTTTTGAGACCCAGTTCTCTGTTGTAGTCGACTCTCATGCAATAGCAACGGCCACCTGGCGGCCGGGCTGGAGCTAGACGGCAACGGGCGGGATGACCGCCTTGCGCGCTGAGCCGACCAGGTTGTCACCGCCGTCGTTGCTCAACAAGACCTCCGCTGACATAGCCAGGGTGGCGGCCAGGCGTAGCTTTGGTAAGGCAGTTTCCGAAGGACACCGAATCAGGAGGCGGGCATGGCGCTGAACGCGAAGCGACCGTTGAGCTTCGGCATCAAGACAAGTCAGGCCGGCATCAGCTACCAGGACATCCGGAGCATCTGGCTAGAAGCGGATGAAATCCCGCTGTTCGAGCACGCGTGGCTCTGGGATCACATGGTGCCCCTGCGCGGAGACGTACGCGGTCCGGCGCTCGAGGCCTGGACCTTGCTCTCTGCGCTCGCGGCTCAGAGCAGGCGCCTGCGCTTGGGAGTAGTCCTGACCAGCAATCGGCTGCGCCCCCCAACCGTGCTCGCCAAGATGGCCGCGACCACAGACATCATCTCGGGAGGCCGGTTGATCCTCGGGATAGGCGCCGGCGGCTTCAGGGTGGCCGACCCGGCGGGCATGGAGCTGGTCCAGCGTGAGTTCGGCGCCTATGGCATCGACATCGTGTCCCCGGCCGAGGCCATAGGAGCTCTCGGCGAGGCATGCACGATCATCCGGCGCATGTGGACCGAGACCGAACCGTTCGACTACGAGGGCCGCTTCTATCACCTGAAGGGCGCCGTCTGCGAGCCCAAACCTCAGCAGAAGCCAGGCCCACCGATCCTGATCGGCGCCGCCGGCGAGAAGCTAGGGCTTCGCGTGGTCGCCGAGCACGCTGACACATGGCTGCTCCCCGCGGCCACGGCGGACGAGTTCCGCCGCAAGAGCCAGATCCTCGACGACCACTGCCACGCCATAGGGCGCGACCCAGACGAGATCGTCCGCGCGACTCAGTTGCTGGTGGCGAGCGACGGTGCGGCCGACGCCAGGCGATTGATCCTGGAGTTCATCTCAGCGGGCTGCACGCAATTTGTGCTCGCGCCGCGGCCGCCGTATTCCTCGCCACCGGCGGCGTGGCTCGCACACGAGGTGATCGAACCGGTTCTCGCCGAAACCGCGAGCTGGACTGCGGCCCGAGGCGGTTAGCGGTCGCGCGCAGCCAGACCGGTCCTTATATGTTGTCCTCTATCTAGACGTAGCCGTTTCTCCCACGGGAGGGGAGGTGTGCCAACTTTGATCAGACCGCTCGCAGACACAGTCGCTCTGGTAACTGGATCGAGTAGCGGCATTGGCGCGGCTACCGCGAGGAGACTTGCCGCGGATGGAGCCGCGGTCGCCTTGGTCGCGCGGCGCGGCGACCGGCTCAACGATCTCGCGTCGTTAATCCGAAGGGACGGCGAGATCCTCGTCCGCGCAGCCGAGCAGACCTGGTAGTCCGCGTCACGCCTGTCTAGAAAGTCATTCGTCCGCGGTCCACTCGTTCGCAAGATGTGCACGATCGAACCGAAACATGAGACGCATGGCACCAAACGCGACCGTGGCCAGGATGATCATTGTTCGCATGCCCGACATGCTTGCGAAATACGCGGGCTTAGTCATCGTGTAGGTCGAACGAACGATCGCTCGGAATTTCGGGCATCCTTCAGTAGCGCCGGTCGGCCGGAGGTTCAAAGCCGACCAGCCGCGTGCGAGCCAGCGCCCAGGCACTCGTCACCGCGTCTTGGGCTGTTGGTGCGTCATGTGCCAGGACACGGAACCAGCAGCCGGCTTTGTTGGGCAGCTCGCTGCAGCCGGCGGCCAGACCTTGTTCGGCGCACCGCGCAATGACCGGATCGAAGATGGACGCACTCAGGCCCGCCGAGATCGCGTAGAGGGAGCCGATCGCCAGCCAGCCGCCCAGCATTCCGAGCCCAACCAACCCGTCAGCCGGACGCAAAAGCGTGGTATCCCTGAACACCAGGCGACCGTCCGGTCGACGAACCTCCGTCTCGCTTCTCCATGAGCCGTAAGCGAGGCTTTCGCCCCTGGCCTGCCGCCCAGGTCCAACCACCTCGGCCAGCACCAGGTCGCCCTCATCGGCCACCACGTGCCGGGAGACACCCACAAAACGTGAGCCGGCATAAGGCATGAACGGGTCAGGCACGAACTCGGCGTAGGCACCATTTGCCACCGCGAAGCGCGTCCTGGCCTCGGCATGCGCCTGGGGCATCGTATAGATACGCGTCGCCGAGGTGGTTCCCACGTGCAGCTGAGCGCCATCTTCGATCGAGATGTCCACCTCGAGCCGATCGCCTTGCAGCACCCCGCCACCAGGGCTCGCGATCGTCAAGAAAGCCATCGCCGGCAGTGCCGTGTCCAGGTGATGGACACGCATGGCTTTCAGGGTGCCCTCGGTGTGGAGGCTTCGCAAGGCGGTCCTGGTCCCGACTCTTGCCGCCACGGCCACCAGCTTTCCCGTCTTTCCGAGAGGTAGGGCTGAGGTCCTAGTGGCGGTGATCATCGGCGCCCCAAAGCCCACCGTGCTCGTGCTGAGCGGCGGCGGTGTCGAGGAACGCGACGACTGGATCCAGGCCGTCTCCTGTCCGGCAGTTGGTGAACACGAACGGGCGTCCATCGCGCACCAGCTCTGAATCCCGCCGCATCACCTCGAGGTCGGCGCCAACATGAGGCGCAAGGTCCACCTTGTTGATCACCAGCAGGTCGGCCAGGACCAGGCCCGGGCCGCGTTTGCGGGGTATCTTGTCGCCCCCCGCGACATCGATCACGTATAGGTACAGGTCCACCAGCTCCGGGCTGAAGGTCAACGTCAGGTTGTCGCCTCCGCTCTCCACGAAGGCGTACTCCGTATTTGGAAAGCGAAAGTCCAGCTCAGCCAGCGCCGCGAGGTTCATCGAAGGGTCCTCCCGCACCGCGGTGTGCGGACAGGTGCCGGTCTCGACGCCCACCACGCGCTCTTCCGCGAGTACGCCCCGAAGCGTGCGCTTGACCTGCATCTCGTCCTCTCGGGTCAGGATGTCGTTGGTCACCACGACGACAGAATGCCCCCGCGAGACCAACGCCGGCACTAATCGTTCGATCAGGGCCGTCTTCCCCGATCCAACCGGTCCGCCAACGCCCACTCTAAGCGGCGCGCTCACGAGCCGAATAGCCTCACTTGCGAGTGTTCGTGCCGGGCGATCGCGAGGTCGAGCTGCGGCGCGAAAGGACAAAGCTCAGCCCACCGGATCGTCTCCGCCTCGTTCACCGCCTGCTCGATCAACGCATGGCTCAAGCGAAGAATTGACTGAGCATCCCCGTGACCCATGCGCAGGAGGCGCATGGCGGCCGAGACCAGAGCCGCGGCGAACGAGTACCCATACGTGGTCGCGGACTCGCGCGCGTCAAGCCCCACAGCCCAGCCGGCGAGCGCGAAGGCGACCGCTCCATTACATGGCCCCGATTCAAAGATGGGGCTGGGCGCGAGCCGTTTTGCCTCGGCAATCAGGCGCGCGCCCACGCGCTGCGAGGCCTGGCGTTCTTCGCGCGTCATCTTTGTGGCGGTGAGCATGTCATCGATCTGGCGCACCAGGTCCGTGTCGGATGCGGCCGCGGCCTGATGGGCGGCGAGCAGAGCGGGCAGGTCGGCGCGAGCCAGGCGATGGCGCAGGTGGGCCGCCAGGACTTCCTCGACGCCTGCGGCATTGAAGACGGCCTTTTCCGAGACCAGGGTCTCCAGCCCGTACGATTGGGTGAACGCTCCGCTTGGAAAAGCGCTGTCACCCAGTTGCAATGCAGCCAGCAGTGACGCGGAGCTCATACGAGGAAATAGAGCTGTGTCATGGGCAGGGTCTCGGCCGGAGGCACCGTTGCGAGCTCGCCGTCCAGGCGCACCTCGTAAGTCTCCGGATCGACGGTGATCTCGGGCGTTCGGTCGTTGCGCACCATGTCGGCTTTGCCAAGGTGGCGGCAATCGCGAACCGCCTCGACCTGCCGATTCAACCCGAGACGTTCGCGGATGCCAGAGTCGAAGGCCGCCCGCGAGGTGAAGGTGACAGACGTCTGGGCCAGCGCGCCGCCGAGCGCACCGAACATTGGCCGGTACATCACGGGCTCCGGGGTGGGGATGGATGCATTGGGGTCGCCCATCAATGCCCAGGCCACCATGCCTCCTTTCACGATCAGCTTCGGTTTCACGCCGAAGAACTCGATCGGCCACAGCACGATGTCGGCGAGCATCCCGGGCGCGATCGATCCCACCACGTGCGAGATGCCGTGCGCCCGCGCCGGATTGATCGTCAGCTTGGCGAGGTAGCGGAGGATGCGGAGGTTGTCGGCCGCGCCATCTCCTTCCAGCGGGCCCTTGAAGTGCTTCATCTTGTGGGCGGTCTGAAAGAGCCGGATGAAGCTCTCGCCGATCCGGCCCATCGCCTGCGAGTCCGACGAGTACATCGAGAGCACGCCGAGGTCGTGCAGGACGTCCTCGGCAGCCATCGTCTCGGGCCTGATCCGGCTCTCGGCGAATGCCACGTCCTCGGGCACGCCGGGGTTGAGGTGGTGGCAGACCATCAGCATGTCGAGGTGCTCATCCAGCGTGTTCACGGTGTACGGGCGGGTGGGGTTGGTGGAAGACGGGAGAACATTTGGATGCGACGCGATCTTGATGATGTCTGGCGCGTGGCCGCCACCCGCTCCTTCCGTGTGAAAGGTATGGATCGTCCTGCCCGCGATCGCCGCCACCGTGTCCTCCACGAATCCCGCCTCGTTCAGCGTGTCCGTGTGGATGGCGACCTGGACGTCGTACTCATCGGCGACTTGCAAGCTCTGGTCGATCACAGCCGGCGTGGTGCCCCAGTCTTCGTGGTCCTTCAGAGCGCACGCACCGGCTTCGATCTGCTCCCGCAGCGGATCGGGTGAGCTGGCATTGCCTTTGCCCATCACGCCCCAGTTGACCGGCAGTCCTTCCGCCGCGCGCAGCATCTGCGCGATGTTCCATGGCCCTGGCGTGCACGTGGTGGCGTTGCTTCCGTCCGCCGGGCCGGTGCCGCCACCCAGCAAAGTGGTGATGCCGTTCGAGAGGGCGGCCCAGACCTGCTGCGGCGAGATCATGTGGACGTGGGTGTCGACCCCGCCGGGCGTCGCGATGAGACCTTCGCCCGCGATCACCTCGGTCCCCGCTCCAATCACCAGGCCATCGGTGACGCCGTCCATGATGTCGGGGTTGCCGGCCTTGCCGATTCCGACGATGCGGCCGGCTCGAATGCCGATGTCCGCCTTGACGATCCCGAGCAGCGGGTCCATGACCACTGCGCTGGTTATCACAAGGTCCAGTGCTCCGGCCGAGTTGGTGAGGGTGGACGACTGCGCCATGCCGTCGCGGATCGTTTTCCCGCCACCGAAAACGGCTTCCTCTCCGGGCAGGGTCAGATCTCGCTCCACCTCGCAGACGAGATTGGTGTCGGCCAGCCGGAACCGGTCGCCCGTGGTGGGTCCGTAGAGCTCGGCGTACTGGCGGCGGCCGATCCTCATTCAGGCGTTCCCAGGTCGAAGGCTGCTTCCTTCAACCTGGCCGCGAACTTCTCTTTCGCGCCTGGCGCATCGAGCGATCCGCCGGCAAGACCCTGAAACGCCACGATCCAGCGCCGCCCCCCAAACGGCACCAGCTTCACCTCGCGAGACTCCCCTGGTTCAAAGCGGGCGGCGGTGCCTGCGGGAATGTCGAGTCGCTGCCCATACGCGGCCATCCGGTCGAAACGAAGCGCGCGGTTGGATTCGGCGAAATGGTGGTGAGATCCGACCTGCACCGGCCGGTCTCCGAGGTTGGTCACGCGCAGGGCGGTCACGGCGCGGCCGGCGTTGATCTCTATCTCAGTCGTGGGGTGGATGTAGCCGCCGATGGGGCTCATGGGATGGGGTCGTGGCAGGAGAGCAGCTTGGTGCCGTCAGGGAAGGTGGCTTCGACCTGCACGACGTGCAGCAGCTCAGGCACCTCTGGCATCACGTCGGCGCGGGTGAGCACCTGGCGGCCGAGTGCCATGGCCTCTGCCGCGCGCTTGCCATCGCGGGCGGCCTCGAGCATCGCCTCGGTGATAAGCGCGACCGACTCGGGCAGGTTGAGCTTGAGGCCGCGAGCCCGCCTGCGCCTTGCGACCTCCGCCGCCACGTAGACCAGGAGCTTTTCCGATTCACGCGGTGTGAGCTGCACGGCATCCCCAACCATAAGACGAGCCGGGCGGCGAAAGAACTATTGCTGATCCTGCAAGCTCGACTTGGCCAAGTGCAGCTGCCTGCGCAGCTCGAAGGGGCCGACCGCCGCGATCTTCACGGAGACCTCTGGTGGCGCGCCCGGACCCTCGGATACGAACACGCCGCGCAGCGGGGATACATCGCTGTAATCCCGACCCACCGCGATCGCGACGTGCCACTCGGTCGTCTCGACTTTGTGCGTGGGGTCGAGGCCGAGCCAGCTGCCGTCGGAGGACCCGATTTCCACCCACGCATGGCTGTACCCCTCTGACTCGGCCTCGGGAACGAGGTAGCCGCTGACATACCGGGCCGGCCAGCCGAGGTGCCTGGCCAGCGCGATCAACACGTGCGCGAAGTCCTGGCAGACACCCACCCTGCCTTCAAGGATCTCCTCCAGCGTGCTGGACACGACCGTCGATCCCGGTACGTATTCGAAGCGCAGACGCAGATCTCGATTGGCGCGCTGCAAGGAATCCCAATCACCTTCGCGAAGACCCATCTCACGGGCAAGCGCTTTGATCGCAGCCAGTTCAGGGATTCGCGGCGAGGGCAGGCGGAACTCGACGGCCGGAGTCCTGTTCAGCTCCGCTTGATCCCAGCGGAGCGCCGCGCTCGCCACGCCGTCGCGGGGCACGATCGAGACCTGGCTGCGGGCCGTCACCCTCAGCTCCGAGTGGGGCGCCTCGACGCTCACAAGCCAGATGGGATTCCCGAAATGATCGACCTGCGCGTCCATCTCCGCGGCGGGGCTGACCTCGAGCAAGAACCTTTCGAGCTGAACGCCCTCGCGTGGAAGCGGCTGGAGCCGCACCTCGTTGCGGCTTCGTGATGCACTGCTGTCGTAGTGGTGGATGCTGTCGTGAACGATCTCGTACTGCCGCCCGCGGCCGATGGGGTGCGTCGCAGCCATCAGGACTCGACCCAGGTGTCTTTGACGCCGCCGCCGGCCGAGGAGTTGACCAGCCACGCATCGGTCCCGGGCGCCATCCGGGTCAGGCCGCCCGGCATCACCCACGGATCGACGTCCACCACCACGAACGCGCGGAGGTCGCAGCGGCGCCATTCGAGATCTCCAGCCGATGCGACACAAGGCAGCCGCTCGATCTCGAGAAGAGGTTGGGCGACCATCGTGCCCGGCGCCTGCTCGAGGGTCGCCGAGACGGCCGCACGCTCTTCGCCGCGCGCCACGGGCCCGAAGACGATGCCCTTGCCGCCGCTGCCGTTGACCGGCTTGAAAACGTAATCGTCGAAGCGCGCCAGGACCTCGCGGCGGTTGGCGACGTTCTCCAACCCGATGGTGGCCGGCTGCTCGAGCATCGGCTGCTCGCCGAGGTAGTACTGGATGAGGGACGGGACGTAGGGAAACAGCCTCTTGTCGTCCGCCACTCCGCAGGTCGGTGCGTTCGCGAGCACAACCCGCCCCTGCCGCCAGGCGGCGAACAGAAACGGGATGCCGATAAGGCTGTCGTCGCGGCCACCGAGCGGATCGAGGAACTCGGGCGAGTAGCGGTGGTAGATGCGTGCGACCGGAACATTTCCCCCATCGCGGCGCAGCCAGCACCCACGATGACTCGCGACCAGATCCTGCGCCAGCACCACCGGGATCCCCATCAGGCGGGCCAGCTCGCAGTGCTCGTAGTAGGCCGCGTTCGCGGGACCGGGGCTGAGCAGGACGGTGAGCCCGGCGTCGGACGCACGCGACTCCAGCGCAGCCAGAAGCCGGCGTGGGTACTCGCCAAGCGAGCGGGGGCGCACGCCGGCCAGCATCTCCGGGGCGACGTCGGCGAGGGCTCGTCTCGAGGCCAGGGCGTAGCTCGCGCCCGAAGGCACGCGCAGGTTGTCTTCCAACACCAGCCACCGGCCGTCGACTCGGACAAGGTCGATCCCCGCGATGCAGACCTGGCCCGATCGCAGCGCCGCGGGACCGCGGCACGACCGGAACCAGGAGGTCGAACCATAGACGAGCTCGGGCGGCACCAGGCCCGCTCTGAGGATCCGGGCGTCGCCGTACGCGTCGCGGATGAACTCGTCAAGAGCCCGGACCCGCTGGGCCAGCGCCCGCTCGAGCCAGGTCCATTCCGCCGACTCGACGATCCTTGGCAGCGGGTCGTATGGGATCGGACGCTGGACCACCTCGCCGGCGACCGAGACCCCGAA
>DATFVI010000058.1:0-10075 GCA_035260405.1 Candidatus Dormiibacterota bacterium
TTGCCTTAAGGGGCCCCCGCGAACTCGAGGCGAAGCCTGCGAGTTCGTGGGGATTAAGCGGCATGCCGACCATCTCGAGCACCTCGGCCGCGACCTGTGCGCCGAACACCGAACCAATCGCACGGCGCCGGTCACCGTCACCGGTCGTGCTCACGGCCACCCGCGAGTCGATCGTCAGGTGAAACCTCACGTGCGAGTGCAGCAGCGCGAATGCGCCGACCACGTCCTTGATCGCCGCGACCTCCGTCGCACCGCTCTTCAAGAACTTCAACCTCGCGGGTACGTTGGCGAAGAGGTCTCGCACCTCGATCGTCACACCGGGAAGCAGGGCGCCTGATCCTTGTTCGACCGATTCGCCCGCGCGGATCCGGATCGTCGCCCCGCCGCTCGAGCACTCGACGTCGGACACTGCCGCGATGCTGGCCAGTGCTTCGCCTCGGAAGCCGAAGCTGGCGATGGCGGCGAGGTCCGAAAGTTCTGACACCTTGCTCGTCGCGTGGCGCACGAAAGCAATCCCGAGCTCATCTGCGGGAATGCCTGAACCGTCGTCACTCACGCGGATCGAGGTCCTTCCGGCGCCGCGCACGTCGATGTTGATGCGTCGCGCGTCCGAGTCGAGGGCGTTTTCAACCAGCTCTTTGACGACCGAGGCAGGCCGCTCGATGACCTCACCGGCCGCGATGGCGTCCGCGACCTCCGGAGGGAGGAGGTGAATGGAGTCGCTCAAGGCGAAAGCCTCGCGCGCAGCTCGTACAGCTTTTGCAGCGCTTCGAGCGGGCTGAGCGAGTCCGGCTCGATCTCCTCCAGCTCCTTCCGCAAGGGGTCCGGAGCAAGCTCGATCGGAAGTCCGAGCTGCATCTCGGGCGGCTCAAGCGTGCGCTGGCGCTCCAGCTCCCCGAGCACCTGGCGTGCACGTGCTATGACGCCAGACGGAAGCCCCGCGAGCGCCGCGACATGAATGCCATATGACCGGTCGGCGCCACCCGGCACCACCCGGTGGAGGAAGCGAACGGTCTCTCCATCCTCCAGCACCTCGACGCGTTGATTGCTCACCCTCGGCAGCCTTTCCGCCAGCGCGGTCAGCTCGTGGTAGTGAGTGGCGAAAAGCGTGCGGCACCCGAGCTTCGGCGAGTCGTGCAGGTACTCGACAACGGCCTGCGCGATCGACACGCCATCGTAGGTCGACGTCCCCCTCCCCACCTCGTCGAGGATCACGAGCGAGGAGCGCGACGCGTGGTTGAGGATGTTCGCCGTCTCAGTCATCTCGACCATGAAAGTCGACATGCCCGCCGTTATGTCGTCGTGCGCGCCCACCCTGGTGAAGATGCGGTCGGCGAGTCCGACGACCGCGCTCTCGGCGGGCACGAAGCTCCCGCACTGTGCGAGGAGCACGATCACCGCGGCCTGGCGCAGGTAGGTGGATTTGCCTGCCATGTTGGGGCCGGTGAGGATCACGATCTGGTCAGAGTCGGGATCGAGCTCGAGGTCGTTGGGGACGAAGACCCCGGCAGGCAGCCCCCGCTCCACCAGCGGATGGCGTCCACCCTTGATGCTGAGCTTCACGCCGGCGTTGACCTCGGGCCGGCGCCAGGCCTGGTCGGCCGCGGTGACCGCAAGGCTCAGCAGAGCGTCGATCATGCCGACCGCATGGGCGCTGGAGCGCAGGATCGAGGCGGATTCGGCGACCGCGGCGCCAAGCTCGCGCAGGATCTCGAGCTCCCGCGCGGCGATTCGCTCCTGGGCGGTGAGCACGATCGCTTCCTTTTCCTTCAGCTCGGGTGTCAGGTAGCGCTCGGCACCCGTCAGGGTCTGCTTGCGCACGTAGTCACCTGGAAGCGCTACCGCATTGGCGTGGCTGACCTCGATGTAGTAACCGAATACCTTGTTGAAGCCGACCTTCAGCGAGCGGATTCCCGTCCGGCGTCGCTCCGCCGATTCGAGACCGCCGATCCACTCGCGAGCGCTTCGCGAGGCCTCGGCGATGCCGTCGAGCTCCGCGTCGAACCCGGGCCTGATCGCGCCGCCATCGCGAGCGATCGGAGGCGGATCTTCGACCAGGGCCCGTGCCAGGCTCTCGGCCAGCTCGGGGGCGCCGCTCACCTGCCCCGCGAGCTCCCGGCTGACGAGGGCCTTGCAAGAGGCCGCGGCGTTCCGCAGCGCGGGAATCGCCTCGAGCGCCCTGCGCAGCGCCACGAGCTCCCTGGCGTTCGCGTGACCCTGGGCCGCGCGAGACGTGAGGCGTTCGAGGTCGCCGACCGGTTTCAACGCCGTCGCCAGGGCTTCGCGCAACTCGGCGGACGAGGCGAGCTCCGCCACGGCTTCGAGTCGGAGCTCGATCGACTCCGCATCTCGCATGGGCGCCCCCAGCCACGCCCGCAGCCGCCGCGCTCCGATGGGCGTCCGCGTGCGGTCGACGACTGAGGTCAGAGCCGGCAGCTCGAGGTTGCGGACGGTCGCGGCGTCCAGCGACATCGTGGAATCGGGTGAGTAGGTGCGCACGCTGAACGACCCCGGCGTGACGCGCGCCTGGTTCTGCTTCAGGTAGTCGAGCACCACCCCGGCCGCCCCGACCGCGAGGGGGGCGTCGGCCGCCCCGACCGAAGCGGGGAATGCGATGCCGAGGAGGTCACGGAGACGCTGCTGCCCTCGCACCGGGTCGAAGCGGTACTCCTCGACCGCCGGCGGCGTCAGCAGCTCGGCGGGCGCCAGGCGCTGGAGCTCCGTGGCCAGGCGCTCGCGCGGCAGCTGGCACAGTAGCAGCTCGCCCGTGGACACCTCGCATGCGGCGAGCCCGGCGTCTGTGCCGCGTGTCCACGCCGCGACAAGGTAGTTGGCGCGCGATGGGTCGAGGTAAGCGTCCTCGACCACCGTTCCAGGCGTCAGCACTCGGGTCACGTCCCGGCGCACCACCTTGTGCTTACCGGCAGGCTCGACCTGGTCGCAGATGACGACCTTGTGTCCAGCGCGTAAGAGCTTGCCCACGTACGACTGCCACGCGTGATGCGGAACTCCGCACATCGGCGCGCGGCCGCTCTTGCCAAGAGGCCTGGACGTGAGCGTCACGCCCATGACCGGGGCCGCGACCTCAGCGTCTTCGAAGAAGACTTCGTAGAAGTCGCCGAGCCGGAACATGAGGATCCCGTCCGGGTGCTGCTCCTTCGCCTCCCGGTACTGACGCATGACCGGGGTGAGCGGAACCTCGGTCACGCCGCCGGCAGCCCCAGGAGTTGGCCGGCGGTGGCCTGCAGGACGCGCACGTTCATGAGCTGACCAGGGGCGATGTCGCCGCCCTTCAGCACGATCGCCCGCTTGCCCTGCCTGATCCTCCCGTACGGCCGGTTGAGCTCGTCTCTACCTTCGATCAGGACTTCGACGTCGCGGCCGATCCATCGAGCGGTCTTGCGCGCAGCGATCCCTCTCTGCAGCGCGAGCAGGTCGTTGAGACGGCGCAGCTTCTCCGCCTGTGGGACGTCGTCCTCCATCCGGCTCGCGGCGTACGTGCCGTGCCGCGGCGAGTACATCGCGAGGTGCACCACGTCGAACTCCATCTCTTCGAGCAGGGCACGCGTGTTCAGGAACGCAGCCTCGGTCTCACCGGGGAACCCGACGATGACATCCGTGACGAGGCCGAGGTCGGGCATGAGGTTGCGCGCTCGATCCACGATCGCGTGGTAGTGCCGCATCTGGTAACCCCGCGCCATCCGTTTCAGGATCGTGTCATCGCCCGATTGCACCGGCAGCTGCAGCTCGCGGCAGACGACCTCGCTGGCGGCCATGACCTCGAGCAGCTCGGTCTCCAGGTCCTGCGGGTGCGACGTCATGAAGCGAAGGCGCTTCAGGCCGGGAATCCTCTCGACCTCGCGGACCAGGCTGGCAAGGCCTCCCCGCCCGGACGGGTCCGAGTAGTCGTCGACGTTCTGGCCCAGCAGCACGACCTCTCGCGCCCCCTCCTCGACAGCCTGTCGGCACTCGGCGACCACAGCGTCCATCGAGATGTGGCGCTCGCGGCCGCGCACCTTGGGCACGATGCAGAAGGTGCAGTTGTGGTCGCATCCCTCGATGACGCGCACGTAATGGCTGATTCCAGTGCGTCCGCCCTGGGGCAGAGCCTCCCCCTGCGAGTAGTCGTAACGAGCCTCCAGGCCGGCAAGGAAGTCCTCGTACTCGCCGATCGGCACGACCGCATCGAGCTGCGGGAACTTCCCTCGCAGCACGTCGCCTTCCTTGCCGACGATGCACCCGGTGACGGCGATCGTCCGCTCGGGCGTCTTCCACTCCTTGAGCTCGTGGAGCCTGGAGTAGACGCGGTCCTCCGATGCCTGGCGCACGACGCAGGTGTTCAGGATCGCGATGTCGGCGCGCTCGAGCGTCTCCTCGACATAGCCGGCCGCGAGCAATCGCCGTGCCAGGTCCTCCGAGTCGGCCAGGTTCATCTGGCAGCCGATGGTCCAGATGTTGAACGAGCGCGCTTGTTCCCGCGTCCCCGTTACCGGCTCTCCACGAGCAATCGAATGCCGGTGCGTTCCTCGCCGTCGATCGAGATGTCGATGAAGGCCGGTATGCAGACCAGGTCGAGGCCGCCCGGGGCGACATAACCTCGTGAGATCGCGATGGCCTTGACCGCCTGGTTGATGGCGCCGGCCCCGATCGCCTGAACCTCGACCCTTCCCTTGCTGCGGATCACACCCGCGATGGCGCCGGCGACGGCAACAGGCTTAGACGTGGCCGAAACTTTCAGCACCTCTACTGGAGCGCGTTCGGCGGTCATCGTTGCTGGAACCCCTTCAAACATGTTCGCGATCGACTCGGTGGATCGATGTGGCTCGTCCGGTGGAACTGTTAATGGTAACCAGTACCGAATTGAATGTCACGGGTCCGGACGCCACCACGAAGCGGTTGGGAACCCCGGTCAGGAACCGCTGGAGCACGACGTCTTTGTCCATCCCGATGCAGCCGTCCCTTGGCCCGACCATTCCGACGTCCGTGACATAGGCGGTACCGCCCGGGAGCACCCGGTGGTCGGCCGTCGGGATGTGTGTGTGGGTGCCTACCACCGCGCTCGCCCGGCCGTTCAGGTGCCAGCCCATGGCGGTCTTCTCGGAGGTGGCCTCGGCGTGCATGTCGCAGAAGACGATCCCGATCCCCGGGTTGGCGGCGAGGATGGCGTCGGCGGCCCGGAACGGGTCGTCGAGGGTGTCGGACGTGAAGATCCTCCCCATCAGGTTCATCACCAGGACCTGCTTCCCCGCCACGTCGACCACGCAGGAACCCTGTCCCGGCGCCGCCGGTGGATAGTTCGCCGGTCGGAGGACGCGCTCCAGGCGCGGCAGCTCGGGCACGAACTCCTTTTGCGCGAATACATGGTTCCCGGTCGTGATCACGTCAGCGCCGGACGCCTTGATCTCAGCCGCGATCTTCGCGGTCAGCCCGAATCCACCGGCGGCGTTCTCCCCGTTGACGATCACAAGGTCGGCGGCCATCTCGTTCTTGAGGCTCGGCAGGATCGCTTTGATGGCATCTCGCCCGGGATGCCCCACCACATCAGCGACAAACAAGATGCGAAATTCGTCCGACATCAGGTCAGCCTAGAACGAAGCCAATCCGGGGTCCCCGCGAAATCGAAGATTTCGTGGGGTGGAAACAAGATGCGAAATGCGTCAGCCACGTTTCGTCAAGGCTAGCCGGAAACAAAAAAGGGAGTCCCGATCTGGGACTCCCTTCGATGTTTACTTCGCGTACTCCACGGCCCGTGTTTCCCGCACCACGGTGACGCGGATCTGGCCGGGAAAGCTGAGCTCGCTTTCGATGCGCTTCGCGATGTCGCGGGCCATCAGCTGAGCAGCGGTGTCGTCGATCTGCTCCGGCTTGACCAGGATCCTGACCTCGCGTCCGGCCTGGATGGCGTAGGACTGCTGGACGCCCTGGAAGGAGTTTGCGATCTCCTCCAGCTTTTCGAGCCGCTTGACGTATGCCTCCAGCGACTCCCTGCGCGCGCCCGGGCGGGCAGCGGAGATCGCGTCGGCGGCGATCAACAACAACGCCTCGATGCTGTGCGGTTCCTCGTCGTAGTGGTGAGCGCGCACCGCGTGCACCACTTCTTTGGGAACCCCGTGTCGCTGCAGCAGGTCCGCTCCGATCACCGCGTGCGAGCCCTCGACCTCGTGGTCGATGGCCTTTCCGATGTCGTGCAAGAGACCGGAGAGCTTCGCGATGCGAACGTCGGCGCCGATCTCGGACGCCATCATGGCGGCGAGATAAGCGACCTCCTTCGAGTGGTTCAACACTTGCTGTCCGTAGCTGGTGCGAAAACGCAGGATGCCGAGATGGCGGACGACCTCGGGATGAAGTCCCTGCAGGCCGACCTCCAGGACCGCCGCCTCGCCCTCTTCTTTGACGCGCTGCAGGACTTCCTGCCGGGACTTGGCGACGATCTCTTCGATGCGGGCCGGATGGATCCGGCCGTCGACGATCAGCTTGTTCAGCGCGACCCGCGCCACCTCGCGGCGGACGGGGTCGAAGCCGCTGATGATGACGGCTTCCGGGGTGTCATCGACTATGAGGTCGATCCCCGTCGCCTGCTGAAGAGCGCGAATGTTGCGCCCCTCTTTGCCGATGATGCGACCCTTGAGCTCGTCGGTCGGCAGCGGCAGCACCGAGACCGAGACCTCGGCGGTCTGGTCGGCGGCTATGCGCTGGATCGACTCGGTGACGATCTCGCGGGCCCGACGCTCACTCTCGTCGCGGGCCGCCAGCTCGGATTCGCGTACCTTGCGGGCGACCTCGTTCCGGAGCTCTTGCTCGACCTGAGCCATCAGGATCCCCGAAGCTTCCTGTCGGGTCATGTTGGCGACCCGCTGGAGCTCCTTCTCCTGCTGGCGAACGCTGTCATCGAGCTGCGCGCGAACCTCGTCCAGCCCCTTCTCCTTGCCGCCGAGCTCGCGCTCGCGGCGGCTGAGATCCTCGCCCTTGCGGTCGAGGTTCTCCTCCTTCGAGAGAAGACGCTTTTCGATCTGCTGAGACTGTGCCCGATACTCGCGGGCCTCCTGTTCGGCGGCTGTGCGGATCTTGACCGCTTCCTCCTTGGCTTCGAGCAGCTTCTCCTTGGCCTGGGTTTCGGCCTCGGAAAGCGCTGCCTGGGCTTTGATTTCCAGAGCGCTGGATCCTTCGCCCTGCCGGCGCTGAAGCAGCAGATAAGCCGCTCCAAAACCGGCGAGGAGTGCCACCACCAAAATCGGTACGAAAACGTAGACAGGCATGTGACATGCACCTCGTTTATTCGATTGTCAAAGTGCGGAACCATGGCAGAACCGCGTGGGGTCCCGCCTCGGGTAGGCTCTATGACTTACGGAAGCTCAACAGCCCCCGTGTAATCGAAATTCTAGGCTTCGGAGCTCGCTGGCGTTCCAGAGATGACCGCCCGGCACGCGCCTCGCGCGATCGTGGTCGAGAAGCCGAGCCGCAGGAGCTTGTTACCGACCCGGTCCAGCATCTCCCGATAATCCGTGATCTCCCGTTTTCCGTACGTCCGTTCGATGATTCGCATCGCGGAAGCCAGCTGCAGAGCGTCGTTGTAGCTCGCCAGCGCGCGGTCGGCTTGAGCTCGGCCCACCCCGCGCCGCGCCAGCTCCGCCGAGAGCGCCCGCGGGCCGCGCGATGCCGAGCGAACGCGGACGAGCCCCTCGGCGAAGGAGAGGTCGTTCAGGTACCCGAGCTCGTCCAGCCGCGTCAGGGCCGCCTCGATGTCCTCCGGCGAGTACCCCCTCTGAGCGAGCTTTCGGTGCATCTCGACCCGTGAGTGCGCTCGCCCGCTCAGAAGGCGCAGGCCAGTGCCCAGGGCGCTGGTCTGCGGGCGGCGACCGGCGGCCGGTGTTGTCCGGCTAGAGCTCCTCGTCCGCACCGGCGGGGGCCCTCACGACTCCGGCGGCCTTCAGCACGGCGGACGCGGTCCCGCCGGCGGCCTTTTCCCTCACCTTCGCCTCTATCTCTTTGGCAAGCGTCGGGTTCTCGCGCAGGTAGTTGCGGACGTTCTCTCGACCCTGGCCCAGCCGCTGGTCGCCGTACGACATCCAGGTGCCGCTCTTCTCCAGCACGCTGTATTCGATCGCGGCGTCGATCAACGAGCCTTCGCGCGAGATGCCCTCGTTGAAGAGGATGTCGAATTCGGCCGAACGGAACGGCGGTGCGACCTTGTTCTTCACCACCTTTACCTTGACCCGAGCCCCTACCGAATCGAGGCCGGACTTGATCACCTCGACCTTTCTGATGTCGAGGCGCACCGACGAGTAGAACTTGAGGGCGCGCCCACCAGGCTGGGTCTCGGGGTTGCCGAACATGATCCCGACTTTTTCTCGGAGCTGGTTCAGGAAGATGACCGAGCAGTTGGACTTGGAGATTGCCGCGGTCAGCTTGCGCAGCGCCTGCGACATGAGCCGCGCCTGGAGCCCCATGTGGGAGTCTCCCATCTCGCCTTCTATCTCGGCCTTGGGCACCAGCGCCGCGACCGAGTCGATGACGATCACGTCGACCGCTCCGGAGCGCACCAGCACCTCGACGATCTCGAGCGCTTGCTCGCCGGTGTCGGGCTGGCTGATCAGAAGGTCATCGATTTTCACGCCGATGCGCGATGCGTACAGCGGGTCGAGCGCGTGCTCGGCGTCCACGAACGCCGCCACGCCTCCCTGCTTCTGGGCTTCGGCGATGACGTGCAGCGCCAGCGTGGTCTTGCCCGCCGATTCGGGGCCGTACAGCTCGGTGACGCGACCGCGCGGGATCCCTCCCACGCCGAGCGCCAGGTCAAGCAGCAGGGCGCCGGTCGGGATCACGGTGATCTCGCCGCGCAGCGCCGCTTGCTCACCCAATTTCATGATCGAGCCCTTTCCGTAGCTCTTGACGATCTGGGAGATGGCCGAGTCGAGGGATTTCTCTTTCTCTTTTTCCAATGTCTTGATTGCCTCCTAGGTGGTTGCGGCGAGTGTTCTACGTCGTGGAGTTGAGGTCAACGTCGTTAACAGCCGTCGGGGAAGTGTAGCGAACAAGCGTTCGGGGGTCAAGCCTTTGCCGCCGCGGTGAGCTTATGGGTCTCGTCGACCAGCAGCTGGATCGCCCTGGCGGCCGCCTCCCGGCGGTTGGACCACCTGTCCCCAGCCAGCACGTACTCGTGGCAGTGCGTTCCGCCCGGACCGGCGATCCCGATGTAGGTCAAGCCGACGGGCTTGCTCGTCCCGTCCGCGTCGGGACCCGCGATGCACGTGATCGACGCCGCCAGGTCCGAGCCCAACCGCGAACGCACGCCGCCGGCCATCGCGATCGCCACCTCGCAGCTGACCGCACCATGCTGTGACAGCACCTCCGGTGGCACGCCAAGCTGATCCGTCTTGACCTCGTTGGCGTAGGCGATGACGCCGCCGACGAAATAGACAGAGCTGCCCGGTTGATCCGTGAAGGCCGAGCCGAGCAGTCCGCCCGTACAGGATTCGGCGACGGACACCGTGAGCCGGCCCGTGCGCAGAAGGTCGCCCAGCTCGGCGGCGTGCCTGCGGAGCGGCAAGTCCGGCTCGGGCTTCACGTCCCCAAAGCCCAGCACGTCGCGGAACCTGACCAGGTAGTCGATGCCGCTCAATACGGTGAAGATCACCGCCACCGCGACGACCACGGTGGTAAGTGGGACCACCACGGGATACGGCCTCTGGAGGATGAGCAAGGTCACCGCGGACATCTGCATCGCCGTCTTGGTCTTGCCCAGCGGCGCCGCGGCGATCACCCGTCCCTTGCTCGCGCCGATCGAGCGGAGCAGCGTGATCAGGAGCTCCCGCGAGAAGATCACCACCACCACCCAGGCCGCGACCAGGCCCTCCTGCACCAGCACGATCAGCACGGAGAGGACGAACAGCTTGTCGGCGAGCGGATCGAGGAACCTTCCGAGGTCGCTGACGGTGCCGCGGCGCCGCGCGATCTGACCGTCGAGCGTGTCCGTCAGCGAGAAGACGATGAACAGCGCGGCCGCGACCTGGTCGTGACCGGGAAACCTCACGAGGAGGAGAGCCATCAACACGGGGATCGCGGCCAGCCGGCTGAC
>DATFVI010000059.1:0-33939 GCA_035260405.1 Candidatus Dormiibacterota bacterium
TCGCCCTGTGCGTGCGGGCCGGGCGGCAGCTCCTGGCTAGGACCAACGACCGGGGCGCCGGCCCGGGTAAGGTGGCGTGCGATCTCGAGCTCAGTGGTCAACTTGCGCCAACCGCGATCTCCAACCGAGGCCCGGCAGATCTTCGCCACGACCGGTGACGGGGCAAGATGAACTACAACATTGGTCGCGTCGTGCAACACCCGGGCCTGCGCGGCCGCGATACCGTGACGGCGCGCGACCTCTTGAGCCGCCTGCACAGCGGGCCCGTTTTGTACTGAAATCGAATGCCCCATCGAACTGATGGGCACTGTCCGTCGGAGGGGGCACGTCCCGAATCGGGGACGTACCTATTCGACACCCCCAAAGGTGTTGAGTGACCGGCGGCGGCCGGGCGGCCTTAGGCTGGCAACGCCGTGATTACCGCGGCGACTTCGAAGCGACTCCGCAGGGCGAGCTTGCCCAGGATGTTGCTCACGTGGTGCTCCGCCGTTTTCGGGGAGATGAACAGCTTTTCGCTGATCTGTGAGTTGGTCAGGCCCTGGCCGATGAGATCGACTACCTCCCGCTCGCGCCGGCTGAGGGGCGCCAGCGGATCCGCCGGAGGGCGCGGACTGTAGGACACCTTGGCACCGAGCCGTCGAAGGAGGGTCGCGCAGACCTCGGCCTCGGGCGCGTCCAGCCTTTCAAAGATCGCGAGGGCCGCTCGGGCTTCCGTGATTGCCATCGGTGCGTCGGATTCCGCGAGGAGCCGGGCCAGCGCCAGGTGCAGAGCGCCCTTGATCAGGACCTGCTCGATAGGCGCCACCGCTCGCAATCCCTCGTCGAGAGCGGCGCCGGCCCCGGTCACATTCCCCGCTGCCGCTAGTGCGTTGCCCATGGCCAACGCCGCCTCGCCGATCAGCCCGGGTGATAGGGTCTCGCGCGCCAGGTGTTCGGCGGTCTCGGCCGCGCGGCGCGCGGCGTCGAGGTCACCGCGCGCGATCTCGGCGTTCGCAAGCAACGCCAGCAGCGGCACAGCTCTTACATGGTCTTCGCCGATCTGCCGCAGTGCCTGCTTCACCGACGAGACGGCATGCTCGAACTCACGACGGACGTAGTGCAGTTTCGCCCGACTTGGGATCGCTTCCCAACGGTCGCCGCATGCGGCGAGCAGCTGCTCCGCCTCCCGAAGTCGTCCCTGACGAATGCGAAGGTCGGCCAGCGAAGCGCGCGCCATGACCCGGTGGAGGAAGAAACCAGTCCGACCAGCGGTCAGGCCGAGAGTTAGCGCCGTCTCGGCGTCGCCCCAGCGACCGACCTGGCAGAGAAGGCTGCCGTACGTCGCCTGGCAGTGCGCAAACAAGATTGGTGCCTGCTGGTCGCTGGACGACATGCCCACCTCATCCAGGACCCGGAGCCAGGCGTCGGCCCGGGCAAGATCACCGATCCGTTCGCAGGCGGTCAGTGTGCAGCACGCAACCTGGCCGGCCGCGAAGGAATGGACCTCGCCGCTGTTGAGAATCGCCATCGCCTCATCGATCAGCTCCATCCCTTCGGCGCTGCGTCCAAGCGTGACGAGGGCCAGCCCTTGGTCCGCGAGCGCCTTGCACTCGAGGTCGAGGTCGTCGAACTTTCGCGCCAGCTTGACGGCCTCTGCCGCCTTGGTGGCGAGGGCCCCGACGTCGGTGACCGAACAACCGACGAGACCAAGCTCGACCCAGCCGCGCTCAACGCACTCCCCTTCGTCCGCCAACAGGGTGCGCCCGCGTGAGAACCAGCCGCGGGCTGCGACCTGGTTGTTCAGCCCTTCGAAATAAATTCGCCCAACGGCGGCTGCCGCAAGCGCCGCCCGCCGCTTGCGCCCCTGCTGCCTGAGTCCTCGATAAGCGGCCTGTGCAGTCGCAAGCCCGGCATCGAAGTCATGAACCATGTATTCGAGGAACGCCATCTCGAGCTGGACGTCAGGGTCCCCCTCGCGTTCGAACCTATCGAGCAGCTCGCGCCGCCGCTTCTGGAGGTCTGGAGCCTTCAACGAAGCTCGGAGACCTGCGTTTGCTGTCGGCTCGCCGCGCTTGAAGGGGAGTGTCTCCAGCTGGGTCATGTTCCAGGGCAAGCCTAGTCGCACGCCAGGCCGTTTGGGCCCGCGGCGCGCGAAATGGGGGAGGCATATGGGTGTCCCCCCGATGTTCTCCGCGCCGAGTGCTGGCAGAGTTGCCTCAGCCGTAAGACTGCTGGCTCGTTTTCAGAGGGATTGCAATGGCTGAAGTTTCAACACTATCGATGGAGGCGGCGAGAAGCGAAGTTGTGGTCGTGGCGCCGCCACAGCAACAGGTTTCAGGTCGCACCTGGGCGGCGCTGGCCATCCTGTGTCTGGGCGCGTTTCTTGTCGTCCTCGACACAACAATCGTCAACATCGCCATTCCGAGCATCATGACCGGGCTCCACTCGAGCCTCGACCAGGTTCTCTGGGTCCTCAACGCCTACACCCTGGTCTATGCGGCGCTGTTGATCACTGGTGGGCGGCTGGGTGACCTTTACGGCCCGAGGCGCTTGCTGATCGTCGGCATTCTGGTGTTCGGCGGAGCGTCGGTCGCCTGCGCGCTGGCCCCATCCGCCGGGATCTTGATCGCGGCGCGGGTGCTCCAGGGAGTGGGCGGAGGGTTGATGACTCCGCAGACTCTCGCGTTGATTCCGGCGATCGTGCCGGCCAATCGACGCGGCCGTGCGATCGGTTTGTGGTCGGGTTCGGCGGGACTGGCAGCGGCGGTGGGCCCTTCGCTCGGCGGCGTGCTGGTCACGACGGCGGGCTGGCGCTGGGTATTTCTCGTCAACGTGCCTGTGGGCATCGTCGCGATCGCCGGCGCGTACGCACTTCTCCCGAAGGTTGTTCCCGGTCGCCGGCACCGGCTGGACATCGGTGGGATTGCTTTGGCGAGCCTGGGCCTGCTGGCGGTCGTCTTCGGTTTGGTCGAGGGGCAGCGTTATGCCTGGGGCACGATCACTGGGCCGATCACCATCCCCGCTGTCATGGCCGCGGGCGTCGTCTTGCTCGCTGCATTTGTTCTCTGGGAGCGGCGTCAACCAGAGCCGCTGTTGCCGCCCGCGCTTTTCGCGTCGCGCAGTTTCACCGTGTCCGCATGGGTGATCCTCGTCATCCAGACAGTGATGCTGGCCTTCATCGTGGTGGCGGGCCTGTTCTTCCAGTCCGCGCTGCGGATGACGGCGCTCGACGCAGGACTCGCGCTGGCGCCGATGCCGCTCTCGCTCATGCTCGTCGCACCGCTGGCGGGCCGGCTCGCTGAGAGGGTGGACATCAAGTTCGTCCTGATGGGCGCGATGCTGGTCGCGGCATCGGGGGTGGGCTGGCTGGCTGCATCGGTCTCGACGATTGCGACGCCGGCGACGTTCATACCCGCGCTGGTGGTAACTGGGGCGGGACTCGGATGCGGCTTCGCGGTTGTGATGACAGTTGGCATGCGGGGCATTGCGCCCCAGGTCGCGGGCGCCGCGTCAGGCGTGCTCAACACGTTCAGGCAGGTGGGAGGCGCCATGGGCGGAGCGATCGCGGTTGCGCTGCTCCAGAGCCGGCTCTCTTTGATTGGTCCCGCCCAGGTAACCGCCCACAATGCGGTTTACGCCAATTCGTTTGTCGACGCCTTCCGGGCGGCGCTGGTGGTGCCGGTGCTCCTACTGCTGCTTGCGGCCCTAAGCTGCCTGCTGCTCAAGCCACGAACCGTGCCGCCTGCGTAGACGGCCGGCTCGCGGCTATCAATCGAATTCCGCACGGGTGGCGCCAAACGATCGTCTTCAAGGCGCGCCATGCGCTCCGTTGGCGCCAGACGTGCGACTCCGGCGCTGCCTTGGGCTCGTCGAATCGCCGACCTAAGGCGCTCTCTGCGCGGCCGCGACCTGCCAGAACCTCCCAGGATTGTCGAGCGCCTCGCGGAGTCCGTGGCGCTCGGCTTCGGCGAGGATCTGGGCCGGCGAATGGATGAAAATCTGGAATTGGCGCCGCGTGACTCGTAGGGCAAAGTTGCCGATCGACAACAGGGCACGTGTCCACCAGGTTCGCCTGGGAAAGCTCATCACCAGGACTTCTGCGGCGTGCTCGGCCGCCGCCCCCGCAAGCACCGGCATGTCGGGGTAGCAGCAGATGACCCGGTTCATGATCACGATGTCCGCCATCGCGAACTCATTCGCCGAGCGGGCAAAGTCCATCACCCTGCGCTCGACACGGTCTTCCAGGCCGGCTTCATGGAGCAGCTCGAGCGCGACCTCCTCATACGTCGGCGTCAGCTCGACGCTGATCGCACTCGTCGCACCGGCTTTGAGGAGCTCGATCTGAATCGCACCCACGCCTCCGCCGACTTCGAGGATGGTCCGGCCCTCAACGCCCCGCTGTTTAAGGTAATCGACGATGAGCTGTGATGTTGCATCCAGGCCTTTGCGCCGGTAGCTCTGCGCGTCCCCTCGCGCGGTCTTCTCGCTGAAGATCCACTGGTAGCCCTTGGGCGAGCAGCAGTCACTCAATTGAAAACAGACCCCGCGTCGATCGGCATCACCTGCCCATTGATGCTGTCCGTGCGGCAGAAGGTGACCACCTGCTCCGCGATGTCTTCGATTGTGGCGGCGCGCCTGAGGATCGCCCTCTGGATCGCCCCTTCGCGGACGGCCTCGGGCAGGCGGCCCGCCATTCGCGTTCCTTCGATCAGGCCGGGCGCCACGCAGTTGACGAGCACGCTCGGCGCAAGGGCCACAGCGAGGCACCGCGTGAGGTGGATCAATCCCGCCTTGGTGGACGAGTAGGCGATGCTGCTGCTGGCCGGGTAGAGCCCGCCGATCGATGCGACGTTCACGATGCGCCCATCGCCCTGCTCTCTCATTGTGCGGGCGGCCGCTCGCGCAAGCAGGTACGGTCCGCGCAGGTTGGTCGCGTACATGCGGTCGAAGATCTCGGGAGTCAGGGCTTCGAGGTCGGCGAATGGGATGCCGATGTTCCAGGCGGCGTTGTTGACGAGCACGTCGAGACGTCCAAAATGCTCGACGACAGAAGCCACCACCTGGTCGGGCTCGTCGGTGGTGGACTGATCCAGGCCGACCGACCAAGCCCGGCAACCGGCGGACTCGATCTCCGCCACCACGTGCTCCGCCCGCTCTTTCTCGCCGACGTACGTGACGGCGACATCCATCTTGCCGCTCGCAAGCGCACGGCAGATGGCAGCCCCGAGGTCTCCCGAACCGCCCGTAACCAGCGCAACCCGTCCAGCCAGTTCCATCCGCCAGCCTCCCTCAATCTCACCTGAATTTGCCCGAATTTCTCTCGATACCATCGCACCAACGCGAGGAGTGGTTTCAAGCCCTCGTCCAGGGGTGGATACTGAGTTATATGAGCAAAGGCTTCGGGGAATCCGATTTCGCGCAGGTTCAGGCCGAGCGGGCGAACAACCAGACCATCCAGCAGGTCATAGAGCGTGATCGTGAGCAGGCCCAGCACGCCCGCGACCGCCAGGCCCAGGGCGCCTACGGCGTCTGCGAGGACTGCGGTCGCAAGATCGGGGACGAGCGGCTCGAAGCGCTGCCCGACTCGACCCGCTGCGTGACCTGCCAGGCGGAGTGGGAAGCCGGGAACCTGTAACACCCGGTTCCCAGCAAACCCTAAGGAACCGTCCAACCGCCTCCAAGTTTCCCGCGGCATCTTTACGAGCACAAACAAGACTCCCAGACGTTCACGGAGGTAGACCCCAGATGTCGGATATCGAGAACCAACCCGGCGAGCATCCAGCCGGGCCGCCGCCAGACCAGTCGCTGCTGCCGCCCGCCGGCGCCTCGTTCACCGGAGAGCCTGTTCCTGCCTGGGCGCCACCTCCTCCCGTAACCAACTCGGTCTGGCATCAGATCGCCGCGGGGGTCGTCATCGCCGCGATTGTGGCGACGGCCGCCGGCCTCGGGATCGGCTGGAGCCTCGCCCGCACCATCGACGCGCACAACCGCGTCGCGCAAAACAGCGCCCAACCCACCACTCAACAGCCAGAGCAGGCGGCGCAACCCGGCTCGCCGATCACGGCCGCGCCAAGCACCGGCCGTGGCCTGAACACCGCCGCGATCGCGGCCAAGGTCGACCCGGCGATCGTCGACATCAACACCGTGGTCGGAACGGGCCAGGCCGCCGGCACCGGCGAGATCGTCACGTCGAACGGTGAGATCCTCACCAACAACCACGTGGTCGATCGCTCCACCAGCATCCAGGTCACCATCACCGGGCGGTCCCAGCCCTACACCGCCCACGTGATCGGCGTGGACCCCAGCGCGGACATCGCGTTGATCCAGATTGACGGCAGCGTGTCGGGCCTGCCGACGGTGAGCTTTGCGAGCTCGTCCTCGGTCAAGGTCGGCGACCCGATCGTCGCGCTCGGAAACGCGCTCGGCCAGGGCGGCACCCCTGACGTTTCGCAGGGCAGTATCACCGCGCTCGACCAGACCATCACCGCAAGTGAAGGTGGAAGCAAGTCGGAGCAGCTGACGGGCATGCTCCAGAGCGACGCGACCATCTATCCCGGCGACTCGGGCGGCCCGCTCGTGAACTCGTCCGGCCAGGTCATCGGGATGATCACCGCCGGCGACGTGCAGGGTTTCCGCTCATCCGCCTCGACTGTCAACTACGCGATCCCGTCGGACACCATCCTCAGCGTGATCAACCAGATCCGGTCCGGGCAAGCCAGCTCGCAGATCATCTACGGCCAGACCGGCTACATCGGGGTCTCCGTTCAGAACCTCGACGCGAACGCCGCGGCACAGCTCAACCTCAACGTCTCATCGGGTGCGATGGTGGCTGGAGTTGTGTCGGGCGCGCCCGCCGCGGGCGCGGGCATCACCCGGTACTCGGTCATCACCTCGGTCGGCGGCACCTCGATCACCAACATCGACGACCTCGGCAACGCGCTGCTCGCGCACAAGCCGGGCCAGCAGGTCTCCATCACCTGGGTGAACCAGAGCGGGACTCACACCGCCACGGTCACGCTGGGCGGAGTAAATCCCTAGGCCAGGGTCTGCACTCCACCTCCCCCGCCCGGCGGCGCGCGCCACCCTCCCCCGCGGGGGAGGGGAGACTGGTGATAGAAACCGGTATCCTTTCCGGGTTGTGCGCATAGTCGTCAAGGATCCCGAGGAGTTCGAGCAGGCGCTTCGGGAGTTCCGCCGCAAGGTGCAGGAGCAGGGGCTCGTGCGCGAGATGCGACGGCGCGCGCACTACGTCCCGCCGGCGGAAGCTCGCAAGATCAAGAGCCTCCGCGCCCGGCGCCGCCGCACGCGCTAGCTGGCAGGCCTCCGCCTCGAAGCGAACGGTTGGCGCCAGGCGTGCGTAATCGGAGGACCCATAAAGCACGGTTGGCGCCAAACGTGCGGATAGGGCCAGCGGTATAATTCGGGGGTTCGGTGACCATGGCGGAGGGGAAACACCCGTTCCCATTCCGAACACGGTAGTTAAGCCCTTCAGCGCCGATGGTACTGTCGGGGTAACCCGATGGGAGAGTAGGTCGTTGCCGAGCGTTTTTTAAGTCCCGGGCTTCCCGCAAGGGTCCCCGGGACTTACTTTTTCTAGCTCGGGCTTGGAGTCAGGCCAGGTTCCGCGAGGCTGTCCGCGTGCAGCGTCGGGAGCAAGAGATAGCACCGGATGGTGAGGAGCACCAAGAGGCCGATCAGCGCCACGAGCACGTCGAGCACGACCTGTCCAACGTGCGCGTGGAACAGGAAGATCAGCCCGCCTTCAGCGACGACGGCGAGCGCGAGGATCGGCACGAAGACCCTGTCGTGAACCGCCATGAAGAACTGCACGAGCAGGTTGTCAAGCGCCAGCGCGAGCCCGATGACACCCACAGGGAACACGAAAGGCGTCGCATCGCTGAACTTGGGGCCGAACAGGACCGCGACGACGAGCCCCGGAACGACCGCGAAGACGAGGAGCGCGCACATGCCAAGCCCCGAGAGGATTCCAGCTGAATAAAGAAGGATTCGCCCAGGGTGCTGCTCTTTCGCCACCGCCTCAACCACTCGCGGAAAGAGGACCTGGCTGACGCTCAAGGTCAGGAAAAACAGGATCGTCCCGATCTTGTTGAGGCCGCCGTAGATCCCTCCGTCGTGGCTGCTGAGGTAGTGCTCGGCGAGGATGACGTCCTGGTTGTAGAGGATCTGGATGCCGATGATGCCGGCCGCGGCCGTCAAGGAGAACCCGGCCATCACCCGAAGCTGCACCCGCGCTCCAACCCTCTTGAAGTGGTCGCGCAGCGTGTAGAGCCCGAGCACGAAACACACCGCAAGCCCGAGGAACACCGCCAGCATCGCGCCTGACACCGCATAACCGGCTTTCAACAGCAGGATGACGGCGACCGTGCGCACCACCAGCTCGAGCGAGAGGTTGAGGGAGAGCGCGGGGAACCGCTGCAGGCCCTGGAGGATGCCGCGGGGGATCGCCACCTGCCAGATCAGGGCGATCGCGAATCCCAGGATCAGGATCGGAATCGTCGAACCCAGGTGTTCGAAAGCCGCCACCGGCCGCGCGAACAAAGCCGTGAGGAGGACCGCGACAAGGCACGGGATGGCGACCAGCCTCGCGGTCCTGCCGAGCAGCGATCGAACCCCCGCGTCACCTCGCGCCGCCAGCGTGGCCGTGTAGCGGGCGAGCACGACGATCAGGATCAGCGCGGGCGCGGTGCCGACCGCATACACGGCGATCAGGAAAGCAACCTGGCCGTAGGTGGCGGGACCAAGCACGCGTCCCGCGATGGCGTGATAGACGAAGCCGCCGATGCCGGCGACCAGCCCGCCCGCGAACAGCACGAGGTTTTGCTGGACCAACCGGTTGCCCCGGACCTGGGCCAGGCGCCTGCCGAGACCCAGTCGAGCGCCGGTTTGCACAGTCCCGGGCATTCTACTTGACGCGTCTGTGCCTTCCCGGCGGGGATAATGCCTTCCCGATGCCCGATCAAGCGAAGCCCCTGGTTTCTGCACTGGTAGTCAGCTACAACGCGAAAGAGCTACTGCTCCAGTGCCTTCAGGCGTTCTTCGCGAACTCGGATGTGCCGGTCGAAGCCGTGGTGGTCGACAACGACTCTTCAGACGGGTCGGCGGCGGCCGTGACGGACGAGTTCCCGCAGGCGACAGTGCTGGCCCAGCCGAAAAACCTTGGCTACGGCCGGGCGGCCAACCTGGGCCTCGAGCGCTGCCAGGGTCGTTTTGTCCTCCTGCTCAGCTCCGAGGTGACCGTCGACGCGGGGTCCGTCGGCAAGATGGCCGACTTCCTGCTCACACGTCCAGACGCCGGCGCCGTCGGACCGAAGCTGGTGCTTCCGGACGGCCGCCTGGATCCGGACGCCCGCAGGGCGTTCCCGATGCCGCGGACGCTGTTCTATCGCACGGTCGGCCTCAGCAAGCTCTTTCCCAAGAGCCCGCGCTTCGGTCGCTACAACATGGGTCATCTTTCCGACACGGACGCGCATGAGATGGACGCGGGGTCGGGTGCGTGCCTAATGGTGCGCATGGCCGCCCTGGAGCGTGTCGGCTTTTTCGATCCGCGCTACTTCATGTTCGGCGAGGACGTCGACCTGTGCTATCGCCTCAAGCTCGGCGGATGGAAGATCTTCTACCAGCCGGCGGCGGGCGCCACCCACCATGTCAAACCGGCCACCCCGGCCGCGCAGCGCCAGATGTCGTACGAGCGCTACCGGTCGATGTGGGCCTATCACTTCAAGCACCACGCCGAAGACGAGTCGGCTTTCGGGAACGGCCTGGTGTGGGCGCAGATCTGGGGCCGCTGGGCGGCCGAGCGTGTCAGAGACACCGTCAAGAGGCCCAAGCGCCAGTCTGGTTAAGTAGGTCCTCTAGATGTATCACCAGATCGCCCACAACAAGCGGAACAGCATCGTCCTGGTCGCGCTCTTCCTCCTCGTCTGGCTGCTCGCCGGGTTCGTGATCGGCGAGTTCGGAGGCGGCTTGAGCACCGCGATCGCGGGATCGATCGTCCTCGGCTTGCTCGGCATCGCCGCGGCGGCCTACTCGTACTACTTCGGCGCTGCCACGGTGCTGGCGGCGGTGGGCGCGCGCGAGGCGGACCCGCAGCAGTATCAGCAGCTCTACAACGTCGTCCAGACGCTGGCCATCGGCGACGGTGTGCCGGTGCCGAAGGTCTACATCGTCGACGACCCCAGCCCTAACGCCTTTGCCACCGGCCGCGATCCCCAGCACGCCGCGGTGACAGTGACCGCCGGCTTGCTGCAGATGATGAATCGCGAGGAGCTCGAAGGCGTCCTCGCCCACGAGATGAGCCACGTCAAGAACTACGACGTGCGCCTGCTGCTGATCGTCACGACGATGATCGGGCTGGCTGCACTGATCGCCAGCTTCGTCTGGCAGGGTGCCTTCAGGATCCGCACGCGCGACGCCCGCGCGATGCTCGTGATTCTCGCGATCGGCGTGATCTTCGGCCTGATCGCGGCCATCGTCGGACCGATCATGCAGATGGCGCTGTCTCGGCAGCGGGAATCGCTGGCGGACGCGAGCGGTGTCGAGCTGACCCGCAACCCGCAGGGCTTGCTGAGCGCGTTGAAGAAGATCGCGCAGAACGACAAGCCGATGGAGAAGTTCAACCATGCGGTGGCGGCGATGTGCATCGACAACCCGAAGGAGCATCACGGCAGCTTCTTCAACCACCTCTTCGACAGCCACCCGCCGATCGAAGAGCGAATCGCCGCGCTGGAAAGGATCGCAGCCGTACAGCAAACCTGATGCAGGCCCGGGGATTCGTGCAGCCTGCCGCGATGTCGCCACTCCTGGCGAAGTTCCTTCACGTACGCCGGACCGAGCTCAACCGCACCCTGCAGGTGGCGGGCTTCGCGATTGTCCTGGGCTGGGCGATGTACACCGCGTTCAGCGCGGCCCAGTCCATCTTCCTCAACAAGGCCGGGCCGCAGGCGTACCCGTTGTTCTTCATCGTCCTTGCCCTCGCGGTCTGGCCGATGGTCGCCCTCCAGGGTTTCGTGACGAGGCGGTTCGGCGTCGGGCGCGCGTTCCGCATCACGCTCGCCGCGAACGCGGTCGCGGCGGTCATCGTCTACGCGGCCTACGTGATCCGCGAGGACTCGACTGTGGCCTTCGCCGCTTACGTCGTCTACTCGGTCGCGTTCGAGCTCGTGATGCTCACCTTCTGGACCTTCGTCAGCCAGCACTTCAACGTGCTGGAAAGCAAGCGCATCTTCCCGGTCATCGCGGCGGGCTCGAGCATCGGCTACATCCTGGCCGGAGTGACGACCACGGTTGTCGCCGTGTACGCGACCGAGCCGCTGATCTTCGTCTGGGCTTTCGGATCGATCGCCGCGGCGATCATGTCGCGGAGCCTCGAGCGGACCCTGTTCCGACCAGCGTTCGTCGACGACCCGGACGAGTTCTACGCCGACCAGGAGGCGGCGCTCAAGAAGCACGGCGTGGTGGCGGTGCTGAAGGGCGCGGTCCGCTACGTGACCGGCAGCCGCCTTGTGCTCGCCTTGATCCTGCTCGCCCTGACCCTTCAGGTCGCGAGCCGAATCGGCGATTACCTCGTCGCCGTGCTGTTCGTGCAGGCGACTCACAACAACCTTCAATCGCTGACGATCCTGATCGGCAACGCGTGGCTTGCAAGCTACGTGGTGCAGCTTCTGGTCAGCCTCTTCGTTACGCCCTGGATCTTGAACAAGCTGGGCGTCAAGAACGCGCTCATGGCCCTGCCTCTCTTCACGCTTGTCGGCTTCACGGCCGTGGCGGTGGCGCCGGTGCTGTCAACGGCGCTCTTCCTATTTATCGTGCGCAACGGGCTTCAGACAGGTCTCGACGACCCGGTCGAGAACGTGCTGGGGAACGCGCTGCCGGCGCAGGTCGGGCCCAAGCTCAAGCTGCTGCTCGACAACGGCGTGCTGCCCGGTGCGGCGGTATTGACCGGCGTCGGCCTGCTGGTCGTGCAGCGGACGATCGCGGCGGGAGTCGAGACGCTGGCCGTGATGGGGGTCGTGGTCGGAATTCTCTTCATCCTCGCCGCCCTCTGGGTCCGCAGCCTCTACGTGACCGCGATCCTCGATCGCTTGCGCACGCACGCCCTGAGCCTCGCGGACTTTCAGCAAGCGCTGGGCCGCCCAACCCCCGAGCAGATCGCCGAGCTGCAGGGCTACATCCGGACCGGTGACGACAAGATCCGGCAGTTCGCCACGGCCGCGCTTGGGAAGGCGTCGCCGGAAGCGTTCGCCGCGATGCTGCCCGAGCTGCTCTCGAGCGACGATCGAATCGTGCGGCGGCTCGCGCTCCAGATGGCACCGCCCGCGAGCATCACCGTCGAGCAGCTCAGGGCCGCGGCGGAGGACTCCGACGGCTGGGTGCGCGCCGCCGCCGCGGTGGCCGGCGCAACCCGCAAGTGGGGGACCGCGGACGAGCTCCTGCGAGCGCTGTGGGAATCAAACGTGGCCGAGGATCGAGCGGCGGCTGTTTGGGCGGCGGCCTCGACCGGCGGCCGCGAAAGGATCGTGGCGGCGATGCGCGACGGAGACCCCCGGGTGCGGCTGGAGTCGATTCGCAGCTTCGCGAAGATGAAAGGCGACGTTGCGGGAATCTCGGAGCCGCTCATCGCGTGCCTTCGCGACGACAACATCGAGGTGCGGCGCGAGGCACTGCGCCAGGCCGTGCGCTGGACTCCACCACTGGACCAGCACCAGGCTTACGCCGAGGCGCTGGCCGACGGCCTCGGGAGCGGCGACCGCGACGTCCGCCGCCTCGCCGCCGAGGCGATGGCCGCCCAATCTCCGGACGCGCTTCTGCTCACGCTGCCGCTGCTGGCGGCGCAGGACCAGGCGGCGGCCGCGATCATCGAGGCCCTGATGCGCAGCGGCCGGCCGGACCTGTTCGAGCGCGCGCGGGGCCACCTCGAGTCCCACCTTGCCGACGCGCTGCACCTGGCCCGGTTGTCGGCCCGCGTGGCCCGCGCCGCGCACGAACGCGCGGGTGACGAAGCGGCAGGCTACGCCTTGCTTCAGGTCGGTCTCGACGACTATGCGCGGACCGGCGTCGACTCGGGGTTGTCTGCCATGAGGGCTCTGCACGGTAAGCGAGGATTTGCCACCGTTGAGCGCGGCCTCATGTCGGATGAGGCGCAAGCGAGGGTGGAGGCGCTGGAAACGTTGATAAACTTCGGCCCGGGTTGGCTGGCAGGGCCGCTGGCGCAGCTGCTCGATCCCGAGTCCCTCGACTCCGGCTCGGCTCGACCCCTCACCAATGCAGAGCTCGAAGCACTCGCAAACCATCAAGACAAGTGGGTCAAGGAGACCGCCGCCGCGGCATCCGGAGGACCGGGTGACCACATGAAGGAGCTCATCGCCCTCAAGCGAGTGCCGCTGTTCAGCAACCTCACCCTCGAGCAGCTCGCCAGCATCGACCGCCTGATGGTGACGCGGCACTACGTCAAGGGCGAAACGATCTTCCGGAAAGGCGACGTCGGCGCGGAGCTGTACGTGGTGCTCGAAGGTGAGGTGCGTGTCCACCTGGACCACGACGGCCACGAGGTGACCCTGGCCGCCTATGGGCCGAGCAAGGTGGTGGGGGAGATGTCGGTGTTCGACGACCAGCCGCGCAGCGCCAGCGCCCAGGCCGCCGCGAACACGACTGTGCGCGTGCTGAGGCGCGACCGTATGCAGGCGATCGTGCACGAGCACCCCGAGGTGCTGCTCGAGTTCATCAAGAACCTCAGCCAGCGACTCCGAGTGATGAACGAGCAGCTCGAGTCGGCCGCACCGGATGACCTTCCAGCCACTGTCGGATAATCGTTTTCATGTCTGAGCTGTCCGACATCTGGCTGGGCTCGGCCGTGGTGAGCAGCGACGAGGTCGGCGTTGGAACGATCGTGAGCCTCCTCGTCGACGCGGACGGATTCACGCCGCGAGCGCTGGTTGTGAAGCACGAGGAATCGCTTGCCGGCCGGGTGCTCGCCGCAGAAAAGTTCTTCACCACAGACGAGGTGGTGATCCCGTTCACCGCAGTCGTGTCCACCGCCGATGGTGTGGTCCATCTCTCGATGGCGGCTCAAGACGTACGGCGCCAGCCTCTCTACCTCAGCTATGGCCCTCCCGAGCCGACGCCGGAGGAGGCGATCGTCGAAGAAGGGCAGCTGATCACCGGCGGCCTCGGCTTGCCCAACGTCGAGGAGGTCGCCAACAAGCCAGATGGCCAGGTCGAGATTGATCGAGGCGAGAACGTGATGCTCGGCACGACCGGGCGCCGGTTGGGCCGCGTGGAGGACGTGTTGCTGGACCACGGCGAGCTCATCGGTGTCGTGATCCGCCCGGAGGGATTCTTCAAGCGCGACGTCGTGCTTCCGATCCGGTTCGTCAACCGCGCGGACGACATGGCGCTCTTCGCCAACCTCACCGAATCAGACATAGAGCAGCTGAAGCCGCTCGTCGACGGCGAACCCGCCGGCTGATTATTCGGGAGCGGTCTCCGGCTCCGCCCTGACCTCGATCTTCTTGCGCGCCACCTCGAGCCGGTCCGTGCAGATCTTGAGATAGATCCGAGCCTCGTCGACCGCCTTGAGCGCGTCCTCGAGGCCGAGCTCCCCGTCTTCGAGGAGCTTGAGCTTCTCGTCCAGCTTCTCGAGCGCCTGCTCGTAGGTCAGGTCCTGGCTCACGACTCCACCTCGTCTATCTTCGCTCCAAGCCGTCCGGTGCCAAGGCGGATCCGCACCCGCCGGTCGACCGCCGTCGCGTCCGCGGTGCGCAGCACGGCGCCGGTGTCCGCGTCTTGCGTGATGCTGTAGCCGCGCGAGAGCACGCCGTCCGGGCTCAACGCGACCAGTCGCTGGCGGCGGTGCTCGAGGCCTCGATTCGCGGCCGCGAACCTTTCCGAGAGCGCTCGGTCCAGGCGCTCGGTGGCTCGTCGCGCCGCCAGGGCGTTGCGGCCGCGGTTCAGCCGGGCCGTGGCCGCGCCGTTGAGGCGCCGCCCGCGCTCACGGAGGCCCTCCTCGCGCCGGGCGACCTGCGCGAGCGGGCTCAACCGAGCCAGCTCGCCGGCGGCGCGCGCGAGACGCTCGACGCGGTGCCGAACCAGCGCGGGGAGCAGCTGGAGCATGCGCTGTCGCTTGCCGGCAAGGCGCTCGCTCTCGCGTGCGAGGCGCTGCCCGATCTCACGCTCGACCCGCCGTCCACGCTCCCGCAGCTGCAGCACCAGGTCCGATTTCTTCGGAACCACCCGCGACCCTGCCTCGGTCGGCGTGCGGCACTCGGCGTCCCCGACTAGGTCCGCCACGGTGCGGTCCGAGGTGTGGCCCAGCGCCGTCACCACCGGTATGTGGGACTCGAGGATCGCCCGCGCGACCAGCTCGGTGTTGAAGGCGTAGAGCTCTTCGAAGCTGCCACCGCCGCGGGCCAGCACGATCACGTCCGCCAGCATCTCCTGGTTGCAGCGCCTGAGCGCCCGCGCCACGCTCGTCGGCGCGGCCGCGCCCTGCACCTGGACCGGGTAGACGACCACGCCCATGTTCGGGTAGCGCTCCCAGATCGTCTCCTGCAGGTCGTGGATGACGGCGCCGGTGGGCGAGGTGAGGAGCGCGACGCCGCGCGGCAAGAAAGGCAGCGGGCGCTTGCGCGCCGCCGCGAAAGCGCCCTCGGCTTCGAGCCGGCGCTTCAGCTCCTCAAGCCGGGCGCGCAGCTTGCCGATGTCGTCGAACTCGACCTGGTCCACCACGAAGCGGACGGTCCCGTACTGGGTCCAGAAATCGACACGTCCCCGAAACACGAAGGACTGGCCGTCCTCCGGCAGAGTGGCCACGCGACGTGCGTCGTCCGCGTACAGGAACCCGTTGATCAGGCTCTGCCCGTCCTTGATGGCGAAGCTGTAGTGGCCCTTCGCGCCGCGCTTCATCCCGCTCACCTCGCCCTTGACCAGCAGAGCGGTCAGCGGGCGCAGCTCGCGCTTGATTTCGTTGGCGAGCTCGGTGACGGTGTAAGGCCGCTGAGCTTCCTCGGGCCGGAGCATCAGACCTGGCGCGAGAAGTGGTATGCGGAGATGCGCATGCGCTTGTTGAAGTAGAGGCGGTGCGCGTCAGCTCGGTCCGGTCCCACTCCAGAGTCGAGGTGGAGCTCGTCGCAGCGGAGCCGCTGTGCCTCTTCGATCATCCAGTCCATGAGCTGGCCCGCGAAGCCCTGCTTGCGGTGCTCGTAGCGAGTGCCGAGGTCATCGCAGTACAGGGTGTGGCCCCAGGCAAGATGATTCACGACCCGGAAGCCGGCGACCGCCGCCGCGTAGAGATCGTCCTTGACGAAGAAGGCGACCAACCGGTAGCCCTCGGGACGCAGCACGTTGTCGACATGGTCGGCGAACGCTGTCTCGGGTCCTATATTCGGCCTGAGCTCGATCATGGCCTTGTAGGCGAGATGTGTCGAAGAGGCCTGGATCTCCTGGATCAATCAGCCGCCAATCTGCGACATCGACTTGGAAGGTTTGATGAACCCGGGCTGGTTGATCAGGTGGCCTTCCTCTTTGCGCCAGATCGCCGTCTCGATCACCCGGCCCAGGTGGTCGTCGGAGACGCCGGAGCGCATGAGGTCTCGCAGCGGAGTCTCCTGCAGGGAGAACAGGCACGTGCGCAGTCCTCCCTCGGCCGTGAGCCGGACGCGGTTGCAGGAGGAGCAGAACGCCTGGCTCACCGACGAGATGAAGCCGACGCCGCCCGGAGTGCCGTCAGCGAACTTGAAGCGCGTGGCGGGCCCGGGGCGCGGGTCGGCGACCGGCACCAGCGGGAAGAGGTCTTCGATCTGCTCCTGGATGCGTCGGCTGGGGACGACCTGCTCATTGGTCCAGGTGCCATCGCCGTCGAGGGGCATGTACTCGATGAAGCGCACCTCGTAGCCCTCGTCGCGGGCCAGCCGCGCGAAGTCGACGACCTCGTCGTCGTTGTGCCCTTTCATGACGACCATGTTCAGCTTGATCGGCCACAGGCCGGCCTCTCGCGCCGCCTGGATTCCGTCCATCGTGCGGCTGAACTGGTCGCTCCGCGCGATCTCGTGGAAGCGATCCATGCTCAGGGTGTCCAGCGAGATGTTGATGCGCTTGAGGCCTGCTTCCTTGAGCAGCCGCGCCTTGTCGCGGAGCAGCACGCCGTTCGTGGTCATCG
This sequence comes from Candidatus Dormiibacterota bacterium, assembly GCA_035260405.1. Classification (GTDB taxonomy): domain Bacteria; phylum Chloroflexota; class Dormibacteria; order Dormibacterales; family Dormibacteraceae; genus Palsa-870. The sequence goes on from DATFVI010000059.1 coordinate 17,153, forward strand.
TGATGTCGAGCGTCGGGTCGATCGCGTTGATCATTCCGATGACCTCTTCGACCTTGATGCGGACGAGTGGCTCGCCGCCCGTGATGCGGATCGTCCGCACGCCGTAGCGCTCGACGAAGATCCGCGCCAGGCGCGCGATCTCCTCGAACCTCAGGATGTCGTCGCGCTTCAGCCACTTGAGACCCTCCGCGGGCATGCAGTAGATGCAGCGGAAGTTGCAGCGGTCCGTGATCGAGATCCGAAGGTCGTCGGCGACCCGCCCATACGAATCCCGAAGCGTGCCGGTGCCCATTTGGTCGATGATAGCCCCGGTGGGTTACGAGCACATCCTCGTCGAGATCGAGGCCCCGATCGCGACCATCACCCTCAACCGGCCGAAGGTCCTGAACGCCCTCAGCCCCGACCTGATCCGCGAGGTCGGCCAGGCTCTGGGCGAGCTGGACGCCGACGAAAGCGTGAGGGCCGCGGTGCTCACCGGCGGGCCAAAAGTGTTCGCGGCCGGCGCTGACATTGGCGACATGGCCGACCGCACGGCGGTCGAACAGCTGCGGCGGGACCAGACGGGGCGCTGGGCCCCGATCATCGCCTTCTCGAAGCCCCTTGTTGCAGCGATCAACGGCTACGCGCTGGGCGGCGGCTGCGAGCTGGCCTTGATGTGTGACCTGATCATCGCGGGCGACACGGCGCGACTGGGCCAGCCCGAGATCAACCTCGGCATCATCCCAGGCGCCGGCGGCACGCAGCGGTGGCCGCGCACGGTCGGCAAATACGTCGCGATGGAGGCGATGCTCAGTGGCGCCCCAATCACCGCCAGGCGCGCCTACGAGCTCGGCCTTGTGAACAAGGTCGTGCCGGCCGATATGACGATCAAGATCGCCGAGCGGACCGCTCGCGGGCTGGCCGAGAAGCCGCCGCTGGCGCTCCGGATGGCCAAGGAGTCGGTGCTCAAGGCGTTCGATTCGCCACTGACCGAAGGACTGGCCGCCGAACGGAAGAGCTTCTACTTCCTGTTCTCGACCGAAGACCAGAAAGAAGGCATGCACGCATTCCTGGAGAAACGGAAGGGCGTATTCAAAGGCAGGTAACAAAGATGGCAACGACTGAAGTCGAGCAGCACGTGGTGGTTCGCACCCATGACGGCGTGGGTTTGATCCAGCTGAACCGGCCGGAAAAGATGAACGCGATCGGCGCGCTGACGCGCAAGCAGCTCAGCGAAGCGATCAAGCAGGTGGAGCGCGACGATAAGGTGCGGGTCGTTGTCTTGACCGGCTCGGGCCGTGCCTTCTGCTCGGGCGCCGACGTCACCGAGATGGCGCAGGAAGGCGGCCTGCGGACGCCTGAGGACGTGGGCAACGTCCTGCGCAACGAGTACATGCCGATGCTCACGCGGCTGCGCACCATGCCGAAGCCGGTGATCGCGGCGATGAACGGCCCTGCGGTCGGCATCGGAGCGAGCTACGCGCTCGCGTGCGACATCCGGATCGCCACGCCCGAGGCCTACATCCTCGAGGCCTTCGTCAACATCGGGCTTGCACCGGATGGTGGGGTGAGCTGGCTTCTGCCGCGGCTCGCCGGCACCGGTATCGCGTACGAGATGTTCTTCACCGGCAAGCCCTTGCAGGCGGTGGACGCCCACCGGCTTGGCGTGATCAACCGCATCGTTCCAGCGGACAGGCTCGAGGCCGAGGTCCGCGAGCTGGCCGCTCAGCTGGCCGCGCAGCCGAGGGGCGCCATGGCGGGCGCCAAACGTGCCGTCACTCACGCGCTCGAGTCGAGCTACGAGGAAGCCCTGGAATTCGAGTCTTACCTGCAGGAAGCGCAGGCAGCGAGCCCAGAGTTCGCAGAGGGTGTCCAGGCCTTCCTCGCCAAACGCGCCAAGAAGTGACAGACCTCCGGGAAGCGGTAATAGTCGCCACCGCGCGAACCCCAATGGGCCGGTACGGCGGGCAGCTGAAGGACGTGCGTCCCGATGACCTCGCGGCGATCGTCCTGAAGGAGGTTTGCGAGCGCGCTCAGATCAAGCCGGGCGAGGTGAGCGACGTGATCCTCGGCTGCGCCAACCAGGCAGGCGAGGACAACCGCAACGTGGCGCGCATGGCGCTCCTGCTCGCCGGCTTCCCGGTCGAGGTGCCCGGCCAGACCGTGAACCGGCTCTGTGGGTCTGGAATGCAGGCAACCATCGCGGCGGCGCGTGAGATCCAGGCCGGGGCCGCCGACATCATGATCGCCGGCGGGGTCGAGAGCATGACCCGCGCCCCGTGGGTCATGCCCAAGCCGGACGGACCATTTCCCCGCGGCCCGCAAACGGCCTACGACACGGCGCTCGGCTGGCGGCTGATCAATCCCAAGATGGCCGAGCTGTACGGCACCTTGCAGATGGGGGAGACCGCCGAGCGCGTGGCTCAGAAGTACGAGGTATCGCGCGAGGACCAGGATGCGTTCGCCCTGCGCAGCCACCAGCGGGCCGTGGCGGCGCAGAAGTCGGGCCGGCTGGCCGAGGAGATCGTCCCGCTGATGGTTCCACAGCGCAAAGGCGAGGCGATTCAGATGAGTCTCGACGAGGGACCGCGAGCCGACACCTCGCTGGAGGCCCTCGCCAGGCTGCGGCCGGCGTTTTCCGAGAAAGGCTCGGTGACGGCGGGCAACTCATCACCTCTCAACGACGGGGCGACCGCGCTGGTCCTGATGTCGGCGGCGAAAGCCAGGGAACGTGGATTGAAGCCGCTGGCGCGCCTTGTCTCGGCGGCGCCGGCAGGCGTCCACCCGGACTACATGGGCATCGGCCCGGTGCCCTCCTCACTCAAAGCCCTGGAGCAGGCAAGCCTTCAGCCCTCGGACCTTGGCGTCGTCGAGCTGAACGAGGCGTTCGCCTCCCAGTCGCTGGCGTGCGTGCGCCTGCTCGGGCTCGACGAAGGGAAGGTCAATGTGAATGGTGGCGCGATCGCGCTCGGGCACCCGCTCGGCAGCAGCGGCGCGCGGCTGGTGAGCACCCTGGTCCGCGAGATGGCGCACCGCGATGTCGAGTACGGCCTGGCGACGATGTGCATCGGTGTAGGACAGGGCATCGCCTCGATCTGGCAACGGGTGAAGTGATCGGCGAACGCAATCCCCAGGAGGTGCGGGCGATGTTCGATCGCATCGCCCACCGCTACGACCTGGTCAACACAATTCTCTCGGGAGGCATCGACGGCGGCTGGCGCCGGCGCGCGGCGCGCGCGACAGGTCTGAAGCCGGGTGGCTCCGCGCTGGACGTCGCGTGCGGCTCAGGCAAGCTGACCGCCGTGCTGTCCGGCATCGCCGGTCCGCGGGGTCGCGTGATTGGACTGGACTTCAGCCCGCAGATGCTTGAGATCGCGCGGCGCGATCACCCCGGACTCGAGTTCCTGGAAGGCGACGCCCTGAGCCTTCCGTTCGACGACGCGAGCTTCGGCGCGGCGACGATCGCGTTCGGCCTGCGCAACCTGTCCGATCCCGTACGCGGTCTACAGGAGATGCTGCGGATCGTCAAGGCGAACGGCCGCGCTGTTGCGCTGGAGTTCGTGCGGCCGCCCAAGAACCTGGTCGGGAGCGCATACCGCCTGTACCTGCGCACAATGCTGCCGGCAATCGGAGGGGCGATCTCCGGACAGCCGGCGGCCTACCGGTACCTCAGCGACACGGTGGACTCGTATCGCAGCCCGCAAGAGCTCCAGGCGATGGCCGCCGCGGCCGGATGGGCCGACGTGCGCTATCGGGCGCTGGCCGCAGGCACCGTAGGGCTTCTGTCAGGAACAAGAATGTCCTGAGCTTTTGTGGTGGCGCTGCTACATTGCGGCTGCCATATGGCGCAGGCCACGAAGGAAAAGCACAAGAAGAACGGCCAGCGGACGTCGCGCGGCGCCGTGCTTTCTCGAAAGGATTACGACAAGGAGCTGCGCCGGCTCCAGGTCGACCTCCTCCAGCTCGAGGAATGGATCCGGCATCGCGGCCTTCGGGTGGTGGTCCTGTTCGAAGGGAGGGATACGGCCGGCAAGGGCGGTGTCATCAAGCGGATGACCGCTCTGCTGAACCCGCGCTTCGTGCGCGTCGTCGCGCTCCCCGCCCCGACCGAGAGGGAGCGGACGCAGTGGTACTTCCAGCGCTACGTAACTCATCTGCCGTCGGCGGGTGAGATGGTTCTCTTCGACCGCAGCTGGTACAACCGGGCAGGCGTCGAGCACGTCATGGGCTTCTGCACGGATGAGGAATATGAGGATTTCCTGCGGACCTGTCCTCAATTCGAGCGGATGCTGATCCGCTCAGGCGTCGTCCTCATCAAGTACTGGCTCTCGGTCAGCGATGAAGAGCAGGAGCGGCGCTTCCTGTCGCGCATCAACGATCCGAGCAAGCGCTGGAAGTTGAGTCCGATGGATATGCAGGCGCGCGCGAAGTGGGTCGACTATTCGGAAGCGAAGGACAACATGTTTGCGTACTGCGACATCAAGGAGGCTCCCTGGTACGTGGTCGAGACGGACAACAAGCGGGCCGCGCACCTCAACCTGATGAGCCACTTCCTGTCCCTCATCCCCCACAAAGAAGTTCCTCATGAGGACATCAAGCTGCCCCCGCGCCAGAAGCGAAGCTACAGCAGACCTCCCAGGAGCTCCCAGCGGATGGTGCCGTTGAAGTACGAGGTGGAATCGTGAAAGTCAGAGATTTGCCGCCCGGAAATCTCCTGTCGGTCGAACCTGTGACGACGATCGCGGAGGTGGCGCGCGACATGCGACAGGCCGACTCCGACTGTGTGGCGGTCATGTCTCAGGGTCGCCTCGTGGGGATCATCACTGAGCGGGACCTCGTGCGGGCCATCGCGGACGGCATCGACCCTCGGGAAGCCAGGGCGGACGTCGTGATGACGGCGGACCCGGCGACCGTCGACGCCGATGAGGATGTAGCGATGGTGGCGGTCAAGATGATGAGGTTGGGCATCAGGCATCTGCCGGTCATGGACAAGGCGGGAAAGCCGGTTGGCCTCGTCTCCGCCCGCAACCTGGTCGCGATCCTGGACCGGAGCGCCGAATGAGGCAGGCTCGCTCAAGGCGTTAACCCCCGTAGGAATACATGTCCTCCGGCACCGGTGGACTGCCCCAGTTGTCGAGCACGACGCGCACGTCGATTTGCCCGCTGCCCGCGGGGGCCACCGCGATAAGGGTCGACGAGTTGACCAGGGTCAAACTCGTGGCCGGTTTGGTGCCGAAGTAAACGGTCGCGGAACTGGTGAACCCGCTTCCCGAGACGGTAACGTGAGTGCCTCCGGCGCTGGGCCCGTGGTTCGGAGACACGCCGGTCACCAAAGCGGGCGCCCAGTCGACCCCAATGGCTTTCCCATTGGCGTAGTAGTTGGTCTCTGCGTCGATCACCACATACCCAGGAGCTGCGCTGGTTGCGGTGATCGTTGCCATTCCTGAGGCATCGGTGGTGGCCTCAGCCGCGCTCAGTGTCGCCGGCGCACCGGCGCTGAAGGTCACGGCCTGGTTCGGGATCGGATCGCCGTGCTCGGTCTTGACGGTGGCGGTGACCGTCACAGTCCCGCCGACGAGCAGGGCGGACGAGCTGCTCGTGAGCGACATCGTCTGGTTCGGTGGCTGGAGCCAGGTGATCGAAACTTCGGTCCAGGCAGTTCCCGAAAGTGCTACGAACTTGTCCGATGCGTAGCCCGTCACAGCAAGGCTGCAGGTGCCGGTCGTGTCACTCGTGCAGAAGAGCGTGCCAAGCCCGTCGGTGAAAGAAATGACAACGTCGCGCACTGGGCGGCCTGATGAACTGATTGCGGTCAGAGTCACGGTGACGGTCTGGCTCGCGACGGCAGGAGAGATGGGCCGGTAGGTGATGCGGCTGACACCGTTGGGCGTGCCTTCGATGATCAGTGGTCCAACGTAGAAAAGTTCGCCGGTGGCGGTCACTCCCTGCACTGGCCCGGTTGCCGCCGATGCCGGCACCACGACCTTGATGATGGTGTTGCTCCACGACTCGATGCGGCCACTGACCTGATCATTGGGCGGGGCGAAGAACAGGACCTGCCCGCTCTTGGCGCCGAAGCCATGGCCCGCGATGCATGCCGGCTGCCCGATTGCGGCCACGCGTGTGCCAAACGATCCCGCGACCTCAGCCTGTGAGTTGGCCGTGGACGCCGGAGCGCATTGGGCACCCAGGTTGGCAACCGACGTGCCGCGGGCAGTGCAGGCGGCAAGCGGGCCAATTGCCACGATTGCGAGGCAGAGGCCGATCACGGCTTCAGCAATCACGCGGCCTCGGCCAGCGAGCGTCACGGTTTCCGCACCGCCATGGCCGGAGAATAGCCACCCGGCCACGTTCCGAGAACTCGGTGTTTAGGAGATTCGATCTACCGCAGAGTGCGCGAGGCTGATCAGGGTTGGGCGCAGGCCGTCCAGCTCGATGGTCTCGAGCTCGTGCACCGCGGCGTCGACCAGCGCTTGGGCCTCGGCGCGCACGCGCTGCAGCGCATCGCTCGAAGTGACCAGGTCTGCGACCCGGCCGACCTCGGCGTCGCCGAGCGAGCCCGCGAGCAGGCGGCGGATCTCAGGTCCGACCGTGCGGTCCTCCGCCGCATAGATAAGAGGTAGGGAGAGGACACGCTGGCGAATGTCGAGCGCGACCGGCTTTCCCGAGCTTGGGCTGAAGTCGACCATGTCGTCCGCCATCTGAAACGCGACGCCAAGCAGGTCCCCGTACCGGCGCAGAGCTTCGACGATCTCAGGACTCGCGTCGGACAGCTGGGCGCCGGACGCGCACGCCGCCGCGAACAACGCCGCCGTTTTGCCGCGCACGACGCGCAGGTAGGACTCGTGGTCACCGGGAAAAGCTCCACGGAGCGCGACGTCGTCGATCTGGGAGGCGCAGATAGCCTCGAGAGCTTCTGCGATCGTGGATGTCACTTCGGGATTGCCGATCTCGGCGATAAGGCGGGTCGCCTTGGCGAAGTAGTAATCGCCGACCGCGATCGCTCTCTCGGGCCCTTCGGCTGCCGCAACGGTCGGACGCCCGCGGCGGTGGGTGCTCTCGTCGACGTAGTCGTCGTGGATGAGGGTGGCGTTGTGGAGGAGCTCCACAGCGGTGGCCAGGGCAGCCGTGCGGAGCGGCTCGTTGCGTGGACCGATCGCCGCCGTGAGCTGAACGAGCTTGGGGCGCAGGCGCTTGCCGCCTGCTTCGACAAGCCTGCGCATCGGTGTGGACACGGGCTCGGGGTCGACCAGGAGCTGGCGGGACAGCTCGAGCTCGACGAGGTCGGACGAAAGTGCTGCGGACCGCCCCCTCCCCGACCCTCCCCCGCTTGCGCGGGGGAGGGGGGAGAAGTCTCCATCCAGCTGCAGCGCCAGCTCTCGGTGGCGCGGCCCATCCAGCTCTACCGCGAACACCGATTGCCAGCGGCCCAGGACAAGGTCGCCTTCCTCGACCAGGAGCGTGGCGAACCCGGCCAAGAGCAGCTGCCGGACGTGAGCGTGGCCGTTGACCGGCTCGTCCAGCGCGACATTGATGCGCCGTGCGAAATCATCGTGCTCGTAGCCCGCGCCTACCGGCGCGAAGCGTTCGAGCATGTTGCCGAAGTCTCGAAGGAGCAGCGGCTCGTTTTCATTGACTGCGAGCCCGAGAGTCGTGTGCAGGGACTGCAGGTGCAGCCGCCCCATGCGCATGCCGGCCCGCCTTACTTCCTGGCGTAGCAGGTCGGTGATGTCGACGAACTCGGTCGCGTGCTTCGTATCAAAGCGAAGGCGTTGCCCGACCATCAGGTCGCCTCGAGGGCGCGGAGCAAGAGGTCGCGCGTGGCCGGGGCTGCCACGCCGGATGCCGCCGCCGCCGACATCTCCTCGATCGCCAGCGCAAAGGCGATCTGGACGGCCTGGGTGGCGGCGCCGGCCAGGATTCTCGAGGAGCGTGCCAGGCAGAGGTCGCCCATGAGGAGGGTGGGCGGGCTGGCTGCCCGGCCGCCGAGGCCCTGCAGCCGGATCGCGACCTCGACGAGCGCTGCCGCCAGGGCCAGCCTGGGCCGGGTTGCCGGCGCCTGTGCGCCGACCGCGTCCAGGTACGAGCGGTAAGCCTCCGAGAGGCCGTCTTCCCAGAGGCTCTCCAGCCGGTCGAGCTCGCGGTCGAGGAGCTGAACCGACATCAGACGGACTCCACGAGCGAGCCGGCCAGCTGCCGGAAGGCAGACAGCGCCTTGAGGCAGGATTCGTCGTCTCGCGTCACGACGTAGTAAAGGCCGAAACCCAGGACCGTATTCAGGACGAGGGGAACCAGGACGTCGCGGGGGACGGTGAGCCGGATCCTGCCGTCCTCCTCGAGCCGGTCGAGCTGCTCCTGGATGACCTCGCGGTACCTGGTGAAGAGCTCGGGCAGGTACGCCCGCAGGCGCTCGGTGCGCGGCGCCTGGACCAGGAGGTCGAAAGCGGCCAGCTGGACGTCGCCCAGCTGTCGCAGCGAATCCCAGAGCGACTCAACGCCGATCTCGAGGACCTCGAGGGGGTCCGTGAGCTGGTTAAGGGTGCGGCGCAGCTCGTTGACGGAGCGGGCCGTGAGGTACCGCCATGCCTCGACAAGGAGCTCCGACTTAGTCGGAAACCAGTACTGGAGGTTCCCGATTGCGACGCCGGCTTTGGAGGCGATGGCCCGGACGCTGGTGCCCGAGTAGCCGTTTTCCAGCAGCGAATCGGCCGCCGCATGGATGATCAGGTCCCGAGAGCTCTCCGTCGCTGTAGCCCCGGTCATACGTATGTACTACCTTAGCGCGCTAGCGCGACCAGGATGGGACTTTTCTGAATTCACATGCCTGGGAGCGGCGTGGGGTGGTTCCCCCGGTTCAGGTGATAATTCACGCGGCTGTGCGGAGCATCGAGCAGGTTTTCCCGAATCGGATCTGCGGCGTGCTGCGCACCGAGGATTCCGACGCGGGATTCCAGGCGTGCCTCGCCGCCCTCGAAGGCGGCGTCAGAACGATCGAGATCACCAAAACGGTGCCGTCTTGCTTCGAGATGATCCGCGGGCTGATCGCCACCACGGGCGGTCGCTACCCGATCGGGGTGGGGACGATTTGGGACCCAGGCGCCGTCCGGGAGGCGAAGGAAGCGGGCGCCTCCTTCGTGGTGACGCCAGTGCTGCTGCCCGAGGTGGCGGACGCTTGCCGCGAGCAGGACATCCTGTGCGTGCTGGGGGCGTTGACGCCGACCGAGATCTACCAGGCCAGGGTCGCCGGCGCCGCGCTCGTCAAGGTGTTTCCAATCGGACCGGTCGGCGGGCCCGAGTACGTCCGGGCGCTGAACGGGCCCATGGGCGGCGTGCCGTTCTGGGTCTCCGGAGGAGTGCCGATCGAGGACATCGCGGCGTACCTGCGACTGGGCGTGAGGGCGGTCGGGCTGACCGCGTCGCTGTTTCCGCCGGAGGCGCTGGCGCGCCGCGACTTCGAGCTGATACGCGCCAACGCACAGCGGGCTGCGGCAGCGGCGGCGGCGGCGGTCGCCGATTAGGCGTCGTAACGACGGATCAGTTCGTCAGCAGCCTGCGTGGTAGAGGCACATCGTCCGGACGATGTCGGAGTACAGGTTCACGACCTGGCCTCCGGTGGCGATCAGGGCGACGATCACGATGAGAGCGACCAGCGCAAGGATGAGCGCGAATTCGACCATGCCCTGTCCTGATTGCCGTGTTCGGGACTGCTTCATTCTCGGTTTCGACCTGAAAGCTTAACCGTCGAGCCCGCCGTACTGGTCGTTGCCCGCGCCAGCGACTGCTCCACCACGACGCGAACCATGCGCTTGCGCCAGAAATGGCTGAGGTCCGCGTTGTCCAGGGGTTTGGCCGGCTTGGCTGCGATTTCAGCAGTCTCGCGGATCGTGTCCTCGCTCACTCGCTTTCCCTTCAGGAACTCTTCAGCCGCGGTCGCTTCGAGTGGATGAGAGGCCACCGCGGAAAGCACGATCCGGCACTGGACGACCTCGTCGCCGTCGAGCTGGATGGCGACCGCAGCGCCGGCGATCGGAAAGTCGATCGACCCGCGGCGGCGCAGCTTCACGTAAGCCGTCCTCGTCTTGGCATCGGCAGACAGCGTGAGCCACGTGACGACCTCGCTTGGCTGCTTGGCCATGTAGTCGATTCCGTCATCGCGATACAGGGCCGACACGGGCAGCTCGCGCTCGCCGTCGGGCCCGGCCAGCGTCACGACGCCATCGAGCGCGATTGCCATTGGGGCGGTGTCCGATGAAGAAACCGCCCAGCATCGCGAGCTGCTTGGCGCAACGAGGCAGATGTCCCCGTCCTTCTTCATGCAGAACCCGGCGGCCTTCCGCCACTCATAGGTCATGTCGTAGTAGTTGCATCGCGTGTCGACGCAGAGGTTTCCACCGACGGTGCCAACGTTGCGCAGCGGAGGAGACGACACGAGACCCGCGGCCTCGGCGTAGCCGGTGAACCTGTCGCTCAAATGCGCGTCGCCGGTGGCAGTCGCGAGAGTTGCGCCGGCGCCGACCACGCACTCGCTCGATCCGTTGCGAATCTCGCGCGGCAGGAAGTCGAGCCCGATCAGCGCCTCGACCTCGAACTGCCGCCGCTTGAGCTTTGGAAACAGATCTGTGCCTCCGGCTACGAACATGGCCCGCGGTCCGAGGTCCGCGGCCATGCGCGCCGCTTCTCGCGCGGTCTTCGGACGCAGGTATCTAAATCGAGGCAGCCGCAGCACGGTCCATTTCCTTGGCCGGCGGTTCGACCTTGATCGTCGTCGGGTACGGGATGTCCGGAAATCGCAAGGGCCCGAAACGCGCCGGTTCGCCTTTTGCCTTGCGCCGCAGCGCCTCGACGATCTTCTCGGGTGTGACCGGCACCTCGTCGATCCAGACCCCCAGAGCGTCGAAGACCGCGGAGCACACCGCGGGCGGCACCGGCAGCAGGGGACCCTGTCCCGCTTCCTTGGCGCCGTACGGCCCTTCGGGATCAACCGTCTCGACGATGAAGGTCTCGACCTCGGGCATGTCGAGGAATGTCGGCGACTTGTACTCGAGCATCGAGGGCCATTTGTGGAGGCCCTTGCGAAACTCCTGCTCTTCCATGAGAGCTTCGCCCAGGCCCATGTAGACGCTGCCCTCCACCTGGCCTTCGACGAGCAGCGGGTTGATCGCGCGTCCGACGTCGTGCGCGATCCAGATCTTGTTGACGTGCACCAGGCCGGTTCGCGCGTCGGCGTCGAGGTCGACGACGCACGCCGAGTAGCTGTAGGCCGGGCTGGGGCCGACGCCCGAGCCCTTGTAAGGCCCCGCGATCTTGGGCGGCGTGTAGCTGCCGGCGCTCGTCAGCGTGCCGAACTTCGCCTCGGCGAGCTCGGCCGCCTGCTCGAAGCTGAAATCCCCGATGCGGCCGCCGCCCACCTCGACCGCCGACTCCGCGCGCTGCATTTTCGCGGCGACCGCCTCCACCAGCGTCGCGCGCATCTTTCGAGCGGCCTGGATCGCCGCGTTGCCGGCCATGAACGTGACGCGCGACGAGTACGAGCCGAGGTCGATCGGCGTGGTGTCGGTGTCCGCGGTGACCAGGCGGATGTCGGCGGGCTGCAGGCCGAGCTCCTCGGCGACGATCGTGGCGAGCACTGAATCGGAGCCCTGTCCGATGTCCATCGCGCCGCAGAAAACGGTCACGCCGCCACGGTCGACCTTGACCTGGACCTCGGAGTGCGGCATGTCGTTCCAGTAGATGGCGGTGCCTGCCCCGGACAGATAGCTGGAGATCGCAAACCCCATGCCATGTCCTGGTCGCCGCACGCGACTCTTGTAGCCGGAGGCATTCAACACCCGCGCGGTGCATTCATCGAGGCCGCACGACGTGACGCGCAGCCAGTTGACCGTTCGGGTCATGGGTTTCACGAAGTTGCCCTGCTTCAGGTCCGCGGGGTCGATGTGGAGGTCGTGCGCGATCTTCTCGAGATGAAGCTCCAACGCGAAACGGGGCTGGGGGGTGCCGTGGCCGCGCTTGGGTCCGCACGGCGGTTTGTTGGTGAAGACGCGGCAGCCCTCGAATCGATAAGCGGGAATGTCGTATGTCACGGTCTGCAGTGCGCCGGTGTAGAAGGTGGACGCCACTCCGTACGAGCCATAGGCGCCCCCGTCCAGCGCTGTGCGGAAATGCATCGCCGTGATCAAGCCATCGCGCGTGACCCCGCTCTTCACCCACATCAGCACGGGGTGCCGGCCGCGGTGCGCGTAGAAGACCTCTTCGCGCGTCAGCGTGCATTTGACCGGGCGGCCGGTCAGCATCGCGAGCTTGCTCACGATGATCTCGTGCGCGAAGGGATCGGTCTTGCCACCGAAGCCGCCGCCGTGCGCGGCGCCGATGACGCGGATGCGGTTCATCGGCAGCTCGAGCACCTTGGACAGCGCGCGGTGCACGTAGTGCACGACCTGCGTGGACGACCACAGCGTGACGCGCCCGTCCACGTATGTCGCGATGGCGCTGTGCTGTTCCATCGGCAGGTGCGTGTTGCCCTGGAAGAAGAAGACGTCCTCCCGCACGTGGTCCGCCCGCGCGAAGCCTCCCTCGACGTCGCCGAACTCGAGCGCGACGAGCTTGTGGATGTTGTGAGGACCGCCATAGTCCTGGATGCGTTCGTCCTTCGGAGCGACCAGCGCATCCTCGATCGACATGACCGGGTCGAGGACCTCGTACTCGACGGCGATCGCGTCGCATGCGGCGGCCGCGATCTCCTCCTCGGTCGCGGCCACGGCGGCGATCGGATCGCCGACGTAGCGGACCTTCTCGTGCTCGAGCGCGCGCTCGTCCTGCGTCACAGGAAGGATGCCGAACTTGATCGGCAGGTCGGCCCCGGTGATCACGGCCTGCACCCCGGGGATGCGCCGCGCCGCGGAGGTGTCGATCGACAAGATGCGCGCGTGGGGGTGAGGGCTGCGCAGGATCCGGCAGTGCAGCGTTCGTGCGGGCAGCATGTCGTCCGCGTAAATGGCGCGCCCGGTGACCTTGGTCACCGCATCAACCCTTTGCAGAGGCTTGCCGACCACGTCGAAACTCATGACATGCGACCTGCGGCAAGCTCGATCGCATCGAGGATCTTGATATAGCCCGTGCAGCGGCAGAGATTCCCGGCGAGAGCCTCGCGAATCTCATCGCGCGACGGTCGAGCGTTGGTTTCGAGCAGCGATTTCGCGGAGAGCAGGATGCCCGGCGTGCAGTAGCCGCACTGGGCCGCGCCCAACTCCGCAAATGCCTGCTGCAGCGGATGCAGCTCGGCCCCTCGAGCCATCCCTTCGATAGTGGTGATCGCCCGCTCCTCGAGCTGGATGGGGAGGAGGAGGCAACTGAGCTCGGGCTTGCCGTCGACGAGGACGGTGCACGTTCCGCACTCGCCGAGCTCGCAGCCGTGCTTCGTGCCGGTCAGCTGCATGTCCTCTCGCAGCACCTCGAGGAGCGTCTTGTGCACGGCCAGCAGCAGCTCCCTCGGTTCGCCATTGACGTCGAGTGTCAGCACCACCCGCTCGACGTCGCGAAGCATCTCCTGCTTCATTCGCCGTGGAGCATAGCTTTCAAGACCCGAGCGCATTCCCACAGGTCTGGGACCACGGCGTGCGCCCGGCTCGAGGCGGGCTTGGGGTCGTCGGGATAAACGAGGATCGTTCGCATCCCGAGCGCCAGCGCCGGCTCGATGTCGTTCTCCTCGCGATTGCCGATCACGACACAGCGCTCGGGCGGGCTCTTCGCGACACGCATCGCCATCTCGAACACCGCGGGGTGCGGCTTGAGGTGGCCGGCGTCAACCGACGTGACGATGGCGTCGACACCGTCCGCCATGCCGAGCAGGCGGAAGTCCTGCCAGTAGCTCTCGGCGTCGCGCCAGTACGTGTTGCTGGCGATGATGCTGCGCATCCCGAGCGCGCGGATGTCCGCGAGCAGCTCGACCGCCCCCGGCAGCGGTTTCATGCGGTCCGCGACCGGCAAGGCCATCGCGCGCCGGATCCGCGCAATGCTCAGGGCGTCCCCGGCGAGACCCTGCCGCGCGAGCGACGCCGCGATCAGGACCTCGGCCGCGGCGATCGTGTCCGGGGTCTCCGTCGAGATGGCCCGAGCCTCGTCGCCGACGCGGCTGCTTGCGATCAAATCGGCGACCAGGGCATCGATCGCCGCCGTCTCGAGCATGGGCATCGCGGCAGCCACTCGCAGGTGTCTGCCTTTGCCGTCAGTCTTGCGAAACGGCCACGAGTTGGGCCACAGAGTGCCGCCGACGTCGATCAGGGCGGCGTCAAGGGCGTTTCTCACTTCGCCCTATCATCCCCTCAATGCTGAGATGGCTGACCGCGGGCGAATCGCACGGGCCGCAGCTGACTGTGATCATCGACGGACTTCCCTCGGGACTCGAGATCTCCGAAGAGGACCTGCGTCGCGATCTCGCGCGGCGTCAGAGCGGCCATGGACGCGGGGGGCGCCAGAAAATCGAGACCGACGTCGCGCGCATCGTGAGCGGCGTGCGCGGCGGCGTGACGATCGGAAGCCCGATCACCCTTGTCCTCGAAAACAAGGACCACGCGAACTGGACGGCGCAGATGACCGCGGCGAAGGAGGGCTACGAGCCCAAGCCGGTCACGCGCCTGAGACCAGGCCATGCGGACCTCGCCGGTGCGCTGAAGTACGGGCACACCGACATCAGGAACGTGCTCGAGCGCTCCTCCGCGCGTGAAACCGCGACCCGCGTGGCGGCGGGCGGCGTCGCGCGGAAGCTGCTGGCGCATTTCGGGATCGAGATCTTGAGCTTCACCCAGTCGATCGGGAGCGTGGACATCGGGTACGACGGCGTCGACACCGGGGCCGTGACTTCGAAGGAAATCGAGGAATCGCCGGTGCGCTGCCCCGACGCCGATGCCTCGGCCCAGATGGTCACCGAGATCGACCACGTGGCGGAGCTGGGCGACACGATCGGCGGCACGTTTCGGGTCGTGGCGCGCGGAGTGCCACCCGGCCTGGGCAGCTATGTGCACTGGGACCGCAAGCTCGACGGCCGCATCGCGCAGGCGATCCTTTCCATCAACGCGATCAAAGGCGTCGAGTTCGGCGCCGGCTTCCAGGGAGCGGCGCGTCACGGTTCGGACTTCCACGACCAGATCGAGTACTCGGGTGGACGTTTCCGGCACCTGACGAACCGCGCGGGGGGCCTGACGGGAGGCATGACGAATGGCGAGCCGATCGACCTCCGCGTCGCGATCAAGCCGATCTCGACGATGAAGAAACCAATGTGGTCGGTCGACCTCGTCACCAAGGAACCGGTGGAAGCTCACTACGAGCGCAGCGACGTGTGCGTTGTTCCTGCGGCGGGGGTGATCGGTGAGGCGGTGGTCGCGCTGACGCTCGCCGAAGCTTTTCTAGAAAAGTTCGGCGGGGATTCGATGCCGGAGCTGGAGCGCAACCACCGCTCGTACCTGGAGTCGATAGGGCAATAGCCGGCGGACTTGCGTCGGGCAAGGTCATGGCGATGGCGGAGGCCATCCGCCGCTTCGTCCCGGATGGCTCGACGGTCGCACTCGGCCTGGCGCTCGAACCTCTGATCCCCTTCGCCGCGGGCCACGAGATGATCCGGCAGGGGCGGCGAGAGCTCGAGCTCGTGGGGCCGATCTCGGACGCGCTGTTCGACCAGCTCATCGGCGCGGGCTGCGTGCGCCGGGTGACCGCCGCTTGGATCGGCAACGTTTCCGAGGGCCTTGGGCACTGCTACCGGCGCGCGTGCGATGAACGGATTCCGGGCTCGCTCGACATCCGCGATCATTCCAACTTCTCGATTTCGCTCGCGCTGTGGGCGGCCGCGTGGAACGTGCCGAGCCTGCCGACCCGCGCGCTGCTGGGCAGCGACATGCTACGCACCAACCCGGGCCTGGTGGCCGCGGGTGGGCTGGCGCACGTCGAGGCGGTTCGACCCGACGTGGCAATCGTCCATGTCCAGCGATCGGACGAGATGGGACGGGCGCACGCGTGGGGACCGCTGGGCATCATGGAAGAAGCCGGGCTGGCGGCGGGCCGCGTGATCGTCACGTGCGAAGAGCTCGTGGACGCCGACGTTATCCTCGGCGACCCGAACCGGATCCTGTTCCCGGAGACGAAGGTGGTCGCGGTCGTGCACGAGCCAGGCGGGGCGCACCCGGCCCCGGTGCAGGGATATTTCAAGAGAGATCACGCGTTTTATCGCGACTACGCGGAGCAGTCGCGGTCGGTGGATGGCTATCTGGCATGGCTCGAGCGGTGGGTGATGGGAGTTCCCGACCGAGCCGCCTACCTGGACCACGTTGGCCTGGCATCGCTGCGCGTCTCACTGCATCGAATGTCGGAGCCGGTGGACTATGGATTCGAGTAGCTACACGCCGCAGGAGCTGATGGTGGCCGTTGCCGCGCGCGAGATACAGGATGGCGACCTCGTCTTCGTCGGCATGCGGCTCCCCATACTCGCCTACGCGGTCGCGCACAACGCGCATGCGCCGAGCGCACGCGGCCTGTTCGAGGTCGGTCTCATGCGCGAGCAGCCGGCGGAGGGATTCCTGGGCACGATGGGCGACCCACCGAATGTCGCGGGCGCTCTGTGGGCGACGCGGATGTCGAACGTGATGGCCCTGATGGCACAGGGATCCGTCGACCTGGGCTTCATCGGAGGTGCCGAGGTCGACCGGTTCGGGAACCTGAACACTTCCTACATCGGCGAGCCGGCCCACCCGACCGTGAAGCTGCCGGGGAGCGGGGGAGGAGCAGACATAGCGATCCTGAGCCGGCGCTGGGTGACGCTGATG
>DATFVI010000060.1:0-15741 GCA_035260405.1 Candidatus Dormiibacterota bacterium
CGAGATGAGCCTGTAGATCTCCTGTTTCGCGCCGACGTCGACGCCGACTGTGGGGTCGTCGAGAATGATGAGCTTCGACCCTCCGATGAGCCAGCGACCGAGGACTACTTTCTGTTGATTGCCACCGGACAGGGCTGAAACAACCTGCTCGAGCGAGGCCGCCCTCACACCAAGCCGCCGGGCCATCGCGTCGACGAGCCGGAAGCGTGCACTGTCGTTGACCAATCCGAAGCGCGAATAGAGCCACGGCCGGGCTGAGCTCATGTTGTCCAGCACCGACAGCTGCGGGAAGAGGCCGTCGGCCACTCGTTCTTCAGGGACCAGGCCTATGCCCGAGCGGACGGCACGGCGCGGCGTGCCGAGAGACCGGGTGCTTCCGTCGATCTGAACGCTTCCACCTGTGATCGGGTCTGCGCCGAATATGGCGTGGGCCAGCTCTGTCCGGCCCGAGCCGAGCAGCCCGTAAAACCCAAGCACCTCGCCCGCGTGGAGCGTGAACGTGATGCCGTGCAATCCCGTTTCCGTCGTCAGGTCGCGCACTTCGAGGACTGCGTCCGGACGTGAGTGCGACGTCGCCGTCTGGAAGACCTGGTCTGAGTCGCGCCCGATCATCAGGCCGACCACCTGCTCGATCCGTGTCTCGTCCGCCTCGAGCGTCGCCACGGTCTTGCCGTCGCGCAACACGGTGACCCGGTCGCTGACGGCCAGGACCTCCTCGATCCGATGCGAGATGTAGATGATCGCGAGCCCGGCGCCGCGGAGCTCGCCAAGGACGCGATGCAGGTGGGTCACCTCATCGGTGCCGAGCGAGGCCGTGGGCTCGTCGAGGATGAGGAGGCGCGAATCGTGCAGCAGCGCCCGCGCGATCTCGACCAGCTGGCGTTCGGCGGAGCGCAGGCTGGCGGCCACGCGGTTCAGGTCGATGCTCGATCCGAGGCTCGCGAGGACATCGCGCACCGCCCTTCGCTGGGCCGAGTCGCGGAGGATGCCGAGGCGGGACTGTTCCACGCCGAGGGTGACATTCTCGGCCACCGTGAGCTGAGGTACGAGGTTCGCGTGCTGGAAGATCACGCTGATCCCGGCGCGCATCGACTCGGCCCGTGACTGGAAGTCGACCGGGACGCCGTTGAAGCGGATCTCGCCGGAGTCCCTGGTCGTGGCTCCGGCGAGGATCTTGACGAGAGTGGACTTGCCGGCGCCGTTCTCGCCCACCAGCGCGTGGACCTCGCCGGCGCGCACATGAAGGTCGGCCGACCGCAAGGCCCTCACCCCGCCGTAGCTCTTGGCGAGAGATTCCACGGCCAGCAGCTCGCGATCACTCGGCAGGTTCATCTCCGGCAATGTGTCACTCGGCGAAGGCTGATGATGGACCGGAGGAGGAACTCGTCCCTCCTCCGGTCTGAGAGAGAACTGCTAGCAAGGAAGGTCCGCGGTCGCCAGGTACTCGCCCTTGTTGAACGCGTTGGCGGCGGCGCAGTCGGCCGGGATCGGTTTGTCGGGCACGTTCAAGACGAAGCTGCCGTACGGGTCGATCGTGCCTTTGATCATTTTCAGCAGAGTGTCGATCAGCGTCTGGGAGATTTCCTTAGGCGTGAGCCCCAGCACTTCCATGAGCGGTGACGACTTGTCCACGAGCGCCTTCAGCTCCTCGTCGGTGCCGTTGATGCTGTAGAAGTACGTGTGATCGGGCTTCTTGTTGGTGGCTCCTCCGAGCCCCGCCGACTTGAAGGCCTGCAGGGCCCCGAAGGCCATGTCAGAGTTGCAGCCCGTCGCGACGTTGAAGCCCTTGTCACGCTGGAGCGCGTCTTCGGCCACCGTCACGGCCTTCTCGCGTGAGCCGGCGCCGTCCACGGTCGTGATCTTCGCGTCAGGCGCCACGGAAAGGACGCCTTCCTTGAATCCTCCCATCCGGATGTCGGCGCAGATGGAGGCTCCCTGGATGGTGACGAGCAGCACGTCCACCTGCTTGCCCGGATAGTTTGTCTTGACCCACTGTGCGGCTCGGGTTCCCGCCCCGACGGTCTGCGCGCGCTCGTCCAGGCCGACGTAGGGTGCGGTGATGCCCGTCCCAAAGGGGATCGCCCATCCCAGCACGGGGATCTTCTTGGCCTGCGCCTCCTTCACGAGAGGGACCGACACCGCGGCGTCGGCCGGCTGGAAGATGATTCCCTGAACGCCCTTCGCCAGGAGGTCGTCCATCAGGTTGGGGGCGTTGGTGCCGACGCCGAGCTGGTTCTCGAAGACGATCTGGATGCCCAGGCTGTCGGCGTAGGCCTGCATCTGCTTCTGCTGCGCGGTCTGGTAGGCGTCGTTGTTGTAGAGGATGTCACCGATGATCATCTTCTTCGCCGCCGCAGGCGAGTTGCCGCATGCCACCGCGAATACCGCTGCGATCGCCACAAGGGCGAACAGCTTCCCAAACGTACGGTTCATTTCAATGCCTCTCCTAGCTTCATTTGATTGCCTCCTCCACTCTGGTTTCCTTGCTTCTGCGAACGGCCTGGCACTCCGCCGGCTTCGATCCTCAGGTCGTGCTGCGCCCCCCTATACCCGGCATCTGCCACTTGCTTCGGGCGTCAGGCCGAATTGCCGTTGAAGCCCCGGGGGCCTGCGCTCTTTCGAGGTAGCCATCGCGGACGACACTCCGCTCGATGAAGGCGTCCTGCGTCCACGGGATGAACTCGAGTAGTGGAGCGGCTTCTGACAGGGCCGTACCAACGAGGTGCTGGTGCACCTGCATCATGTCGCCCGCATGAGGAACGACCCTCAAGCCCCTGCCGGCGGCGTGCGCGGCGACTTGAAGCCACTCGGTGACTCCGCCCACGCGCGTAGCGTCGACCTGGACAACGCGCATGGCGTCGGCGGCGATGAAACTGGCGAACGCCTGGTAGGAGTAGATGCTCTCGCCGGCCGCGATGTCCGAGACGGTCGCCTTCTGCAGTCGAGCGTGGCCCTCGAGATCGTCCGCGTGGATGGGCTCCTCGACCCAGTCCATACCGACCTCTTCGAGCACCGGCAGCATGCGTACGGCGGTCGCCAGCTCCCACCGTTGATTCGCGTCGCACATGAGCGCGACCTCGTCGCCAATCGCCTTGCGGACGGCACGGACGCGGTGCGCATCCTCACGCCAGTCGGGCTTGCCTACCTTCATTTTCACCCGGCGCCAGCCGTGGTCGATCAGCGAGCTGAGGTCCCTGATCAGGTCCTCGAGCTCAAAGTTGAGCCAGCCGCCATCGGTGTTGTAGGTCTCGATCGCATCGGCCGACCCTCCCAAGAGCCTCCACAGTGGGAGTCCTGCGCGCTGCGCGGCGAGATCCCACAGCGCGATATCAACCATGCCGAGAGCCATGTGAACAACACCGGCCCGGCCGATCCAGTGCGTCGGAAGCCAGTAGAGCCGCTTCCACGTGCCGACGATGTCTTGCGACGACGCCCCGATCAACGCGGGCGAGTAATACCGGTCGATGACGTCACACAGGAGCTCGGGTCCGGCATGCACACCGGAGATTCCTGTGCCGACGCGGCCATCCGCAGTGCGGACCTCGACGACGGGCACGATCCAGGCCGGCATAGACGCCGTCGAGTCCGCAATCGTCTTCACCAGCGGCACCGCGAGCGCGTACGTTTCGACGGAAGTGATCAACGCGCCCTCGTCGCCCGGCGGCAGGTCGACTACCGCCGACGAGAGGATGCCGCGCGCGCCGTCCATTGAATCCATGCGTGTCCGATTAAGGCATGGCAGCGCACAAGCATCAACACCGAAGACCGGATGTCTTCGATACGTTTCGCTGATGTCGGCGGCGCGCGACATCAGCGGATGGCGACGCTTTGATCGCCTGGCCGTTTCAGCTCGGGTATGACTTCGCGGCTCAGCAGGCGGATCGTCTCGAGGTCGTTTCCATACACAAGCGCGATGAAGTACTGCATCCCAAGCGCCATCAGCGATCGGTATCGCTTGACCAGGTCGCGGGGCGTGCAGGCGATCAGGCTTGCGCGGAGATCCTCTGACAGCTGCGGAGGCGGATCGATTGCGCTCCTGGCGCCGCCGGCCGGCGAGGCCGCTCCATATCTGCTGATGTCGGAGCTTCGAGCCAGCTCGCCAACCTTTCTCTCGAGGGCGCTCTGTGTTTCCGCCAGCACCAGGAATATGGCCACGTGGCTTCGGAGAATCGATGAGAAGGGACGGCCAAGCGCATCGCAGTGGGAGCGCAGCGCATCAAACTTGCGAGTGACGTCATCGCTCTGGGTGGCGCCACCGACCCATTCGTGCTCACCGAAATTCGAGGCGTCGGCGTAGCGCGCCACCTGCTCCAGGGTTCGTCGTTCTCCACCGCCACCGATCAGGATCGGAATGTGTGGCCGCTGCACCGGCCCTGGTCCAGCCAGCTGGGCGTTGTCGATCTGGAAGTGCTTGCCTCGATAGCTCACAGGTGAGTCACCCCAAAGCCTGGTAACGATTTCTATCGATTCTCCGAGCGCCTCATGGCGCTCAGCCGGCGAAGGAAAGCGCACCCCAAGCTGCTCGAACTCCCTGGCATCGTCCCCGATACCGATACCGAGGACCAGGCGTCCCTGACTCAGGCGATCGACATCCGCCGCCTGCCGGGCCAAAACGACTGGGTTGCGATAGTAAACGCAGCTGACCAGAGACCCAAGCCGGATTCTCTTAGTAGTCGCGGCAAGGGCCGTGAGCACATTCCAGGGATCGGCGGTTCGGGTCGGATGATCGTTCGCCCAGTAAGAATCGAATCCGAGCTCTTCAGCCAGCTGAACGAAATCGATGCAATCCGGCAGCGTCTGCGGGCCGAGACCAACTCCGAACCTCGGACCGGCGGCAGCCGCGGCCACCCATGGATGGATCGGTCGGTCTGGCCTGGTCGGGTCATGGCTCAACAAGCGCTTCCTACCAGCGTTGATTAAGCCATCGATACCTACGAGCATCCACACCGAAGACCGGATGTTCTCGATCCGTTTCGCTGATGTCGGCTGCGGGGGTCAGTCCACGTCGGGTACGGCTGACGTTCCCGGCGGCAGCGGGGCCGCCATCGCCAGATCGATGAACGCCAGCGAAGCGCGGCTGAGTGGACGTTCGGAATGCCACCAGAGCCCCACGTCGCGATACAGGTTGCTGTTCTCTATCGTCCGGACCTCGAGTCCGTCCTTTCGAACCATCGCCGCGACGAGGAGGTTCACCAAGCCCACACCGTGCCCGGCTCGGACCATCGCCGCCAGAGTGGTCGGCTGATGCGAGACGATGCCAATCGGTAGTTTGAGGCGGCTCGCGCGCATTGCCGACCACGCCTCATAGCCCACGCTCTGGTCCGCCATGGGATCCCCAATCGTGATGACGGGATAGGCCACAACCTGTTCGAGTCCGACGATCTCCGACTCGAGCATGGGATGACCAACCGGAGCGATGACCACAAAAGGTTCGCGCCAGAGCGGACGCATCACGAGCGCGCGGTCGGTTGGCTCAGGGCGACTCGGCCGCAATCCGACTGAGGCACGCCGATCGGAAAGGGCCGATTCGATTACCTGCACATCCCCGTCGAGCACTCTGATTTCAACGAGCGGGTTGGCCGATCTGAATCGCATCAGAACTTCTGGCAGGAACTCGGAGCTCGCGCTGGCAAAGCTCGCGATTGCGATCCTGCCGGCAATCGTTGTCTTGGTGGATCGGAGATCCGAGACCGTGTCGTCAACGGCCGCAATGATCGAGCGTGCTCGCGGAAGCAGACGTTTCCCTTCGTCAGTCAGTGTCAGAGGACGCAGTCGCCGCTCGATCAGTGAGCATCCGAGAGCGTGCTCGAGACTGGCAACGTGGGCAGAAATGCGCGGCTGAGACAGGTGAATACGCTCAGTCGCTTTGGCGAATCCTCCCGAATCTACTACCTCGAGCCAGGAGCGGAGCCACGCCAGTTCAAGATCCATGACGTCGCAATTTCCGTGAACAGATTAGTTGAGCTCGGCCGGGCGCGCGCAGGGCGCGCCAGCTGAAACCGCACCAGATGAGGAGGCCAGGTCAGACGCTAGGTCGGGCGGTTCCCCGCTCCCTCCGAGCGCTCCCTGGAGCGATCGATGTGTTCCAGCATCGCCGCCTCGGCGCCACTGGCATCGCACGGATGGCGGCAAGAATGTTTTCGTGCTCGATCACTGTCGCGGCGCCGATCTCCTTCGTGTAGTACCGGTGATACAGACGGTAGAGGCGCAGGTGCGAGCGCAGGCGCCGCAGAGTGTCGCCCAGCGGGCTGTTGCCAGAAGTGCCCGCGATCGCCTCCGCAACTGCAGGACGGACCCTGGTGTAGTTCCTCCCCACGGTCAGGGAACCAAGCAGAATGCTCAGTTGTATTTACGGGCCTTCGAGCCACTGGACTTCAATAGCAGCGCCGTCAATTCGGTTCGATTTCTGACGGAGCAGCGCAGCATTTATGGACCGGTCTGGGATGAAAGACTCGCGCTTGGGGGCGAAAGCCGAAAGCGGTGGCGGCCAGATGGGGACGCTAGGTCGGGCGCGTCACGGATCTCACGCGCGCTCCCTCAGAGCGCTCCATCGAGCGATTGATATGGTCGAGCATCGCAGCCTCGGCGCTGCGGGCGTCGCCGGCCCGGATTGCATCAAGAATGCTTTCGTGCTCGATCACCGTCGCCGCGCCGATCTCCATCGTGTAGTACCGGTGATAGAGGCGGTAAAGGCGGAGGTGCGAGCGCAGGCGCCGTAGGGTGTCGCTCAACAGGCTGTTGCCTGACGTACCCGCAATCGCCTCGTGGAATCGCGCGTCCTGCATGGCAAATGCGCGGTAGTCGTGATAGGTGCCGCCGGCCGGCCCTGGGTCCATGCCAACGAGGCGGCGCATCTCATCGAGCTCGCGATCGAGCACGGCCACGACCTTGTCATCTCGGCGCTCGGCCGCGCGGCGCGCGGCGAAAGGCTCGAGCAGCCGGCGCACGTCATACAGGTCGTTGAAGGTCTTCGTGTCCAGCGTCGGGGTGACGGAATAGCCGCGCAGCGGCTCCTTCATGACCAGGCCGTCCATTTCCAGCCGGGCGAGCGCTTCACGCACCGGCGTCGGCGACACGTTCAGCTGGCGCGCGACGAGATCGATGTTGACCCGCCCGCCCGCCTCGATGTGCTGGTCCATGACGAGCTCCATGACCGCCTCATAGACGCTGTCGGTCAGGGTCTGGCGGGAAGGTGGTAGAGGGAGGGCCTTCTCGCTCACTGGCTGCTGAGGTCGAAGACCTCTTCCATGGAAGCCCACCATTCATCTGGGCGCGCCTCTGGAGCACGCACCTGAAAGGTGCGCATCAGCTCGTCCCATTCGCGGTAGCGCGGATCCTGCGTCAGCTTTGGGAATTCCAGCTCGGGGGAGAATCCGTCGTCCGCCTCCATGTACATGAACATCCGGCGGCCGCGCAGGTAGATTCGCATCTCCGTGATCCCGATCTCATGCAAGCGAGATACCACCTCTGGCCACGCCTTGCGGTGGTATTCCTTGTAGCGATCGACGATCTCGTCGTCATCCTTGAGCATCAGCGTCATACCGTACCTCTGCATCGAAGCTCCCTCAGCTGAGCCGAGCCATGATGGCTTCGCTCATCTCGTCGTATTGATGAGTGTTCGGCAGCTCACCCACGATCGCATGGTTGCGCATCACCAGGATGCGATCGGACAGGCGGATCACCTCGGGCATGTCGCTCGAGATGAGCAGGATCGACTTGCCGTTCGCGGCCAGGTCCCAGATGAGCTCGTGCAATGCGTTCTTGGTCTTGATGTCTATTCCCACAGTAGGTTCGTCAATGATCAAGATCTCCGCCTTGCCGGCGAGCCATTTGGCGATGCTGACCTTCTGCTGGTTGCCGCCCGATAGAGTTCCCACCGATTGCCCCAGGGATTGGGTCTTGACGTCCAGCTGGCGGATGGTGGGAAGAATCGCCGCTTCCTCTTTCGAGCGTGTGATCCACTGACCGAACGAGCGCAGGCGCCGCCAGATCGTTATCGATGTATTGGCACGGACCGAGTGAAGAAGGATGAGACCCTCCTGCTTGCGGTCCTCGCTCACATATCCGAAGCTGTACTTCTCGACTGCCTCCCGGAAGCTCTTGATGTGCGTTACCGCGCCACGCACCCTCACCTCGCCCCCCATCGCCCTGATCTCACCGACCAGCGTCTTGGCCAGGCTCGAGCGCCCGGCTCCGACCAAGCCGTAGAGGCCCAGGACCTCGCCTTTGTGGAGCACGAAGCTCAGCGCGGCGTCCCCCCGGCTACCGGTCAGCCCCGCCACCTCCAAGACCGGTTCGCGCGGAGGAGGTTTGGGTGGCAGCTCGGCGATCACCTCAGCCCGTCCGATCATGTACGTCACGAGCTGGTCTCGATCCAGCTTTGCCACGTCGACATCCGTGGCAGCGTTTCGTCCATCCCGGAGTACCGTGACACGGTCGCAGAGCTCGAACACCTCTTCCAGCTTGTGGCTCACGAACACGAGCGCTACATTGTGCCGGCGCAGGTCGCCAAGAATCCGGAACAGGTAACCGACCTCGTGCGGCGTGATGGCCGCGGTCGGTTCGTCCATCAGGAGGATGCGCGCCTGGAGGGACAGGGCCTTGGCGATCTCGACGAGCTGCATCTGCGCCACGCTCAGCTCCGCCACCGGCGTCGTGGGCGCGGCGTCAAGCCCCACCATCTCGATCCACGGCCTGGCCAGGCGATTGACAGCACGGTGATCGACCAGCTGAAACCCGCGCGTCGGGATCCGCTCCAGGAGAATGTTCTCCGCCACCGTGAACTGAGGGATGAGGTTGCGCTCTTGATGGACGACGCTAATCCCGGCGGCCAACGCCGAACGCGGTGAGGCGAAGCGCACAGGGCTGCCGTCGAGCCGGATCTCCCCGTCATCCGGCTGATAGACCCCGGTCAAGACCTTGATCAGCGTGCTCTTGCCGGCCCCGTTTTCGCCGAGCAGCGCGTGGATCTCACCTGCACGCAGGCGAAGCGACACGTCGTCGAGCGCGACGACGCCCGGGAACTGCTTGCGGATTCCGGCCACCTCGAGCCGCACCTCAGGCGTGAGGGGTTTCGGTTCGGCGCTCATTGCCTGCTCCCGGCCTGGTGAGTCGAACTTGCGGAGATCCGGAGCAAAGTCCTGATGTCGCTCAGGCGGGCCCGTCCGAGGACGACCGCCCCCAGGATCAGCGCGCCGATGAGGAACTGCACCCAGAAGGGATCTGCGCTGACCAGCACGAGACCGTCGTCGATCAGCGAGATGAGGACCATAGCGAGCACGGTGCCTAGGATGGGGGCGCTGCCGCCGGCGAGCGCGGCGCCGCCGATGATCGGACCGGCGAAAGAGGGAAGCACCCATGTCGCGCCGATGGTCGGCTGGCCCTGCCCCAGCTGGGCCATGAGCATCGTGCCGGCCATCGCGGCGAGAAAACCGGAGATGGCGTGTGCGGTCAGGGTCGCGCGCCGGATGGGGAGACCTGACAGGCGCGCCGCCAGAGCGTTGCCGCCCACCGCGAGCAGCTGCCTGCCGAGCACGACCTGGGAAAGGAAGAACGCAAGCAGCAGCGCGAGCACGATCGTCACGGCGGCCATGATCGGAAACGGGCCGAGGCGAGCCTGGCCGAACGCGCTGATCTCGTTGGGGATGTGATAGAAGGGCGTCGCGTGGGTGATGCCGAGGTTGATGCCCGCGAACACGTAAGACGTGCCGAGGGTCAGCACGAAGCTGTTGATCTTCGTCCAGTAGACAAGCAGGCCGTTGACAACACCGCAAACGATGCCGAGCACGAAGCCGGCGGTCAGTGCGACCGGGACCGGCAGCCCGTACCGCACCATCAGCCCCGAATCGATGATCGCCACAAGGCCGCCGATCGAGCCGATCGAGAGGTTCATCTGCCCAAGCGACAGCACGATCATCTGGGCCAGGGCGACCAGGAGCAGGATCGAAAGGTCGCGACCAGTGACGAACAGGTTGTAGGTCGACAGGAATTGAGGCCGGGCGACCGAGAGCACGACCATGCCCGCGACATCGATGAGGAGCAGGCCAAGGGCCACGCCGGGAGCGAGGTTCCGGAGCCGTGCCGTCACGGAGCCGCGCCTCCCGCGGCCCGAGTGACCCTGTCCAGCACCACGGCCACCAGCAGGACTACGCCGAGAAAGACCGTTATCCAGAAGTTGTCGATGCCGACAAGCAGCAATCCGTTGGAGATGGTCGCGAGGAGCACGCCGCCGAGGATGGTCCCGGGCACCGAGACGAGGCCCCCGGAGAGCAGCGTCCCGCCGACGGCGGGCGCCACAAACGAAGCCAGCAGCCAGTCGCTGCCGAGGCTGGGCGAGGCGGTGTGGTCGGCGGATATCGCCATCAGTCCCGCAGTTGCAGCCAGCGCTCCAGAAAGGCCGTGAGTGAGGAGCACAACGCGGTCCACGTAGAGTCCCGACATGCGCGCTGCACGGCGATTGGCGCCGACCGCCAGCATCTCCCGGCCGAGGCTTAAGTTTCGGTAGAGGAGGAAAAGAGCCACGCCGACCCCGAGCGTGACCAGGACCAGGTTCGAAATGGGCCGACCCGCAACCTCAGTCTCCGAAAAGCTGGTGAAGGAATCAGGCAGCCGGCTGAAGGGATCCGAATGGGTGATGATCAGCATCGCTCCGGTAATGAGGCTGGCCGTGGCGAGGGTGACTATGAAGCTGTTGATCCGCGTCCAGGTGATAAGCAGCGCGTTACCGAAACCAAGGAGCATGCCGGCGACCAGACCGAACAGGATCGCGACCTCGGGCGGCAGGCCAAGGACCTGCATAGTCCAGCCGGCGAGCATCCCTATCGCGCCGCCGATGGCGCCGACCGCGAGATTCAGGTCGCCGATCGAGAGCGCCACCATCTGCGCAAAGCCGATGACGATCTGGATCGCCGCGAAACGCAGCAGGGAGAAGAGGTTGAAGTCGGAGGTGAAACCGGACGCCGAGACCGAAAAGTAGATCCAGAAGCCGGCGGTGACGATGAGCAGCGCGAGCAGCGCGACCTGCTGGAGGAGCGCGCCTCCTGCCAGCCGGCCGGCGCTAACCGATCCGAAGCTTAGCGATCGCCTCACGGTCCCAGTCGATGCCGACTCCTGGTGTCTCCGGCGCCAATGCCTGGCCGTTCACGATCTCAATCTCCGTCTGCGTGATCTGCCTGAGCTGGGGTATGTGCTCGAGGTAAACGGCGTTGGGCACGGCTGCGGCAAGACTGACATGAAGCTCCATCAAAAAGTGTGGCGCGACCTTGACGTTGAAGGCCTCGGCAAGGTGCGCGACCTTGAGCCACGGGGTGATGCCGCCGAGGCGGGCGGCGTCGGGTTGGAGGATGCCGGCGGCGCCGGCCGCAAGGTATTCGCGGAAATGGCTCAGCGAGTAGATGCTCTCCCCCACCGCGATCGGGATGGTGGTAGCGGCGGCGAGCCGGACGTGGCCGCCCAGGTCTTCAGCTGGAAGCGGTTCCTCCAGCCAATAGAGGTCGAGGTCCTCGAAAAGGTGCGCGCGGCGCTTGGCTTCGGCGAAGGTCATGGACTGGTTGGCGTCGACCATGATGTCGAAGTCGGGTCCTACCGCAGCCCGAACCGCGGATAGCCGCTCGACATCCTCGTGCGGACGAGGCTTGCCCACCTTTAGCTTCACCCCCGGCCAACCATTCTTCTTGGAGGCAAGGGCGCCTTCGACCAGCTCCCTGGTAGAGAGATGGAGCCAGCCGCCTTCAGTGTCGTAGAGCGGAACCGTGGGGCGCGCGCCGCCGGCCAGGCGCCAGAGCGGCTGGCCGAGCGTCTTGCCGCGCACGTCCCAGAGCGCGATGTCAATCGCGGCGAGGGCGAGGCTGGTGATCGCCCCCACCGCGGTGGCGTGGGTCGACCAGAAGAGTTTCTGCCAGATCGCTTCGATCTGGTTCGCGTCCTGGCCGGCGAGCAGGGGGACCAGGTCGTGCCGGAGCACTTCCAGCACAGCCCGTCCCCCAGTCCCAATCGTGTACGCGTAGCCGGTGCCGACCACGCCGTCAGACGTCTCGATGTCGACGAAGATCGTCTCCTGCTTCGTGAAGCTCTGTATCGCGTCGGTGCGAGGTCGATCCGGAATCAGATCGACGAGGTAGGTGTCGACTCGCCGGATCGGCGTTTTGAGCGAGTCGGTGGACGTGATGGCTTGGCGCACTAGCAGGAAAGGTACTTGTCCTTGAAGGCGGCGACGATGCTCTTGGTCAGCATCTTGAAGTCGTCCTTGTAGGTCGCGACCTTGTCGGGCGTGATCACCAGCGTTCCGGAGTCGATGAAGGACGCCGCGCCGCTCTGCTTCTTGCAGCCCTGGTGGATCTGGTTGACGGCGTAGGCGGCAATGTAAGCCTGGCCGTACGGGTTCTGGCCCATGGTGCCGGTGAGAAAGCCGTCCTTCACGGCCTGTAGCACGACTGGGTCGTCATCGATGCCGACCATCTTGATTCTCTTGTCACCCAGGGTCCGCAGCGCCTTGGCCGCAGCGACAGTGGGGTTGTAAGCGCTGGTCACGATACCGGTGATGTCCTTGTGGGTCGCGAGGGCCTGGTTGATGGCGGTGTCAGCGGTCTGCGCGTCCTTGTCGATGTCGGTGATGGTGATCAGCGTGACAGCGCCGTTGGTTTCGGCCACTGCCTTCTTCACGGCGGCAACACGCAGCACGGTGTTGGGGTCGGTGAGAAGTCCAGTGCCGTGTAGCAGCACGCCCTTGCCGCCCATGGCGGCAATCACGGCCTTGGCGCCTGCATAGGCGGAATTTCCCGTGTCAGTCGCGATGCAGAAGGTGGTCTTGGTCGGCTCCGCCAGACACCCGCCGACAGCCATCACCGGGTAGTTCTTCGCGGCCAGCTGGGCGACGATGCCGTTGGCCGCGTTGCCGTCGGTAGGGAAGATGCCGAAGCCGTCGTAGCCCTGCGCGACGAGGCTCGTCAACAGCTGGTTCTGGAGGTCCTGCTTCCAGTCGGTCGGCACCTCGAAAGTGCCCTTGGAGAGGCTGAAATCAGCCTTCGCGTCCACGATCGCCTGTCGCATCGGCTCGAAGTAGGGATGCGGACCTCCGGGAACGATGGCGACCGACGCGGCAGTCTTGCCGCCCCCGCCGGAGGTGGTCCCTCCGCATGCGGCGACGACGAGCACCGTGGCGATGGCCAATGATCGGGCCAAGGCTCTACGTGTCATCCGGCTTCCTCCTTGTTTGAGCAGCACGAGTTGGGACTCCATTGGCTCGTGTGACTGAGCGGGATGGCCAGATGCTATAGGAAATAGGATGTTGGGTCAAGGACAGCTGGCGGCTTCCCCCGTTACGCAGGCAGCATCTCAATATCGGCCGGTGATCAACGAGCTCGCAGGCGGTAGGCGGTAGACGAGCCGCGCTCCTGCACGGCGGCGAGCCCTCTCCTAACATCGGCCGTGCCCAGCCATTCGGGATCGGCTTCGTCGTGGACCTGGTGCCGGAGGCCGACCAACACGGCCACGATGACGTCGAACTCGAACCCGACGCCCGAATTGGGGTCGCCCGTCGCCACCCGCGAGTTGATGAAGATGGCGGCGATCCCCGCGGCCAGGCCCGACAGGATGTAGAGGATGATCCGCGTCCGGTCGATGGGTATGCCTGACAACCGAGCCGCGTCGGTGTTGCCGCCGCCGCCACGACCACGAAGATGAGAACGGGAGTGGAGATCGGCCCGATCGTGCTGGTGGCGAGGTCGTTGAATGCAAGCGGCACGCCCTTCACCGGCTCACCTCCGGCCAGCAGGAGCGCCATACAGCGTCCCATGTAGAGGGGTGACTGCACAGGGTCGATCAGGCCGATGAAATGCGCTGCTGGAAATGCTCTTCAGGACGGTTTCGCGTTTGGGTCAGAGGTCTTTCCAAGCGACTGAAGGCGTGTCGGCAGAATGGTGAGCTCAGGAATGTGTGCACGCCGCGGAAGCTGTAACAGCAAAAGGCAGGCCTCAGCGACGTCTTCCGGCTGGAGCATGGCGGCTGCTTGTTCTGGAGACGGTGGGACCGGTCGCTTGAGCATGAGTTCCGTATCGACGGCTCCGGGATTGATGACCGAAAACCGCACTCCATTGACGTGCTCCTCAAATCCAGCAGTCGCCGCGAACGCGCTGAGGCCAGCTTTGCTTGCCGCGTATGCCGGGCCGCTCATGTCGGGCCAACGACCTGCGATGCTGCCGATCAGCACCACGTCGCCCTGTGCCGAACGCAGTTTGTCGAGCCCGGCGTTGACGAAGTAGAAAGCGCCGCTGAGGTTGACGGAGATGAGATGGTTCCACGCGTCAGGTGTGATCTCCGCGAGGCGCCGCCGGGGCATGTTGTCTCCGGCGGCACATACGAGGATGTCGAGACGCTCAAGACTCTCGACAAAGTGCTGGACGGCCGGCTGATCCGACACATCCAACTTGACCGGGCCACGACGACCGATGGCATGGCAGATGGCCCCGGCGTTGTTCAGCCTTTCAACGATCGCGCCACCGATCCCGCTTCCGCCGCCCGTAACCACGGCGACCTTGCCTACCAGCGACTCACGCACCCAAGAAAACCTTCATGTGGTCAGTTGTGGTTCGCACTCCATCGCGACTCTACCCTACCGCCCGTCGCGATCTCGTGAAGTCAGTAACCACGACGGGGTTGGCGGGTGATGTCCGCTGCAGCCTGTCACGTGCTCTGACGTTCGCTGCTGTGGCTGTCATGTTGGCTGTCATCGCTGCAGAAAACGGGATGGATGAGAATCGAACTTACTCAGGACGCCTCAACAGCGTCCCGCAAGCGGCATTGAAGACGGCAGGTCCAGAGTTGCAACTGTCCAACAAGGTCCGTGGGAGTTCGGTCGCTAGCTGAAATGTTCCGCTGTCATTCGCTGTCCTCTGCAACCCCAGCATTCGGGCTGATGTCGGCTGTCAACGTCCAGCCGGCGGGAAAGGTGATCAAACCGATCAGGAATCGAGACGCTTGGCCGCGGGGCCGGTCCCTAGCATCAGGCCCGTCCAAATGGGACTTTTTACACCCTGGAGGAACTGCCATGAGTGACAAGAAGAAGTCGGTGCGGAGCACTAACGCGACGCTCGGTTTCCAAGACGCTGCAAACCTCGACGACGGCGATATCTGGCCAACCTCCTTTGCCCTGAAGAGGCTCACCACCGCAGCCGACGAAAAGATCGGCAAGCTTGTCAAGAGAGCTGCGAGCTGACGAGGGACCGCCGCTCGTGCCAAGTTCGCTGGCTTGGCGAATTACGCGGATGGCACTGACAGACCTGGCTAGCGGACAAGACACGACAGCGCGCGCGTGCTTGGAGTTTCAGAGAGATGCGACGCACGGTCCCGAAATCTGGGCGGTCTCATCCGCCGAGCCCGCTTCGAGGTATCTGAGAGCGATTGGAGGCAGGGTTATCCAGTGAAACCGGTCATCGGCGACACGGTACGGCTGATCGCAAACTCCCGGTTCCCGCGGACTTCGGACGACGTCAGCCGGCCCGCGGCGACCTCGAGAATGAACTCGAGTATCTTTCGACCCATCGAGTCGAGCGTCTCTTCGCCCTCGATGATGGCGCCGGCATCAAGGTCGATGTCGCCGTTGAGGCGTCGGAAGATCGATCTGTTGGTTGCGATCTTTACCACGGGAGTGATCGGCGAGCCGGTCGGCGTCCCGCGTCCGGTTGTAAAGGCGGCGATGTTGGCGCCGCCGGCGACCATCCCCACCATCTGCTCGATGTCGTGACC
>DATFVI010000061.1:0-24553 GCA_035260405.1 Candidatus Dormiibacterota bacterium
CTCGTGCTCATCGCCTCCGGCGTGAGCGGGTCGAACCTCGGCGCGGCTGACGCAGCGCTCTTCACGGAAATCGAGGAAGCCGACAAGGCCGGCGACATGGACGCCGTCAACCAGGCGGAGGTCAGGCTTTGGGTGGACGGGCCGCGGCGCCG
This sequence comes from Candidatus Dormiibacterota bacterium, assembly GCA_035260405.1. Classification (GTDB taxonomy): domain Bacteria; phylum Chloroflexota; class Dormibacteria; order Dormibacterales; family Dormibacteraceae; genus Palsa-870. The sequence continues at coordinate 153 of DATFVI010000061.1, forward strand.
GGAAGGCAGCGCTCCACGCTCGGTGCGGGAGCTCGTGCTCGACATGAACGGCCGCTCCCTTCACACCGACTGGAGCTCCGCCGAAAGCCGGCCGATCGACCGTCCCGCGATCAAACGCCTCGGCGAAATCGCCGCTCCAACGCTCGTGATCGTCGGCGACGAGGACCTGCCTCACTGTCTTGCCAACGCGGATCTCATCACGTCGAAGATCGCCGGCTCGCGCAAGGTGATCATCGAAGACGCGGCGCACCTCCCAAGCCTCGAGCGACCAGAGGAGTTCAACCGCATCCTGCTTGATTTCTTGACGAGCTAGCTTGGACACGACGCTCAACGGCGCGCGGATCCACTACGAGCGTTCGGGGGCGGGCTTTCCAGTGATCTCCTCGCACCGCCTTGCGACCAAATGTGCCCGAATGGCCGCCTCCCCGCACCGCCTTGCGGCCAAATGTGCCCGAATGGCCGCCTCCCCGCGCCGCCTTGCGGCCAAATGTGCCCGAATGGCCGCCTCTGAGCTCTCTAGGTGCGAAGCGCCGCCGCCGCCGCCTCCCAGCACAACCGGTGCCCGTTCACGCTGTCCTCGCGCTTGAAGCGCACCACCACCATCGTCGGAGTCGGCGCCGCGATCGCGTCCGCGATCGCCGGCTCGAGGCCCGAGCGGTCCGTCACGGGGCTGTACACGAGCCCGTAGAGGCGCGCGACCTGCGAGAGGTCCAGGCTCAGAGGAGTCACGAACAGCTCTTCGAAGACGTCCTGGTGCTCGGCCTGGGGGAGGAAGCTGAACACCCCGCCGCCGTCGTTGTCGCACACCACCAGCGTCGCGCGAATTCCATGGCGCCGAAGCGCCCAGAGCCCGTTCATGTCGTGGTACAGCGACAGGTCCCCGAGCAGAATCACCGTCGGCACGTTGCGCCCCGCCGCCAGCCCCAGGCCCGTCGACACCAGCCCATCGATCCCACTCGCACCTCGATTCCCGAAGAAGCGCTGCTGCGGCCGGGCCTGCGGCCAGAAGGATTCGACCGCGCGGATCGGCATGCTCGAACCGATGAACAGCTGCCCTGGGTCCGGCAGGCGCGAGCTCAACGCCCGCACGACGTGGCCCTCGTGCAGCGGAGTCGAGACGAGCGTCGCGGCGATCGCCGCGGTGGCGCGCTTGCCGGCCGCCACCCACTGGTCTCGCCACCCCACCCGTTCGAGCGGTGGCAGCGCCTCGAGCAGGGGCTGCGGATCGCAGTCGACGATGCTGGTCGCCACGTGGTCCTGGTCTCGCCAGGCGTGGTCGGGGTCGATGAGGAAGGTCGGCGCCGACGCCGCGGCCAGCCAGTTGTTCAGTGCCCTCGAGGTCGGCATGCTCCCCAACCGGATCACCAGGTCGGGCCCGTGCTGCAGCGACCAGCCGGCCCGCAGCAGCGCTTCGTAGGACTCGATCGAAGCGCCCGTCTCCGGACGCCGCAGCTGCGAGGTGGGCTCGGCGAGCACCGGGAGGCCAAGGCGGTGCAGCGCGGGAGCCAGGCGCTCGCCGTCGCGCATCTCACCGGCGACGACCAGCGGGCGCTGCGCACGCTGGAGGGCGGAGGCCAGCGCCGTCACGTGGGCCGCCGTTGGTAGTGTGCGGCCCCGGCTCACGGACTGGCCGGCGGCTCCGATCGCGACCGGCACCTGGCCCGGCTGCGGAACCAGGGGTTCGCGAAATGGAAGATTGATGTGGACAGGCCCGCCGCCGCTCGCTTCCGCCACCGCCCGCGCCGCGAGCCGCCGCCACAGGCGCGCCGCGTTGGGCAGCTCGACCGGGGCGCCCGGGTCGAAGAACCACCTGACCGCCGTGCCGTAGAGCCTCTGCTGGTCAATCGATTGGTTGGCGCCCGCGCCCTGGAGCTCAGGCGGCCGGTCAGCCGTCAGCACGATCAGCGGCGTGCGCGAATACGAGGCTTCCACCACGGCCGCGTGAAACTCGGCCGCCGCCGTCCCCGACGTACACAGGAGCACCACCGGCTTGCCTGTCGACTTGGCCAGGCCGACGCCAAAAAAGGAACCGGAGCGTTCGTCGATGTGCATGAGCACCCGGATCTTGGGGTGGCGCTGAAAGGCCATCGCGAGCGGAGCCGACCGCGAGCCTGGAGAGACGCACGCGTACTCGATGCCTTGGGCGGCGAGCTCGTCCACGAAGGTTGCGGCGAAAGACTGCGTTACATCCATAGCATTCAGTGGCAGTGATTCTCGACGGTCAGGACGTTCGATTGAGCTACTTCGTGCTCGGCGAGGGCACGCCGGTCACCCTGCTTCACGGGTTCACGCAGAACGGCCGCAGCTGGCTCGAGATCATCTCCAGGATGCCAGAGGGCTGGATGTGGATCGTGCCGGACCTGCGTGGACACGGAGAGACGAGCACCCGGCCCGGCGCGGCCTGCAGCATGGACGCCTGCACCGGCGACCTCGAAATGCTGTGGGACCATCTCGGGGTCGCGAGCTCTCACCTCGCGGGCTACTCGATGGGCGGCCGCCTCGCGCTCCACGTCGCCGCGCGCCATCCGGAACGCATCCTGTCGCTGCTCACCATCGGTGCTCATGCGGGGCTCGAGGAAGAGGCGCGCGAGGGACGCCGGCGCGGGGACGAAGGCCTTGCGCACCGCATCGAGCAGGACGGGCTGGAGTCCTTCGTCAACTACTGGAGCGCGCTGCCGCTGTTCGCCGGCCTGGAACGCCGCGGCCCCGCCTTCGTCGCCCAGGTGAGGGCGGAGAGGATGACGAACCACGTCGCGGGCCTTGCCTGCTCGCTCCGCGGGATGGGCGCCGGCGCCATGGACCCGCTGTGGGATGACCTCGCCCGCGTCGCGTGTCCCTGCACGTTCGTCGCCGGCCAGCTCGATCATGGGTACGTCAGCTCGGCGCGCCGGCTGGCCGCCACCGTTCCACACGGGCGCGTCGAGGTCGTGCCGAGGGCCGGCCACACCGTCCACCTGGAGCGGCCGGACGCCTTTGCCCGCGTGTTCGAGGATCACCTCGCGCGGGCGACTTCCGGCGTCGCGACACCCGAACCTTCCGATGTCCCTGCGGGCGACGACTGGCCTTCGACCACGACCTCGGCCTGAAGACCGGCGGCGTAGCGCGCGGCGCCCAAACGCTCGAGGTCGAGCATCCCTCCAGCGTCGAGCGCGCTCAGGACGAACTTGCGGCAGCCGGCTTCGTACCTCGCCTCGACCTCGCGCGCGACGTCGACCGGCATCCGGGCCGCGATGTACGCGGTCGTCACAGCAGCAACCCAAGTGAGAAGAGCAGGGCGTAGGCGAGCTCGGCCATGGCCATCCGCTTCAGGGCGCGCACCAGCTCGGGCGCGGCGTCGGTGGTGAGCGCGCTGCGCACGGGCGACGCGGCGACCAGGATCGCCACGAGAGCGAGCAGGACGGTGGACGCGCCGAGCCCGAGGGCGGTCACCGCGATCGGAATGAAGAAAGCCACGGCCACCAGGGCGACGAGCAACACCTGCGTCCGCTCGCGGCCGATACGCGTCGCGAGCGTCAACTTGCCGGCCGCCCGATCCGTATCCAGGTCGCGCAGGTTGTTGAGGACGAGGATGGCGGTGGCGAAGCCACCCATGGCGCAGGCCATCAGGACGGCAAGCGGCGTGACGTCCAGGGTCTCGACGTAGACCGTGCCCACCGTCGCGACCAGGCCGAAGAAAACGAACACGAAGACCTCACCGAGACCCAGGTAGCCGTACGGTCGCGGGCCGCCGGTGTAGAGCCACCCGGCGAGGAGGCAGGCCACTCCGACCACCAGCAGCCTCGAGTCCGTGACTAGGCTGAGGACGAGCCCCGCGGCCGCCGCGACGCCGAACGCCACGAAGGCCGCCCGCCTGACGGCTTCAGGCTGGACGACACCCGACGACGCGGCGCGCAGCGGTCCGAGCCGGCGGGGGCTGTCCGCGCCGCGCACGTGGTCCGAGTAGTCGTTGGCGAAGTTGACTCCGACCTGCATCGCGATCCCGACCACCAGCGCGAGCAGGCCGGCGCCCCATCGAGCTCCTCCCGCATGAACGGATATCGCGGTGCCGACCAGGACGGGAGCGACCGACGCCGCGAGCGTCGCCGGGCGCACCGCCGACCACCACACGCGGGTCGGCGAAAGTGCCGGCGCGGTCACCTCCCCGGTCGCCGGGGAGGTCGGCCCTGGCCGAAGGCCACGGCCGGGAGGGGAGTTGGAGCCCTGTATCAAGGCCTCTTGGGAAATTTCGAGAAGTCGGGCTTGCGCTTTTGGACGTACGCGTCCCGCCCTTCCTGCGCCTCTTCGCTCATGTAGTAGAGGAGCGTCGCGTCGCCCGCCAGCTGCTGGATTCCCGCCAGGCCATCGTCCGCGGCGTTCAGGCCTGCCTTCAGCAAGCGGAGCGCCAGCGGGCTCAGCTCGAGCATGCGCCGGCACCAGGCCAGGGTTTCCTTTTCGAGGTCGGCCAGCGGCACCACCTTGTTGACGAGGCCCATGTCGAGCGCCTGCTGGGCGTCGTACTGCTCGCAGAGGAACCAGATCTCGCGCGCCTTCTTCTGACCCACGATGCGTGCGAGGAACCCAGCGCCGTAGCCGCCGTCGAAGCTGCCGACGCGCGGGCCGGTCTGGCCAAACCGTGCGTTGTCGGCCGCGACGGTGAGGTCGCAAACGACGTGCAGCACGTGGCCGCCGCCGATCGCGTATCCCGCGACCATCGCCACCACGGGCTTCGGCAGGCGGCGGATCTTGATCTGCAGGTCGAGCACGTTGAGGCGCCCGGTGCCCTTGGGATCGACGTACCCGTCGTCCCCGCGAATGCGCTGGTCGCCGCCCGAGCAGAAGGCCTCGGTCCCGGCGCCGGTGAGGATGACGACTCCGATCTTCGGGTCGTCGCGCGCGACCTCGAAGGCCTTCGACATCTCGGAGACGGTCGTGGGCCGGAAGGCGTTGCGGACCTCGGGCCGGTTGATCGTGATCTTGGCTATCCCGTCCCAGGTCTCGTAGATGATGTCTTCGTACTGGCCGCCGGGCTGCCAGCCTCGATCTTTCAAGCTCTCACTCCTAGAGCGATCACTAGCACAATTAGGATGCTACGCGTCTAGGCGCGCTGGCGGGGCTTCCGGCGCGGGAACAGTTTCACTATCTTCGCGTAGTCCTCCGGCGTGTCGATGTCGTCAGGGCGACCCGGAGTCGGAACCATGTCGAGCAGCTCTGGGTGCCCCTGCAGGATCTGCCGCGCGCCCGCATCGCCTTTGAGCGCCATCAGCTCTTCCCACAGGTCCCGCGCGAGGACGACGGGCGGCGCCCACTCTCCGTGCGTCTGCGCCACCGCCACCGCCGGCCGCGAACCTTCGCGGCGCCAGGCGCGCATCAGGGCCGCGATCGTGCGGGAACCGACGAGCGGCTGGTCCCCCAGCACGATGACCGCCGCCTCGATCTCGTCACGCATCGCGCGCAGCCCGGCCTGCAGTGACGAAGCCATGCCGGTCTTCGCCTTCGGGTTGTGAACGAGCTCCGCGCTCCCGTCGACGGCGTCCCGCACGTCGTCGGACGAGTAAACGACGACGACCTGGTGGCAGCCGCCCTCGGAAGCCGACTCGATCGCGTGGCGGATCATGGGCTTCCCGTCGACCTCGAGGAGCAGTTTCTCGGAGCCCGGCATCCGTGAACCAGAGCCGGCGGCCATGACGATGGCGCCCACCGGAAGGAGCGCCGAGGCGAGCCTCTCGAACGGCGGTCGCGCGGAGCGGATCCACTCGACCTCGATGTTGGCCCGAATCGCCTTCTCGGCATACTCGCGCAGCCTCTCGCTGTCGCCGTCCACCAGCAGCAGGCGCCGGCCCGCAAGGGCCGCCATGTCGGGGAGCGTGTCGGGCAGGCCGACCACCGCAAGCGCGTGACAGTCGGTGCGCGAGGCCAGGTGCAGAAGCGCGGAATCGAGGTCGCGGCCTCGGACCACGAGGCTATGGGGACCTTCCGGCTCGCGGTATGTGCGCCCCCGTACCGCCAGGTCGAGGTCGCCCATCACGAATACAGCCGTCACCGCATGAGCATGCCAGAAGGGACCGGCCTTACTCTTTTTTGGATGCCGCTTCTTGGAGCCCACGTCGACTCGTCCGGTGGCCTGCACCTCGCCTACGAGCGGGCCAGGGCGATGGGCGCCGAGGCGATCCAGGTCCACCCCACTCCACCCGGCTTCTGGGGCTCGCCCAAGCTCGATGAGACGCGGATCGCGACGTTCAAAGAAGCCGCGGCGAAGCACGGCCACCCGCCCTTTTACTTCCACGCCGTCTACCTGATCAACCTGGCCGGCGACGACCCGACCCTGCGCCAGCGTTCGGAGAGCACCCTCGCCGGCTACCTCAAAGCCGCCGACGAGCTGGGCGTCAGCGGCGTCATCTTTCACACGGGTTCGCACAAAGGGGCGGGCTTCGAAGCCAGGCTGCCATCGATCGTCGAGCACCTGCAGCACGTGCTGGAGCGCGCCGACCCACGCACCGCGCGCTTGCTCATCGAGAACAACGCCGGGCTCGGCGGATGCGTGGGCGCGAAGTTTGAGGAGATCGCGCAGATGCTGTCGGCGATCGACGACCCGCGCGTGACGGTGTGCTTCGACACGTGCCACGCCTTCGCTTCGGGCTACGACGAACGCACTCCCGCCGACGTCGCGGGAACGCTCGACGAGCTCGAGCGAGTCATTGGCCTGTCGCGCGTCGAGGTCATCCATTGCAACGACTCGGTGACCGGGCTGGGTTCCAACCGGGACCGCCACGCGAACATCGGGGACGGCCAGATCGGCGAGGGCGGATTTCGCGCGCTGCTGCACGACCCGCGCCTCGCCAGGCTTCCCTTCATCCTCGAGGTGCCCGGCGCGGGTGACGGTCCCGACGCCGAGCAGGTCGCGGTGCTAAAGCGCCTCTCGGCTTGAAGCGCTAGTCGATCGCCTTCAAGCCGGGGCTGCGCCGTGGTGGACGTCGCATGGCAAGCCCGGCGAGCCACCAGGCACGGGCGGACAGGTGGCGGATCAACGTGGCCGCGCCCCTGAGCGAGTCGCCCGCCATCCGGCTGTTCTCCATCTCGCGCTGGAGGTCCTTCAGCCTCTCGAACGCCACGTCCTCATTCGTGTACTGGTACATCGCAGATCCTCCTCTAACCGTCGTCCTTATTACACTGGTTATTATAACCGATGTTAGCGTGTAGCGGGTTATGGATATACTGCAGGCGTGGCAGACCGTCAGACCGCTACCGGAGACATCGGGCTAGTTCAGGCCTTCGTCAACACCGTCGACCTGCAGGACGGTCCGGAGGAGCTCCATGACGCAAACACCCTCAGGGCATGGTTGGTTGCACAAGGGTTGTTGGGCGGGACGGAATCAGTCGGCGACTCCGACCTCAAGCACGCGGTCGCCCTGCGTGAGGCGATCCGGTCGGTGATCGGCGCCAACTCCGGCTCGAAGGTCTATCCCGTCGACATCGCCACCCTCAATGAGGCGGCCGCCGCGAGCGGCCTGCGCATGCGCTTCGGCGCGGATGGAAAGCCCAGGCTGGAGCCCGAGGCGACCGGGGTCGTGGCCGCGATGGGGCGCATCGTCGCGGCGATGTACGCCGCGATGGAGGACGAGAACTGGACGCGGCTCAAGCTGTGCAGCTCCCACGCCTGCAGGTGGGCGTTCTACGACCGGTCGAAGAACCACTCGAGTCGCTGGTGCACCATGGCCTCCTGCGGCAACCGCGAGAAAGCTCGGCGTTTCAGGAGCCAGACCAAGACGCACACCTAACCTCTATCCGCGAGAGGCTGGGACCTCGCGCATGGAGCTTCCGGTTCCGCCAAATCTAACCGCCGTGATCTCGGCCAGGATCCCCAGCGCCGTCTCCTCCGCCCCGCGGCCGCCGAGGTCGAGGCCAATCGGGCCATGCACCCGAGCGAGCTGCTCCTCGGTGAAACCTTCGGCGCGCAGCGCGTCGAAGCGATTCCGGTTCGTCTTGCGGCTGCCGATCGCCCCGATGTAGCCGGCATCTTTCGTCAGCACCGAACGCAGCGCGGGCAAGTCGAACTTGGGATCGTGCGTGAGGATGACGACGTAGGTCGAGTTGTCGACCGCGAGCTTCGCCATCGCCTCGTCGGGCCACGCGACGATGAGCTCGTCGGCCTCAGGAAATCTTTCCTTCGTGGCGAACTTCGCGCGTGCGTCGACGACCGTGACCCGGTAACCCATCAGCTTCGCGAGGCGGTGAAGAGGAATCGCGATGTGGATTGCCCCAATGATCACGAGATGGGCCGGGCGGCGGAACGGCTCGACCAGCAGGTCGCCTTCGCGGTGCGCAAGCTCGGATCCCGAAGGTGTCCATCCCTCCACCAGGTCTGCCTCGCCGGTGACCAGGTTCGTGCGCAGCGTTGCCGTCTCGTTGCGCTGCAGCATCGCGATCAGCTGCTCGTGCGCAGGGCTGAGAGGCTCGACGAAGACCTCGATGTGTCCCCCGCAGGCGAGGCCGACCTCGAACGCGACGTCGTCGGCCACGCCAAACGCGGCGATCTTCGGCGTCCGGCTCTTCAACACTTTCTGAGCCTCCTCGAAGACCGCTCCCTCGATGCAGCCGTTCGAAACCGAGCCGGCCATCTTCCCCGAGCGCGTGACCACCATCTTCGAACCCAGCGGGCGTGGGCTCGATCCCCACGTCTCGACGACTGTGGCGAGCGCGATGTCCTCGCCCGCTTTCGTCCACTCGCCCAGCTCGCTCAGAACCTCGCGCATCTACCTGCTCCTGGTGCGCCGGTTCAGCCCGGCCAGCAGCCGGCCCAGGTCATCCAGCGCCTGCAGGTTGTGCGCCGCGAGAAAGTCGTCGCAGTGCGGCAACGCCGCCGCCATGCCGCGCGTCAGGGGCTGGTACCCCTGCGAGCCAAGCAGTGGGTTGAGCCAGATCAGGCGGTGCGACGAACGGCGCAGGTGGATGAGCTCGGCCGTGAGCCTTGCAGGGTCGCCGCGGTCCCATCCGTCGCTCACGATGATCACGACCGCTCCGTGACCCAGCACGCGGCGCGCCCAGTGCCGGTTGAAGTCCGAGAGCGCGTCGCCGATGCGCGTGCCTCCGCTGAAATCGTGGACGCCTTTGCTCACCGAGTCGAGCGAACGGTCCAGGTCCCGGTAGCGCAGCAGCCGCGTGATACGCGTGAGCCGCGTCGAGAACACGAATGCCTCGAGGTCTTCGCGACGCGCGATCGCGTGGGCGAAGATCATCAGGAGCCGCGAGTAGCGTTCCATCGAACCGCTGACGTCGCAGATCAGCACCAGGGGCCGCCGCCGCACGCGCACCCGGCGGTGGAACAGCCGCATCAGCTCGCCGCTCGATCGGATGGCATGCCGCGCCGAGCGGCGCAGGTCGATCCTTCCGTTCGCCGCGGGGCGCAGGCGCCGCGTCTTTCGCTCGGCCATCCGCCAGGGCGCCGCCTGCAGCAGCCTGCGCACCTGCTCGGTCTCCTGCCAGGTCATCTGCTCGAAGTCCTTGTGGCGCAGCAGCTCTTCCGCGCTGTATCCGCTCGAGGTCGCCGGCACCGTGCTCGGGTCTTGCTCGCGGTTCATCTGCGACGTGTTCAGCCCGAGGGCGGCCGACCATGCTTTCGCCCGTTCCGGCGACATCGGCAGGCTGCGGCTGCGGCCGGGCATGACGCCGGCGGACGCTCGCGGGTCGGGCGGCGCCCAGAAGATGTCGAACGCCGCGTCGAACACCGGCAGCTCGTCCTTGCGGCTGACGAACACGGTGCGCAGCGCGTTCCGGAAGTCCACGTGCCGCTTGATGTCGACGTAACCGAGAGCGCGGGCCGCGTCGGTCAGCCGCCGCGGCCCGGCCTCCATGCCGGCGTCGTGCAGGAGCCGCGCAAAGGCCCCCAGCCGCGGCAGTAGATCCGGTCCTTCAGGCACCTCTCGCCTTCTCGACCAGGGCGGGCACCTGCTCCCGCACGCGCTCGAGGTCTTCCTGGTACTTGAGCGCCGCGCCAATGGTCGCGTTGACCAGCGTCGAGTCGATGCGCGTGGCGCCGAGCGCGGCCAGCGATCGCGCCCAGTCCAGTGTTTCCGCGACGCCAGGCACCTTGTAGAGGTCCATGCCCCGCAAGCTCTGGACCAGCGCGGCGACCTCGCGGGCCAGCCCGTCCGCCGCCTCGGGCGCGCGCGCGCGCACGATTTCGACCTCTTTCTCGAGGTCGGGATAATCGATCCAGTGATAGAGGCAGCGGCGCTTGAGCGCGTCGTGCACCTCGCGTGTCCGGTTCGAGGTGATCACCACGAACGGGGCCCGCTTGGCCTTGATGGTGCCGATCTCAGGGATCGAGACCTGGAAGTCAGATAGCAGCTCGAGCAAGAATGCTTCGAACTCCTCGTCGGAGCGGTCGATCTCGTCGATGAGGAGGACGGGCGGGGTCGGATCGTCGTTGTCGATCGCGTCGAGCAGCGGGCGCCGGAGTAGAAACTCGGGGCTGTAGATCTCGCGCTCGGCGACGCGGCGATCCTCCCCGGCGTCGAGGAGCCTGATGTGCAGCAGCTGGCGTGGGTAGTTCCACTCGTACACCGCGTGGGCGAGGTCGATGCCTTCGTAGCACTGCAGGCGGATCAGCCGCGCGCCGAGGACATCGGCCATGACCTTGGCCGCCTCGGTCTTGCCCACGCCGGCCTCGCCCTCGATGAAGAGCGGTTTCTCCAGCTTCAAGGCCAGAAAGATCGACGTCGCGAGCGCGCGATCGCCGATGTAGTTGCGCTCACGGAGCCGCCGCTCGACGTCCTCGATCGTGGCGAGAGAGGTGGCGATCACGCTGGAAAGATTACGAGAGATCAGTAGGTCACCTCCTTGTCGCCGCTTGCGCGCAAGGAGGGTGGCCCGGCGTGCGCGCCGGGCCACCGTGTGTCCTACTTCGCCTGCTCGATGGCTCGCTTGGTCAAGACCCGAGCCAGGTGCTTCTTGTACTCAGGGCTTGCCCTCAGGTCGCCCGAGGGGTTCAGACCGTCGGACGCGTGCTGCGCCGCGTCCTCGGGCTTGGCGCCGTCCTGCAGAGCCTTCTCGACCGCATGTGCGCGGACCGGCGTCGGGCCCACGTTGGTCAGCCCGATGCGCCAGCCTCCGTTCATCTTCTGCGCCGCCGCGCCCACGATGGCCCAGTCGAAAAGCCGGCGCCGGAACTTGATGTACTTGTGGGGCCCGTTCGCGACTGGAAAGACGACCTCGATGACGATCTCATCCGCCGCGAGTGGCGTAGTGAAGAGATCTTTGAAAAAGTCTTTGGCGGCGATCGTCCGCTGGTTGGTGACGATCTCGGCGTCCAGCATCAGCGCGATGGTCGGGTAGTCGCCCGCTGCGTCGGCGTGCGCCACCACGCCTCCGATGGTTCCCATGTTGCGGACCTGATTGTCCCCCACCTCACCCGCTACCTCGGCGAGGATTGGCAGCTTTTCCTTCACGACGGCCGAGTTCTGAATCGTCACGTGACGCGTCAGCGCGCCGACGTGCAGCTTGGACCCGCTTTCCTTGATGTGGTCGAGGTCCTTGATGCCATTGATGTCGACGAGCGCCTTCGGCTGCGCCAGGCGCAGGCGCATCAGGGGGATCAGGCTGTGCCCGCCCGCCAGCACCTTGGCGTCCTCGCCGTACTTTTTAAGCAGCTTCGACGCCTCCTCGACGGAGGAGGCTCGGGCGTACTCGAATGCGGCCGGAATCACTTGCGTGCCTCCTTTCCACCGTTGGAGTGTTCATGCGCCTGCTGGATCTGCTTCCAGATCCGATCCGGGCTGGCCGGCATGTCGACGTGGTTGATGCCAAACGGGCTCAGCGCGTCGCAGACCGCGTTGATGACCGCGATCGAGCTGGCGATGGTGCCCGCCTCACCGATGCCCTTGACGCCGAGCTCGTTGGTCGGCGTTGGAGTGATGGTGCGTCCGAGCTCGAACTTCGGGAATTCGTTCATGGTCGGGACGAGGTAGTCGGTCAGCGTGCCGGTCTTCATCTGACCGGTCTCGTCGTCGTAAACCACCTCTTCGTAAAGGGCCTGCGCGATGCCCTGCGCGATGCCGCCGTGGATCTGTCCGTCGACGATCATCGGGTTGATGATGTTGCCGCAGTCGTCGACGGCGATGTACCTCTTGAGGTCCACCGCGCCCGTCTCCGCGTCAACTTCGACGACGGCGATGTGCGTGCCGAACGGCCAGACAAAGTTGCTTGGGTCGTAGTAGGCGACGGCCTCCAGGCCGTGCTCCATGCCCTCGGGAAGTCCCGCGCCGAACGATGCGAATGCGATCTCACCCATCGCCTTGCGCTTGTCGGGGCTGCCCTTGACGTAGAACTGGCCCTGGTCGAAAACGACATCTTCTTCGGCCGCCTCGAAGAGATGGGCCGCGAGCTTTTTCGCCTTGTCGACGACCTTCTTGCTCGCCTTGTGCACGGCCATACCACCGACCGCGAGGGAGCGGCTGCCGTACGTGCCATAGCCAAAAGCCGGGCCTTCGGCCGTGTCCCCGTGCCGCAGCTCGATCATGTCGTAGGGGACTCCGAGTGTGTCGGCGACGATCTGCGGGAAGGTCGTGTCGTGACCCTGCCCGTGGGAATGGGTGCCTACGTAAACGGTGACCGACCCGGTTGGAAAGACGCGCACCTGCGCGCTCTCGACCAGCGCGAGGCCTCCAGTGGCCGGGGCGGTGGCGGCGCTCGGCCCGAAGCCACAGATCTCGATCCAGCTCGAGACGCCGATACCTAGATATTTGCCCTTCTTCCTGCCCTCCGCCTGCTCGTGGCGGAGCTTCTCGTACCCGGCGATTTCCATCGCCTTGTCCATCGCCTTCTCGTAGGCGCCCGAGTCGTAAACCAGTCCGAAGTGGCTCGTGTGCGGAAACTCCGTGATGAAGTTCTTGCGGCGGATCTCCGCCGGATCCATCTTCAGGGCGCCGGCGAGCAGGTCGATCATCCGCTCGCACAGGTGAGTCGCCTCCGGGCGACCGGCGCCGCGGTAGGGGTCGGTCGGCACCTTGTTGGTCAGGATTCCCACCGTCCGGGCCGAAACGTGCTTCCAGTTGTACGCGCCGGTCGAAAGCAGGCACGCGACCGCCTGGAACGCGCCGAACGTGCCTACGTACGCGCCCATGTCCAGGTACTGGGTCACCTTGAGCGCCACGAGCGTTCCGTCCTTCTTCGCGCCTGCCTCGACGTCGAAGTACTGGCCCCGGCCGTGTGTCGTGGTCTGGATCGATTCGGTCCGCGTCTCGATCCATTTCACGGGGCGGCCGCTGAGTTTGGAAGCCGCGGGCACGAGGTAGTCCTCGGAATACGGGCTGATCTTGCTGCCGAAGCCCCCGCCCACGTCCGGCGAGATGATGCGAATTCGCGTTTCGGGGATCCCGAGGGCGCCCGCCAGGAACAACCTGATGAAGTGCGGGTTCTGGCTCGACATCCAGATGGTCATCGTCTGGTCCGGTTTCGAATATTCGGCGAGCACGCCGCGCGTTTCCATCGGTGTCGGCGCCAGTCGCTGCTGGCCGATGCGCTGTTTGACGATGACGTCAGCTTCCTTCCAGACGGCCGCGTCTTCCGGGATGTAAGTGAGGTCCCACCCGAGGTTGTCAGGCGCCCCGCTGTGAGCCTTGGGCGACTTGGGGTCGAGCGCTTGTTCCAGGTCCATGACCGCCCGCAGCGGCTCATAGTCGACGTCGATCAGGTTGGCGGCGTCAGTACCCTGGTACTTGGCCTCGGTGAGCACGACGGCCACTGGCTCGCCCTGATAGGCGACTTCTGTGTCGGCGATCGGAAAGCGAGGCGGGATCTGCTTTTTTTCGGCGACGAACGCGGGTGCTGCAGGCATCGTGCCCGCGATCACCTTGGCGAAATCCTTGTGTGTGTAGATCGCGACCACCCCTGGCGATTTCAGCGCCGCGGTTATGTCGATGCTCTTGATGCGAGCATGCGCATGCGGGCTCCGGACCACCGACAGGAACACTGTCCCGGGCCGTGTGTGGTCGTCTATGTAGCGACCTTCGCCGCTGACCAGGCGCGGGTCTTCGCGACGGTGGATTTTGGCTCCGATCATCGTCGTGACGGCCATGGTTACTCTCCCCCGGCGGCGACGGCGTGGCCGGCGGGTCTTGCCTTCGCGCCGCCCATCGTCTTGGCGGCGGACTGGACCGATTTGACGATGTTCACGTAGCCCGTGCACCGGCAGAGATTGCCCTCGAGGCCTTTGCGGATCTCGTCCTCGGTCGGGTTCGGGTTCTGGTCAAGGAGGTACGCGGCGGCCATGATCATGCCGGGTGTGCAGTAGCCGCACTGGAGGCCGTGCTCGTCCCAGAAAGCCTGCTGGAGGGGATGAAGCTCTCCGTCTTTGGCCATGCCCTCGATCGTGGTGAGGTTCCTGCCCTCGGCCTGTACCGCGAACATCGTGCAGCTCTTGACCGCCTTGCCGTCGACGAGGATCGTGCACGCGCCGCACTGGCTGGTGTCGCATCCGATGTGGGTCCCGGTGAGGCCGACGACGTCGCGCAGGTAGTGCACGAGCAGAAGCCTCGGTTCGACCTCATGCTCGTGCCGGTGGCCATTGACTGTGGTCGCGACCTTGTGCTTCATACGCTCCTCCTCATTACCCCAGGGGGTGGCGGCGCCCGGGACCGCGGCAGTCGACCAGGCGAGCTGAAAGCGAACCCCTACATTGCGCTACTTTTAGCGGCGAAATGCAACTAGAAAATTCCTTCAGCGTCGGCGCGCCGCCCGACAAGGTGTTCGCATACCTGATCGACGTGAACAAGGTGGTGGGCTGCGTCCCCGGCGCCGAGCTCTCAGAAGTCGTGGATCCGACCACCTTCAAAGGCAAGGTCAAGATCAAAGTCGGACCGATCACGGTCGCCTACAGCGGCACCGCGAAGATCGTCGACCGCGACGACGACCAGCACAGGGCCACGCTGGAGGCCGAGGGCCGGGAGACGACCGGCCCAGGTTCGGCCAGGGCGAAAGCCCTGATGAGCGTGGACCCGGACGGCGCCGGGTCGACCGTCAAGATCGTGACCGACTACAACGTGGCAGGCCGGGTCGCCCAGTTCGGAAGGGGGGTCATGGAAGACGTCTCCCGCCGGATCGTCAACGACATGGCCGCATGCATCAAGGCCAACGTCGAGGCGGCGGAGTCGGGCCCCGGCGGGAGCGCTGGCGGCGTAACCGGCGTCGGTGGCGGCACGGGCGCGGCGGCGAGCCCCGCGCCCATGGTCACCGCGAAACCGATCAACGCGGTGAGCCTGTTCTTCAAGGTCCTGTGGACCGGGATCAGGCGTGCGCTCGGAGCGAAACCCGCCTAGGTCCCGGCGCCCCGCATCAGCCCAGGTACAGGGCGAGCATCAGGTCCCGGTTGACCATGATCGAGGGCTGCGTCCAGCTCTTGGAGCTCGCGCCGAAGATCGTGACCGTGGCGTCCACGACCGGGAAGAAGCGCGCCTTCATCAGGAGCTCGTTGTGCATCGCCGTCTCGGTGGCTTTCGGGAACTCGACCGCCCCTGTAACCATGAACGTGTCGGCCTGAAACATGATGTAGCGCCGGATCATCTCCATGATCTGGTCGGGCGGAGGCGGCTCGGGCTCGATCGTGCGGATGCCGCCAACGAGTGCCTTGCTGAAGAGTCCCTCCGGAACCCCGTTCAACGCGACAGCGCCGGGGACCAGCGGCTCCGCGCTCACATTGCGCAGGTGGAACACCGGCTCGGGATCGTTGATCGTGTCTCGGAGCCGCCCGCGGATCTGGATTTCGGCGGTGATCCGCTGCGAAGGCGTCAGCACGTCGACCTTGCTCCAGGCGATCGTGGCGCCGAGCACGCCGGCAGTCTGCATGGCGGGCAGGATAGCGCGGCGGACCCTCCGCACACCGGAGAATTGGGACATGGACCTGAGCCAGGCACGCCGGCAAATCGAGGCGCACGCGGAGCTTCACGCCTTCATCTCTGCCTCGTCCGAGGAGGGTGTCGGCACGGTGGTCGCCGTCAAGGACCTGGTCGACGTCGCGGGAATGGTCACGACCGCGGGCGGGATCATCCTCCCGAGGGAACCGGCCGAGCGGGACGCGCCGGTGATCCAGGCGATCCGAGCTCGCGGCTGCGTGATCGTCGGCAAAACCAACCTGCACGAGTTCGCGTTTGGCGTGACGAGCGTGAACCCTCATTACGGGGCGGTCCTCAATCCGCACGACCCGAGCCGGGTGGCCGGAGGGTCGTCGGGAGGGTCGGCGGTGGCGGTGGCCGCCAGGATGTGCGACTGGGCGATCGGCAGCGACACGGGCGGTTCGATCCGGATCCCGGCCTCGTTGTGCGGCGTGGTCGGGTTCAAGCCGGCCCTCGGCACGATCGAGCTCACGGGCGTCGTGCCTCTCAGCTGGTCGCTGGACACCCTGGGCCCGATGGCGCCGGATGTCGCTAGCGCGGCGCGCGCCTTCTCGATGATGTCTCGTGATACCGCTGCAGTCGACCAGTTGGCGAAACCTCGACTCGCGGTGCCCGCGGGCTGGGTCACGGGCCTCGACGAGCCGACCGACCGCGCCTGGCGCCTAGTCTCCGACGGCCTGCCGGAGGTTCGCTTCGTCGATCGCGACCCGCTGTTTCGGAATGGCCTCACGATCCTGCTCGTCGAAGCCGCGACCTACCACCGGCGGTGGGCAGGCGAGTTCCCGGAGAAATACGGCGCCGATGTTCTCAGCCACATCCGCCGTGGGCTCGGCATGCTCGCGGTCGACTTCGAGGAAGCCCTTCGCGAGCGACCCCACTTGCAGGCAGAGGCACAGCACGCGATGGAAGACATCGACGCCTTGCTGCTGCCGGCGACCGCGATGGTCGCGCCGCCGGTGGGGGCCGGCGACGAGGTGCGCGAGCCGCTGGCCCGCTTCACGCGTCCCTTCAACACGACGGGGCAACCGGTGGTCGCGCTTCCTGCGCCGGTGCCTCGGGGCGGGCTTCCCGTGGGGATGCAGGTCGTCGGGCGAACCAACGTGGACACGCTCAAAGCCGCGCTCTGGCTGGAACGCGAGTGGAAGAACTTGACCCCATGAAATCGAAGGAGCTCTTTCCAGCGCTGTTCGGGCGACATGCACTCGCCTACCAGCAGCGCATCGAACAGGTGATGGAGCGGGGCGAAGCGCGCGGCCGCCTGCGTGTGCTCGAGCTGGTCAACGCCCAGCCGGGCATGCGCGTGCTCGACCTGGCCTGCGGGCCAGGGACGCTGAGCCGGCGGCTGGCAGCGCAAGTTTCGCCCGGCGGCGAGGTAGTCGGCGTCGACCTCTCGCCCGGGATGATCGAGGTGGCACGAGCGGCCCAGATCCCCAACGCGCGGTTCGAGGTCATGGACATCGAACGCCTGGCCTTTGACGACTCGTATTTCGACTCAGCTGTGTGCGGGCACGGCATGCAGTTCGCGCCGGAGCTTGGGGCGGCGCTGGGCGAGGCCAGACGTGTATTGAGAACCGAAGCGCGATTCGCCGCCAGCGTGCCCGTCGAAGGAAACAACGAGTCGGTGTGGAAGCTGCTCGAAACGGTGATCGACCGGTGGCTTCCGCCCGACGCTCATGCGATCGACCAGGGCCTGACTCGAGCAACCGTGGGTGACAGGGAGCGGTTTTGCCAGGCGGGGCTCGATGCGGGCTTTGCGAGCGCGGAGGTCGAGGTGATCGAGGAGCACGTGACCTGGGGATCCGCCGAGCAGCTGGTCTCGCTGTTCACGAGCTGGTGGAGCTGCGCCTCACGCCTCGACGCCATCGATGATGAACGGCGTCGCGGATTCACACAGGAAGCGATCGAGACCATCAAGCGCGCGCACCCGGGCGCCATCCACACCACCGGTCGCAACCACGTCCTGTTCGCGGTGGCCTGATGCGATGTGGGGCTGGAGCTGCGCTTGTGCTGGCCGTTTTGAGCGCCTGCGCGCCAGGCCCGCAAGCGGCGGTTGCGCCGAGCGGTTCACCGAGCGCCTCGCCCCTGGAATCGCCCTCTCCTGTTTCGTCGCCGGTTCCCATCGTGTACGGGCCGCCGCAGTACCGGGCCCTTTGGGTGGACGCGCTTCACGACGGCATCAAGTCTCCCGCCCAGGTGGAGAAGCTTGTCGCCGATGCGCATCGGGCGAACATCAACGCACTGATCGTCCAGGTGCGTAAAGGCGGCGACGCCTATTTCAATCACGCGGACGAAACGCGGGCCCTGGACATCGTGGGGTCGCGCGGTTTCGACCCGCTCGGTTATGTGATCCGGCTGGCGCACGCGGCCACGCCGCGGATCGAGGTCCATGCCTGGCTCAACACGTTTTATGTCAGCGAAGACAGCGGTGTTTTCTTGAAGAACGGGGCGGTCTGGGGCAACCGGGCCAACGACGGCTCGATTTCCGGGTACCTGGACCCGGGCAACCCGGACGTGCAGGCCTATACGCACAAGATCTTCATGGACGTCGCCCGCAGCTACGACGTGGACGGCCTCCACATGGACTTCGTCCGCTACGCAGGCGCGAACTGGGGTTATACCTCGACGTCTCTCGCGCTGTACAGGCACGACACAGGTGCAACCGGGGTGCCGGCGCCCGACGACCCGCAGTGGCAGGCATGGCGGCGCGACCGCGTGACGGCATTCGTGCGTGACCTCCACAACGACCTCCGTGCGGTCAAGCCGGGTGTGAAGCTCAGCGGTGCGCTCATCTGCTTCGGCGGCGGCCCGACGACTGCGGCTGGTTGGAACTTCACGTCGGCCTACACATCCGTGTTTCAAGACTGGCGGGACTGGATGGTGAAGGGCTACATCGATTTCGGGGTGCCGATGAACTACGACAGCGACTGGAGCCCGCGCGAAGCCAGGTGGTTCGACCAATGGCTCGCCTTCGAGAAGGACTCGGGGTTCGCCAATCGAGTGGTCACCGGAGTCGGCGTCTTCTTGAACTACCCCGAGGACTCGCTGGCCCAGATTCGCCGCGCCCTGGCGCCGTCGGCGCGCGGCAACCAGGTGTTGGGTGTCGCCATCTACTCGTACGCGTCAACTTCCGTGTACGGCACGTCGGACTTCTACGGCTCGGCGGACCTCTCCTCGTCGCTGCCGCGCCAGCCATACGCGGGGTCGACCATAGGCCAGGCGGGTTTGGTCCGGCGCGCGGAACTGTTGAACGAGTGGTTCATGACCCAGCTCTCGCAGCCGGCTTATTACAGCGACGTGCAGCTGGGGCGGGTCCACACGCAGCCGGTCTTCACCATGCCGGCGCAACCTCCTCCAGTGCCCGGCGCGTGACCGGCTGAATTGCCCCCCGCGAGCGCGATCCTGCGCCTGCTCGCGTTCGCGGTCCCGTCCGCGCTGGCCGCGGCCGGTGTGCAACCACTGCTGGGAGCGGCTACCGGCGAGGTGCAGCTGAGGTGGGCGATCGGCCTTACAGCGCCGGCGGTGGCTGTAGCCGGGCTGGTTTTCGGCGCGGGCCGGCTGTTCGATCGCGGTGACGCCGTGCAGCCTCCGTGGTATGCGGCGTGGGTCCTATTCCCGGGCGCATTCCTCCTGGCGGGCGCGGCCGCGATGTGCATCTTCGGCGCGCTGGTCGAGCTCTCGCTGATCCCGCTCGCCATGTGGACCTTCCTGGTCGCGGGCTCGGTCCTGTGGGCGGGCGCGATAGTCCTGGTCCGAAGCGCCTCGCGCTGAAGGGCGCACCCCTGGCGGGGCCCACCCTTAGATTGGCCGGTCCCACCCCCACCGGCACACCGCGGCGAGAGTACGAACTTCGAAAAACCGAAGTCAACCCAGGTTGTTAATTTCGCCCTCGGAGGCTCGCGAGTGGGTCATCCCCGCCCCGCCTTCCAGCGTGCGCCTCAGGCACACGCACACCCACATCCGGTAGGGCGACCACTTCTCGGCCAGGCGCTCCAGCGTCGCCTGGTCAGGCTCGGTCGCCAGGCCGTACTCCGTGCGGATCGCGCCCATCAGCCGCGGCTCCTCGGACGGCAGCTCGTCCACCGCGCTCAGCGCGCGCAGGCGCACGAGCTGGGACCCCCAAGCTCCGATCCCCGGCAGCTTCTGCAGGCTCTTGAGCGCCTCCTCGGGCGGCATCGCACGAAGCGTCTCCGTGTCGACCTCGCCGGCCAGCGCGGCCCGGCCAAGCGCGTTCAGGTATTCGACCTTGCGACCGAACAACCCCGGGAATTTCTCCAGGTGGGCGAGCCGATCCGGGCCGGGGAACGTCCACAGCGCGTGGCCGTGCACGTCGATCTCCTGGCCAAGCTCCCGGGACATGCGGTCCTTGACGACCTGTGCCTGCCGCATGGAGATGCGCGAGGAGATCACGCACCACGCCGCCGCCTCATAGGCGTTCGACCAGTTGACCGGCCTGAACCCGGGAAACATGCGCTGCAGCCGCGCGACGATCGGGTCTCTCTTGCCCACATCAGGCCATCCGCGCCCGTCGACATCCAGGCTCAGGATGCGCTCGACCTGCTTCACCACCACCGCAGTCTCGACCGCCCCGCCGTGAACCGTTCCGAGCACGCGTCCGCCCGAGTCCTGCTTGAGACAAACGCCAACGGGGGCAAGCTCGTCATCGGTCAAGAAGGCGAGATGCAGGTGCCCTTCGGGGTCACCGCTCGCGGACGGCGCCCGATGCCACGCGCCGATGAAGTTGGCGCCCTGCTCGAGCGAGTACTCGCCCTGGGGGACGATCTCGAACGTCGAAGACGAGGTCTTCATCAAATGGAAAAGCCGGCCGCGCACGAGCGACCGGCTTCGGAAAAGGTCAGCTACGCCAGCTTGATTCGGTTCGCGCGCGGGCCCTTCTGGCTCGGCTCGATCTCGAAGCTCACCCGCTCGCCCCCGGCCAGCGAGTCGAAGTTGACGGCGGAATCAAGACCGGTCCGGTGGAAGAAATACTCTCGACCGTCCTCGGCTGCGATAAAACCGAATCCGCGGTCGGAGACCAGCTTCTTGATGGTGCCTGTCGGCATCTCCTACTCCCTTCTCGAAAACAATGTCGCGAACGCACCGGCCCTTTCGAGAACTTCCACGACCGCGGCGCACATCGCCTGCCAAACCGGGCGACCGATCTACCTTACCACCGGCGCTCGCGGGTGCCAAAAGATCACAGAGCCACCATCACCACCCCCGCGAGGGTGGCCACCGCGCCGGCGAGTTTCAGGGGTATCGCCGTCCTCTCGCGCAGCCTCCAGACACCCCATACCGCCACTCCCACCACCGAGGTTTCGCGCACCGGCGAAACCACCGAAAGAGGGGCGAGGCTCAGTGCCCAGAGCACCAGCAGGTAGCCGCTCCACATGATGACCCCGATCAGCACCGCCTGGCGGCGGCCTATCGCAGCGGGCGCGGCAGGCGGCGTTTGATCGGCACGGCGGGCCGCCAGGCGGGACGCAATCCACGTCGAGGCTGCCAGGCCCGCTGACATCAAAACGATCAGCAGCCAGCCGTACAGCCATGGCGTCGTGAGCCGCACCCCGACCCGATCGATCGCGGTGTAGGAAGCGATCGCGACCCCGGTCAGCAGGGCCGGTACCGTGGCTCGGCCAGTGGCCTGCGAGAGCGTGACCGCAAGGATGCCCATCAACAGAAGGCCAACGCCGGCGAGCTGCAGGGCGGACAGCCGTTCATCGAGCAAACCCAGGCCGGCGATCACCGCCAGCAGCGGCGCCGTTCCGCGCGCGATCGGATAGACCGCGGAAAGCTCACCGCGCCGGTACGCGGCCGCAAGGAGCCACAGGTATGTCACCTCCAGCACGCCGGAGAGCGCGCACCACCCGGCGGCCGCAGGCACCAGGCCGGGCCGGCCGGTCCACACCCACGCCACGGCGACCAGCGGGGTCGAAAGCAACATGGCGGCGAGCGTGGCGCGCTGAAGGGTTTGCAGCGGGTCAGCGCTCACCTTCGCGAGGATGTTCCACGTTCCGTGCAGCGCAGCCGCGGCGAGCGCGAGCGCTATCGCAAACGCGATCAGGCGGGCACCTCAGCCGGCCTGCGCGGCCGCGCGAGCAGGCGCCCGAGGAGCCGGTACACCTCGGGGTTGACCAGCAATCCGTTGTGGCTTCCCCACACCGAGATCGCCGGGATGTCCGGCCGCAAGCAGGAGCGAAAGTTCACGACATCGTCTGACCGCGTGTAGATCGACGTGGTCGGAACCGCCGGAGGCAATCGCAGGTCGTGTGCGAATCGCCCTTCGGCGCTGAGCCTTCGCCCGAAGGCGATTTCGTTCGCGGTTTTCACGACATCGACCGCGTGACGTGTGACGAGTGCGAGGTCGGTCGTGTCGGCCAGTGGGGCCCCGAGCGTGATCACCTGCTCAACGCTGTGCGCCCTGCGCTGCGAAAGTACCTTGGCGAGCAAGCCGCCGCGGCTGTGGCCGACGAGGCTGACGCGCGACCCCGCGGCGGACTCGATCTGGACCAGGCGGTGCCGAAGGCCCGCGAGCAGCTTCTCCGAGTCCTGGACGTTGAAGAGAATCCCCGACAGCTGGGGCTTGTAGCCCAGCCTCTCCAACCAGTTGGAGAGCACCGTCAGCGACCAGTCTCCCGAGAGGAACCCGGGAATCAGCAGCACCGGCCGGCCATCGCCGCGAGGTACTCCGCGCCCGCGAAACACAGGGTCGCGCAGAAGCGCCGACATCTCGCGGAACGCGAGGGGGTCCCACAACTTCACGGCAGCGATCGTAGGTTGTGGGCTAACCCGAGCGAGCGAGTCAGCTCGCGTAAACGCCTCCGTCGGTTCCCACCTGCAGGGCGATCGCGGCCAGCGGCGCCGGCGCCGGGCCGCCGGTCACCGCGGCCCCATGAGCCGGGTCGAAGGTCGCGCCGTGACACGGGCAGGCCAGCACCTTCTGGCCCGAGTCGTACATAACCGTGCATCCCGCGTGAGTGCACACTGCGTCGAACGCCACCACGGTGCCGGCGCCGAGGGAGACGGCGACTGCCGGGTCACCGTTCGCCGCCTGGAAATTGAGGAAACCCTGGGCCTGGATGTCGGCAAGGGCGCCAATTTTCGTGCCGGTCGGAGAGGCAACCGGGCTTGCCGCCGGCGTCGCGCTGGCGGAAGAGCCCTGGATTGACGGACGGCTTCGCGGCAGCACGGCCAGCACCCAGATCAAGGCGACCGACGCGCCGCCCAGCTGCAGCAGCAACCGGCGCCGGCTGAGGTCCGTGGTCGCCGGGCGGCCGCGCTGGTCCGCTTGAGGCGCTCCGAAGATCAGCGGCCGGACCGTGAGCACGCCCTGGTCGCCGACCAGCACGAGCGTGATCCAGGCGACGGCGTAGATGCTGTCGGAGCCGAGGAAGTAAGGCTGGACGGACCAGCTGGCCGTCAGGAAGAAAACCAGGCTCACGACCGCTCCCGCCGACGCCGCCCAGCGCGTCGCCAGCCCCAGCACCACGAGCACTCCGATCGTGAGCTCGGCCGCGATCACGCCGATGCCGGCGAGCTGCGGGACCGGCAGCGCGAAGAGCTGGATCAGAAAACCGATCGGAGAGTGCGCCGCAAAGGCCAGCAGCTGGGTCCCGATGTAGGTCGAGCCGCCAGGTTGGAGGAACCCTGGATCCGAGACCTTCTGCAGGCCGGCGTAAACGAAGGTGACGCCAAGGAAAAGCCGTAGCGGCAAGGTCCCGTAGGCCATCCAGCGGTCGGAGGGCTGGGGGCGCTGGGGCGGTGGCTGGCGTTGAGTCTTCCGGGCCAAGTCGATTGGACATTACCCGGAAACCGCTGCGTGCCTCCTGTGCCTCTCCTGTGAATTGGCCAAGTGCCCCTAAATTGAATGAACAGACTGTCTGTTAAGCTAATTCGCCAATGGCGTCCCGAAAGTACCGGCTGGGGCCGCGGCGCCGGGCCGACGTCGACCGGACGCGCTCGAGCATCCTCGCAGCCGCGCGCGAACTGGTTTCCGAGCACGGTCCCGACTCGAGCGTGGGAAAAGTGGCCGAACTAGCGGGTGTATCCCGAATCACGATTTACAACCAGTTCGGCTCCAAAGCCGGCTTGCTCGAGACGCTCTTCACCGAAGCCGGGCCACAGCCGGCCGGCACGCCGGTGGTGGAACCAGGCGCGGACCCGGCCGACGACCTCAGGCGCCGCATCGAGCAGGCGTGCGCCGCCTGGGCGGCCAACCCCCGGCTGTACCGGCAGCTCGCGGGCAGCGCGCCCGGCGCCGGTTTGGCGCCCGGCGCAGCCGGCTTGATAAGTGGCGACCGTCCCGACCACGACCACGCTTTGGCGGAGAGGCTGGCCGCGGCCGACCGCCTCCGTCCGGGCTGCTCGATCAAGGAAGCCGAGGACGTGATCGGGATCCTGACGTCGTTCCCGGTTTTCGATCGCCTGCACAAAGAAGGACGGCGTTCGGCTTCCGCGGTCGCCGAAATTCTGCTTCGAATGGCGTCAGGGACCGTGACGGCGGGCTCCCGGGTCTAGGATTGACGCATTGCGCCATAGGAC
>DATFVI010000062.1:0-10164 GCA_035260405.1 Candidatus Dormiibacterota bacterium
CAGCGTCAACGCGGCTACGCCCAGATATCGAAGTCGCGAAAGACCCATACCAACATCCCCTTCACTACCAACCCGTCCACTGAAGCGGGGTCCGCTCCCTCGAAGCGGGTCGCTCCCGGATCGCGGAATTGTAGCCCAGACCTGTAATTTAGGCGCGAATGCATCCACTAGAGGTCATCGCCCGCAAACGTGACGGCGGCGAGCACTCGGCCGAGGAGATCGAGTTCCTCGTGTCGGGCTATCTGCGGGGCGACATTCCCGACTACCAGATGGCGGCCTGGCTGATGGCCGTCTGCATCCGGGGCATGAGTCGAGCTGAGACTCTCGCGCTGACACACGCCATGATCGCGAGCGGCGAGGTGCTCGACCTGAGCGGCATCGAGGGCGTGAAGGTCGACAAGCATTCGACGGGCGGCGTGGGCGACAAAGTGACTTTGATCGCGGCGCCTTTGGCCGCCGCCTGCGGGGTGAAGGTGCCGAAGCTGAGCGGGCGTGCTTTGGCCCACACGGGAGGCACGCTGGACAAACTCGAGTCGGTGCCAGGTCTCACCGTCGACCTGGACCCGGAGCGGTTCATCCGGCAGGTGCGCGAGATCGGCATCGCGGTCGCCGCCCAGTCGCCGCGCATGGTCCCCGCGGACAAAGCGCTGTACGCGCTGCGGGACGTGACAGCGACGGTGCCGTCACTGCCGCTGATCGCGTCCAGCATCATGTCCAAGAAGATCGCCGCGGGCGCGGACGCCATTGTCCTGGACGTGAAGTTCGGGCGTGGAGCGTTCATGCCGGACGTGGCTGCCGCCGAGGAGCTGGCGGCGGAGATGGTGCTGCTGGGCGAGGGCGCGGGGCGGCGGACCATCGCGCTGGTCACGGCGATGGACAACCCGCTGGGCCGATCGGTGGGCAACGCGCTCGAGGTGCAGGAGGCGCTGGACGCGCTGGCGGGTCATGGCGATGAGGAGCTGGTGCAGGTCTCGCTGACAGTTGCGCGGGAGATGTGCTGGCTGGCGGAGGTCGAGAAGGACCCCGGTGACGCGCTGCGCTCTGGGGCGGGCCGCGAGGTGTTCGTCCGCATGCTGGAGGCGCAGGGAGGGAACCTCGAGAAGGGCTTGCCGGTGGCCGTTGTTCAGCGGCCTTTACTTGCTTCTTCGGCAGGCTATGTGGAATCGATCGATGCGCTGGAGGTTGGGCTGGCGTGCCTCGAGCTCGGCGCGGGCCGGGCGCGCAGGGAGGACAAGGTCGACCCCGCCGCCGGGTTGGTGATCGAGGCGCCGGTTGGCGCACGGGTGAGCATTGGCGATCCGCTGGTTACCGTACATGCGCGCTCGGGCGAGCTGGTCGAGCGTGTCGCGTCGCGGCTGGAGAATGCATGGCGGCTGCGCGAGACGCCGGTCAAGCGGCCGCCGCACGTACTCGCTCGCGTCGACAAGGACGGGGTTACCAAGGCTCTATAGAATTCCCGGCGGGTGGGCGAGAAGAAGTATCACGTCGGGCTCGCCAAGGGCGAGGTCGGCGATTACGTGCTGGTGCCGGGCGATCCGGGCCGCACGCCGATGATCGCGAAGCACCTCGAAGGCGCCCGCGAGGTCGCGTTCAGCCGCGAGTACCGCACGTTCACCGGCTCGCTGGGCGGTGTGCCGGTCTCGACGATCTCGTCGGGCATGGGCGGGCCGGCGGTGGCGATCATGGTCGAGGAGCTGAGCGAGCTCGGCGTCCACACGTTCCTGCGTGTCGGCACATGCGGGGCGGCGCAGCCCGAGATCAAGATGGGCGACCTCGTCATCGCTCTCGGTTCCGTCCGCACGGAGGGGACTCCGAACGGCTATGTGCCGACCGAATACCCCGCCGTTGCCTCAATCGACATGGTGAATGCAGTCGTGGCGGCCGCGAAAGCGTCGGGTGCGCGGCATCACGTCGGGATCATCCGCTCGGTGGATGCGCTCTACTCGGATCTGGTGCCCGACTCCATGCCGAGGCCGCACCTGCGAGACGAGCTGGAGATGTGGTCGCGAGCGGGCGTGCTGGGCAACGACATGGAGTCGTCCACGCTTTTCGTTGTGGCGCGCATCCGGAAGCTGCGTGCATGCACGATCAACCTGTGCGTGGACGAGCTCGGCGCGGGAGAGATCCATCATCTCGATCCTTCTTATATGGATCGCATGCTGAAGGTCGCGGTGGACGCGATCCGTCTTTTGATCGAACAGGACGCACGTGCCGCTAAAGGTAAGTAGCCACCCGCTCGTCGCCGACAGCCTGCGCGGCTTGCGCGACCGCGCGACCCAACCCGAAGAGTTCAGGGTGCTCGCGCGCAAGATCATCACGCTGCTGGTGTACGAGGCCACCGCGGACCTGCCGGTGGTGCACGGCACCGTGCAGACGCCATTGAAGGAGGCGGATGCAATCTCGGTCGAGCAGGAGGTGGTCGCGATTCCGGTGCTCCGGGCGGGCCTGGGGCTCCTTGGACCGGTGCTGGAGCTGTTGCCGCGAGTGAGCGTCGGGTACATCGGACTGGAGCGCGATGAGCAGACTGCAGTCGCGCGCATCTACTACGAGAAGCTGCCCGACCTGGTCGGCAAGGTGCCGCTTCTGCTCGACCCGATGCTGGCGACCGGCGGGTCGGCGGCCCAGGCCCTCGACCTGATCAAGGAAGCAGGGGGGCGCAACCCTCGCATGATCTGCGTCGTGGCCGCGCCGGAGGGTGTGAAGGTGCTCGCGGAGCGGCATCCGGAAGTGGAGGTCTACACCGCGGCGCTGGACGAGAGGCTCAACGACAAGGCGTACATCGTCCCGGGCCTAGGAGACTTCGGCGACCGCCTGTTCGGCACGGGAAACTAGCCGAACTTAGCCTCGTAGGCGACCTGGTTGCAACGCCGCAGCTCGTCGTCGCTCATTCCCATCTCGGAGGCCAGCTCGAACTCGTGGCTGAGCGTCGTGTCCGCGACAGTCCGCGAGTCGGTGCTGATCGTGCAGCGGATGCCGGCGCGGACGAGGCGCGGCAGCGGGTGCTCGGCGAGGGTCGGCACCGCCTTGCATTTCCAGTTGGCGGTCGGGCAGAGGTCGAGCACCACGCCCTCGGACCGCAAACGCTCCACGATCCGCGGCTCTCGAGCCCCGATCACACCGTGAGCGATCCTTTCCACGCCCAGTTTCAGAGCATCTTCGACGCTCGACGGCTCGCCTGCCTCCCCCGCGTGGCATGTGAGCCTTAAGCCCGCAGCGCGAGCTGCCTCGAACGCCAGGCGCTGCCGCGTCGCTGGATAGCGAATCTCGTCACCTGCGAGATCGAAACCGACCACCCCGCGGCCCGCGAAACGCCCTGCCTCG
Source organism: Candidatus Dormiibacterota bacterium (assembly GCA_035260405.1). Taxonomy (GTDB): domain Bacteria; phylum Chloroflexota; class Dormibacteria; order Dormibacterales; family Dormibacteraceae; genus Palsa-870. Next base: position 3,322 of record DATFVI010000062.1, read on the forward strand.
CGCGAGAGTGCGAGGTTGTCCTCAGGCATGTCCTGCCGCATCGCGCAGACGATGGCGACCGCGTCAATCGGTCCGGAGTGAATGCCCGACAGGACGGCGCCGATTACCTGCTCGGTGGTCAAGCCGCCGCGCATGTGAAGTCGTGGAGCCCAGCGGACTTCGAGGTAGTCGATGTTCTCCGCGGCTGAATCCACGCACAGCTCATACGCGATGCGTTCGAGCGCCGCCTCCGTCTGCATAACGGCGATCGCGTCGTCGAAATACTTGATGTAGTCGGCCTGGCTGGGGCAATCGTCGGGAGCCACCATTCGAAGCCCCTTTCGGCCTGACAGCTCTTCGGCGGTGGAGATACGCACACCGCCATCGAGGTGCGAGTGGAGCTCGGCTTTCTTCCAGCCGAGGTAGGCGCTTATGTCAGCGAATAGATGTGAGGCAGTTCGCGGTACAGGCCCGCGTAGTCAAGGCCGTAGCCGATCACGAAGCGGTCGGGGATCACAAAACCGCAGAAGTCGATCTTCACCTCGACGACACGTCGCGCCGGACGGTCGAGCAATGCCGCGATGCGCAGCGACGCTGGGCCCATCCGGCGGATGCGCTTCGTGATGACGTTGACGGTGAGCCCGGAGTCCACGATGTCCTCGACGAGCAGCACGTGGCGACCCACGAGTGGACCGTCGACCATGTGCGCGAGCTGGAGCCGGCCGCTGCTGGTCGTGCCACCGTGATAGCTGGACGCTCGCACGAACTCGAGCTCCGCCGGGATGCTGAGGCTGCGCAGCAGGTCCGCCGCGAAAACCGTCGCTCCCTTGAGGATGACAACCATCACGAGCGGCGTTTCGATGTCGGCGTAGGTCTCAGAGATCTGCTTCCCGAGCTGCCGGACCCGGCGCGCGATACGCGTCGCGCTGATCATCGGCTTGCCGGTGGTGGGCCCGTCCGCGCTCGCTCCCAATGTCTTCACCGGGATCGGCTTGGTCAGCACCCCTGCCATGTAGCTCTAGATTTTAGACCCCGATCGGATGCCACACGGTCTTCATCTCCATGAAAGCCGTGATCAGGTACGGGCTCGCCTCGTCGGGTGCGACTTTTATCACGCGCTTGACGTTATCGGCCGCGGCGGCCTCGACCGCCGTGACCTCGTCAGGTGTGCAGCCGGCCACGTCGATCGCGTTCACGTCCATGTGCGCCGCGAGCCACGGCATGAGCTCGCCACGCTCGCCGCTGAGAACGTTGACCACTCCGGCGGGAAAGTCGCTGGTGGCGAAGACTTCGGCAAGAGTCAACGCCGGCAGCGGCTGGGACTCCGGCGCCAGCGCGACCACTACGTTGCCTCCGCATAGGGCGGGTGCGAGCCGGCGCACGAGGCCGGCCAGGGCCGGTGCTTCGGGAGCGATGATCCCGACCACGCCGGTCGGCTCTGGAAGAGTGAAGTTGAAATATGGCCCCGCCACCGGGTTCACGGTGCCGGCCACCTGCGGCAGCTTGTCGGTCCAGCCCGCGTACCAGACAAGCGTCTCCACCGCCTGTTCTAGCTCGCGGCGCGCTTTCGCTCCTCCGCCGAGCAGGCCGGTGAACTGCGCGCCGCGGCTGTCCAACATCTCAGCCGCCCGGTAAAGGACCTGGCCCCGGTTCATCGCGGTGCGGGCGGCCCAGGCCGGAAAAGCAGCGCGGGCTGCGCGCACCGCGTCGCGGAGGTCCTTTCGCGAGCCACGCGGGACGTTCACGTTTCCGTCGGGCCTGTAAGCCCGCCCGGACTCCGAGCGCACGAACTCGCCGTTGACGAAGAGCTTGTAGGTCTTGCGTACCTCCATCAGTTGAGGTCCAGGTAGGCGGCAAGCCCATGGATGCCGCCCTCGCGGCCGAAACCAGACTCCTTGTAGCCGCCGAAGGGAGACGTGGGGTCGAAGCGGTTGAAGGTGTTTGCCCATACGACGCCGGCGCGCAAGCGCTCGGCCATCCAGAGGATGCGCGATCCCTTGTCGGTCCACACCCCTGCCGACAGCCCATAGGGTGTGTTGTTCGCTTTCTCCACCGCTTCCGCGGGAGTGCGGAACGTGAGCACCGACAGCACGGGTCCAAAGATCTCTTCGCGCGCGATGCGATACGACTGCGAGACGTTGGTGAAAAGCGTGGGCGGAAACCAGAAGCCGCGCTCGGGCAGCCGGCACTCGGGCTGGTACAGCTCTGCTCCTTCTTCAATGCCTGACTCGACGAGGCCCTGGATCTTTTCCAGCTGCGCTCGCGAGTTGATCGCACCGATGTCCGTGTTCTTGTCGAGCGGGTCGCCGAGGCGCAGCGTCGAAAGTCGGCGCTTCAACTTCTCCATCAAGGGCTCGGCGATCGATTCCTGGACCAAGAGCCGGCTGCCCGCGCAGCAAACGTGCCCCTGGTTGAAATAGATGCCGTTGACGATGCCCTCAACCGCCTGGTCGAGAGGTGCGTCCTCGAAGACGATGTTGGCCGCCTTGCCTCCGAGCTCGAGGGTCAGCTTCTTGCCGCTCCCGGCCAGGGTGCGCTGGATCACCTTCCCAACCTCGGTCGAACCGGTGAAGGCGACCTTCTTGACACCTGGATGTTCGACCAGGAGCGAACCGGTCTTGCCCGCGCCGGTGACGATGTTCACGACTCCTGGGGGCAGCTCCGCCTGCATGCAGATCTCGGCGAAGACCATCGCGGACAGGGGCGTCGTTTCGGCGGGCTTGAGGACGACAGTGTTGCCCGAGGCCAGCGCGGGCGCGATCTTCCAGGCCAGCATCAGCAGCGGGAAGTTCCACGGGATCACCTGGCCCGCGACGCCTAGCGGCCGCGGCTTGCGGTTGGGGAAAGCCCACTCCAGCTTGTCCGCCCAGCCCGCGTAATAGAAGAAATGGGCAGCCGCGAGCGGGATGTCGACGTCGCGCGACTCCTTGATCGGCTTGCCGCCGTCCATCGTCTCGACCACCGCGAGCTCTCGCGCGCGCTCCTGGATCAGCCGCGAGATGCGGAACAGATAGCGGGCGCGCTTCGATGGTGCGAGGTGCGACCAGGATTCGAACGCGCGACTGGCGGACTTGACCGCCCTGTCGACGTCGACCGCGTCCGCTTCGGAGACCTCGGCGAGCTTTTTCTCGGTCGCCGGGTTGATGGTCGGGAATCGCATCTTGCTGTGGGGTTCGACCATCTTTCCGCCGATGAAAAGGCCATAGGTGCTTGCGATGTGGACGTGATCGATCGCCTCAGGTGCGGGTGCGTACTCGAAGACCTGCTTGGCCAGCTCCGCGGATTGTTTCTTGGTGATCGCCATCAGTCGATCGTGAAGTAGTCGCCCGACTGGTACACGCCGGTGCGCTCTTTGTCGATCTGCATCAGCACGTCGTTCAGCAAAGTGGAAGCACCGAGGCGGAAGCGCTCCGGCGTCATCCAGTCGGATCCAAGGGTTTCGTAGATCAGGACGCAGTACGCGATCGCTTGCTTGGAGGTGCGGATCCCTCCCGCAGCCTTGAAGCCCACCGGCCGCCCGGTCTCCCGGACGAAATCGCGGATCGCCTCCATCATGACCAGGCTCACCGGCAGAGTCGCCGCGGGCTGCACCTTGCCTGTCGAAGTCTTGATGAAGTCGGCACCGGCTGCCATCGCGAGGATGCTTGCCCGGCGCACCGCGTCGTATGTGCCGAGCTCTCCGGTCTCGAGGATGACCTTCAGGTGCGCCTTGCCACACGCCTCTTTGACGGCCACGATCTCGTCGTACACGCGCTGATAATCGCCAGACAGGAACGCTCCGCGGTCGATCACCATGTCGATCTCGTCCGCTCCGGCACGCACTGCGTCTTCGGTCTCGGCGACCTTGATCGACAGGAAGCTCTGGCCGGATGGAAACGCGGTGGCCACTGAAGCCACATGCACGTGGCTGCCCCGCAGATGCTCGACTGCGTCCGCCACGCGCGCCGGGTAGACGCAGATCGCAGCCACCGAGGGGATGGTCGGATCGCCAGGTTTCGGCCTCATTCCCTTTGCGCACAGGGCGGCCACCTTGCCCGGCGTGTCGGAGCCCTCGAGCGTGGTCAGGTCCATGCAGCGGACGGCGAGGTCGAGCGCCCAGAGCTTGGAGGTTTTCTTGATCGAGCGCTTGGCTAGGGAGGCCGCGCGCTCGTCAGCGCCGACCTCGTCCACGCTGCGAACCCCGCGCATCAGGGATCCAAGGTGAGTCAGTGAAAGAGCCGTGGCCACCAATGGGATTATGCGACGGCGCCTCGAGGACGATCGGCTCCTAGGTGATCAACTCGTCAGCGAGCAGGTCCATCAAGAGCCCGTCATGCCAGGTGCCGTCAAGACCGCGCTCGTAACGGCGCATGACCCCGACCGGGCGAAAACCCACTTTCGAGTAGCACCGGATGGCTGCGGCGTTGTCGGCGGCGGGATCGATGACCAAGCGGTGGTGGCCGCGATCAGCGATGAGGTGGCGCGCGAGCGTACGAACCGCGTCGGTGCCGAGTCCGCGGCCGTGAAGCGCAGGGTCCAGGTAGATGTCAATGCCTGCGTGCCTGTAATCGGGCTCATCCTCCGCCCTCCACTGGATCGCGCCCGCGACGCGCCCATCGTGCTCGATGACGAAGGTCTCGGTCCCCTCCTCGGCGAGGTCCTCCGCGACAGCCGCCGCCATGTCCTCCCCGCCGCGCCACCAGACCAGGACCTCCGGCGTGGCCCGGATCCTGGCCAACTCCGGAACATCAGAGGCCGTGGCGAGCCGCAACCTCACGTGGTCGCCTTCGAGAGTCGTCACGTTCAGCGACATATTCTCCCCTAGCCCAGGCCGGCAGCCTTCATAGCCAGGTACCGTTGCTCAGGGATGCTGGCCGTCATCCTGGCTGCTTTGCGGTAGGAGTCGCGCGCCGCCCCTAGCTCGCCGGCGCGTTCCAGCAGATGTGCCCGCACCGCCTCGAGTCGATGATTGTGGGCCATCCGGTCATCGCCATCGAGCGTTCCAAGCAAGGCCAGGCCCGCTCGCGGCCCGTTGACCATCGCAATCGCAACGGCCCGATTCAAAGTCACCACCGGCCCGGGCGAGATTCGCTCCAACACTTCATACAGAGCCAGGATCTGCGGCCAATCCGTCTCGCCGGCGCTGCGAGCCTCGTCATGCAGCGCGGCGATCGCCGCCTGCATCTGATAGGGACCGACAGGCACCTTGCCCAGCGTGCGGGTGAGAATCGTGACGCCCTCCACGATCTGCTTGGAGTTCCAGAGATCTCGGTTCTGCTCGTCGAGAGGAACGATGGAGCCGTCGGAGGTCGCGCGAGCGGCGCGACGGGCATCAGTGAGCAGCATCAAGGCGAGCAGCCCGGCGACCTCGCCCTCCTCCGGCAGCAGGTGGTCGAGCATCCGCGTGAGGCGGATCGCCTCGGTCGTGAGGTCGGCCCGGTTCAGCTCGGGCCCCGAGCTGGAGGTGTACCCCTCATTGAAGACGAGATACAGCACCTGCAGCACGACGCGAAGCCGGTCGCTTCGGTCTGGCGCCACGGGCATCTTGAACTGAGCACCGGTCGTCCTGATGCGTTCCTTCGCACGGCTGATCCGCTGAGCCATGGTCGCCTCTGGCACGAGAAACGCCCTGGCGATCTCGGCGGTGGTGAGGCCGCCCACCGCGCGAAGTGTCAGGGCCAGCTGAGAAGGAATCGAGAGCGACGGATGGCAGCAGAGGAACAGAAGGGAAAGGGTGTCGTCCTGTTCGAAAGCGTGGCCCCGGCTGGCCAGCTCGAGGGCGGCGGCGGCTTCCTCCCGGCGGTGCCGTGCGCTCTCGCTCCGCCATTGGTCGGCCAGGCGCCGGGATGCGACGGTTGCGAGCCATGACCGCGGGTTGTCGGGCGTGCCCTCCGTGGGCCACTGCCGCGCGGCCGCGAGGAGTGCCTCCTGCACGGCGTCCTCGCAGGCGTCGAACTGCCCGTATTGCCGCACGAGCGCGCCGAGGACCTGCGGCGCAAGCTCGCGCAACAGGTCCTCACCGCGAATGTCGCGGCCAATGCCGCGATGCGGGGGTTGCAAGGTCAGAAGTCGGGCGGAGCGTCCATCACGCGGCGCACTTCGATCGGCGCCTTGACGAACGCGACGATCCGCGATGCGATCTCGATCGCGCGCTGCTCGGTCTCGACGTCGACAATCCAGTAGCCGACGAGGGATTCTTTCGATTCGGCAAACGGCCCGTCGGTCGAAACAGGGATGCCGTTCTCGAAGCGGACGGTCTTGGCCTGGCTGCCGTCGGCAAGACCATGGTCGTCGACGAGCTCGCCGGATTCCCGCAAGTCCTTGTCCAAACCATGCATGAATGCAACCATCTCCTTCATCCACTCTCGTCCCATGGCTTCAATTCCGGCCTCGGCGGAACCGAACGTCATGATCATGTACTTCATATCAACAACTCCTAATTACAGTCCCCTGGATGGGCACTTTCATGAGTAGGTCGGAGCACGTTGCGGGTTCTCGACATGGACGCCGGCGGGCCCAGTGCAGATTAGATGGCGACGGCGCCCAGGCTAACTGCCGCAAGGGCGGTCGGCAACGGAATCCTCGCCTCGGTGAAGCTGGACAAGGCCTACCGGGTACTTCGGCCAACCTGAGCGTTCTGAGGAGAATGCGCGGCCCAGGTGGCTCGCGCCCTTAGTCAGGAGGGCGGATGTGAATCGTCGATTCATTCTCGTGGCGGTTGTCATGGTCTCGTTGATTCCCACCACAGCGTCCGCGTCGGCTCGAGTCCAGGTGCTCACCGGGACGACGCCGGATGCGCAGATCATGCCAAGCAACGCGTTCACGGTCGCCGACGCGACGCAGATCACCGGCATCCGCGTCAACCTGCCGGTCCCAGTGTGCGAT
>DATFVI010000063.1:0-18694 GCA_035260405.1 Candidatus Dormiibacterota bacterium
CGGGCTGAAGTGATCGATCTGCACCGTGGCCGGATTGCGATCGCCGCCGTAGCTCTCGAAGGGTTCGCCCGACTCGGGGTCGATCAGAAACGCGACGTCGAGACCCAGCGCGGCGGCCCGCGCGGGCACGCCGTTCGTGACGGCCAATCGATGCGAGGCGAGCAAGACCTCCGCCTCGCGCGGCAGCAGGACGTCACCCGGCTGGAGCCGGGAGGAACCTCGCGTAAGAGACCTGGCCTCGGCATCCGGCGCGGCCATGTCCAGGAACACGGACGGACCCGCCTGGCGCAGATAGGTGTCTGCGTGCGTCATGTAAAGGCGCCTCCGCGCGCGGGTCATCGCGACATAGGCAAGCCGCGCTTCCTCTGCGAGGTGCCCGTCCGGGTCGGATGGCCACGACGGCATGAATCCCACCTTGAATCCCTCGAGCCACGCGCGATCCTGCTCGTCCAGCAGCGGGTGGGGTCGCGCCGGCAGTGGGAACAGGCCGTGCGCGAAGCCCGAGCAGAAAACGACTTCGAATTCAAGTCCCTTGGCCTGGTGCACGGTCATCACCTGCACCGCGTCGCGGCGGCCGGACGCCGCTTCACTGTCATCCGCGGCCGCGGCCAGCAGCGTTTCCAGCGATCCCGAGATGTCGGAAAGCATCGGCTTCGTCCCTGTCAACCGCTCATGAACGGCCTCGATGGCTTCCATGCCTTCGATCGCTGCGCGCAGGTCGGAGATTGCTTCGGCGCGCTGCTCATCGGGCAGGTCGAGGTCGAGGAGGCGCCGCATGGCGCCGTCCTCGATGAGGACCGAGTACGCAAGGGCGGCGAGCGGAAGCCTGGAAACGCGCCCCAGCAGCTGCTGGCGCGCCACGATCGCGGCGTGAAGGCTCGTCAGCTCTTCGTCGGAAAGAAAGACCATGTAGTCGGGCTCCGGGCGCTCTTCCGTTTGAACCTCGCCACCCGGCGCGGCCGGTTGGCGCTGCGGCGCATCACCGCCCCAGGGGAGGGGATAGCGCTGGGGGTCGCGCGCCGCCAGCGCGTACATCAGGCGCCGCATCACGCGAAGTAGGGGCCGGTCCCGCTCGCGAGCTGACGCCCGGAGGCGACCGAGGGTTCGCGCGCCCACCCCGCCCAGGCTCGATGCGAGAGCGCCCTCGAACGCCTCCGGGTCGTCGGGCCGGCGCAGCGACTCGAGATAGCCGACCAGGAAGCGGACGACCTCGTTGCGCGAGGTCGCGCCCGACCCGCGCACCTCATACGGCACCGCGAGCGCGCGCAGGGCCTCTTCGAACGGAGCGCCGAGCGAGGTCGTGCTGCGCAAGAGGATCGCGAAGTCGCCGTATCGCAGGTCCGGCGACTCGATGTGCAGACGCTTGATCTCACGCGCGACGAAGAACGCCTCGTCGACAGGGTCGCTCTCGCGGGCCACGACCACGGCGGGCGGCGCTGAGGTGGCCACCGTTCGCATGCGCCGCGACTCGCGGCCTGGGTGTGTCGCGACGAGCAGCCGCTCGGCACCGTCGAGCGCCTCCTGCGAGCAGCGCCGGCAATCCTCCAGGTGCTGCGTCGCGCTGCCGTAGACGGCCGCGAAGTCGTGGCTGAGCAGGCGCGGAACGGTCCCTCGGAATCCATAGATCGACTGGTCCGGGTCGCCGACCACGACGAGTCGCGGACCCGCCTCCGGAGGGGCGACGAGCTGGAGCAGCTCGAACTGCGCCGGGTCCACATCCTGGAACTCGTCGACCAGGATCAGGCGAAACTGGGCGGTCAGCCTCTCTCGCAGGCTCGCGTTTGATTGAAGGAGCTCGATCGCACCCGAGATGAGGTCGCGGAAGTCGAGCATCCGCGCGTTCTGCAGCCTGGCCTGGTACGCCTGGTAGACGGAGGCCAGCACGCGCAGCCGCTCGCTCGCGCTCGCCTCCGCCGCGAGCAGGAGTGCGGATGGATGCACGAGGTTTTGCTTCATGAGCGCGACGAAAGTCAGCACGTCTTGCGCGAATGCATCCGACCGCCGGACTCCTTCCAGCGCTCCGAGCACCTCAACGTCGAGCTCCTCCAGGATGCGTCGCATGACCAGCCATTCCTGGAAGCCGTTCAGCAGGAGGCGCTCGCGATCCGGTGAGTATTCGCGCAGCAGCCGCGCGCAGAAGCTGTGAAAGGTTGAGATCCACGCCTCGCCGTACTCGTCTTGCAAGCGCTCGTCGACGCGTCGCGAAATCTCGGCAGCGGCGCTCGTGGAGAAGGTGAGCACGAGGATCTCGTCGCGACCGGCCACGTGCTGGCGCACTGCTTGCTCGTACAGGTCGACCAGGGCATGCGTCTTTCCGGTGCCCGGTCCGGCGAGCACGCGCAGTGGTCCGTCGATTTCGTGGATGTCGAGTGGCAAATGGGTTCCTTGAGTGGCGCGCGGGCGTCCTGATTATGCGGGGGCCCGGGTCCTCAAGTCAGCCGTGGTTGTTAAGGGCCGCCAGGCTGCCACCACCAGGGTCAGCAGCAAGGCGGTCTCGATCAAGGGCCATCGGTTCAAACCCGGACCGAAGCCGGTCAGGAAAAGGAAGGGGCTCGCCACCACCCACCCGGCGGCGAGCGTGGCGCGCCAGGCGAGAACTGCGCGTTCTTCCCAAACCATCCACGCGGCCGCGGACAGCAGGCACAGGTCCGACGCGTGAAGGTAGGGAGAGACGATCAGCGAACCGACGATGCCAATCGGCAGCACGAGACCCGGCGTGGCTCGCAGCCTGAAGGCTGTCGCCACGGCGATCGCCACGAAGAGCAGCCGAAGCGCGGCCGCGAGCACCCCGGTTGCGCCGATCGCGCCCTTCAGAGTCAGCGAATCCGCTCCGCTCGGCAGTGGCGAGCGCAGCTGGTTCAAGTAACCGGACAACCCTTCCGGGCCGAGCACCAGCAGGGCGATGACCACGAGCACGGCGCCCGCTGCGAGCCATGCGGCGAACACCCGATATCGGCCTGCGGCGAGCAGCACCACCGGGACCAGGATCGCCGTGTTCGGTTTGAGGAAGATCGTCGAGAGCAGCACGCCTGTCGCGATCTCCTTGTCCTCGCGCATGAGCCGCCACGCCAGGACCACTCCGGCGGCGACGAACGGGACGACCTGGCCGAGGTTGACCGCATGCAGCACCCACCACGGCGTGAGCGCCCCGATCACCGCGATCCAGCGGCCGGTGCCCGCGCTCACCCCCGACCACGCGAGCGCCGCGGCAAATGCGAAAAAGCTGAGCGCGGCCCAGACCACAAAGGCCGTCCAGTACGGAAACACCGTCAGCGGCGCCGCCATCCACGCCACGAAAGGAGGGCTCAGAAACGGCTGCGCCCGCTGCCCTGGGACGAGGTGCTCCTGCGCGGCCGCGACCAGGGTCTGGTCGTAAATGTGGGACCAACCCTGCTGGAGCCCGACTGTCGCCGCGGCCAGGTAGGTGTGAAAGTCGATGCCGACGTGTTGAGGGTGGTGCAGCAGATCAAGCACCAGCGCCACCGTCACCACCGCGAGGCCGATCCACGGCCACAGCCGGCGAGAGTTCCCCACCGTCTGACGTTACCGCACCGAGGTTAAAGTCACTGGTCGATGACCCGGAGGCAGCTTGCACCGTGGGCCGGGTTGATCGCCGTCACGATCTTCATCGCTCACCTGCCTTCATTCCTCCACCGGCTCCTCGATGGAGACGAGGCGGTCTATGGCTCGATCGCAGCCCTCCTGAACACCGGCGGAGAGCTGTATGGGACTGGCGGCGTGGACAACAAGCCCCCAGGGATCTTCTGGGTTTACGCGGCGACGTTTCGCGCCGCCGGAACCTACCAGATGACCGCCGTACACGCCATCGGGCTGGCGGTGATCGCGGCCACTTGCGTGCTGCTCTTTATGGTCGGCCGCGACCTCGGCGGTGTCAGAACCGGCCTGCTTGCCGCCCTCTTGTACGGACTCCTCACCGCGGCGGGAAACCCGCGCCTGCTGGCCACGAACACAGAGATCTTCATGGAGCTGGCGCTCACCGCGTCCGTACTGTTGATGTTCCGGCGCCGCTGGTTCTGGTCGGGGCTCCTGCTCGTCCTCGCCGGCGCATTCCGGCAGGTGGCAGCGGTCAACTTGCTGCTCGCCGTCGTCGCTGTCGTGTGGCTTGAGCCGGCCGGCCACCGCCTGCGCTCAGCGGGCTCGCTGGCCGCGGGAGTCTCGGTCGCGCTGGCCGCGGGTGCGCTCGGGCTGCTGCTGACCGGGTCATTGGCGGGCTTCTGGCGGTGGACGGTGGGCAGCCTCTACGGATACGCGTCGACCACGTGGATTCCAACCTATGTCTGGCAGCGCGCCAGGGACAGCCTCGTGCCGTTCGTCGTCGACATGGGGGTGCTGTGGATCGCGGCCATCGCGCTCGCGACACGCTGGCGGCGCCTGGACCCGCGCGAGAGGTTGGTCATCGTTTGGTTGGTCGTTGCGATGGCCGGCTCGGTCGTGGCGGGTCACCTGTCCTGGCACTACTTCATCCAGGCGATGGGACCGCTCGCGCTCGCCGCCGCCTTGTTTTTCGCGCGCGCTTCTTTCAATGCGCCCTGCGCGCGCCCGGCGTTGCGCCGGCAGGTCACCGCGGTGGCTGCGATCGGCATCGCGATTCCCTGCCTCGGCTGGTGGGCCTATGACCTGACCGCGGATCCACTGACCTATGACTTCAGCGCGCCCATACCGCAGCACCAGCTGGTGGCGGACTACATCCGCGACCACACGAAGCCCGGTCAGCGCGTGTTTGTGTGGGGCGACTGGCCGGCCCTCTACGTCGAGTCCGACCGCCTCATGGCGAGTCGTTTTCCGGGCTTCCTCCGGGGCTTCGACCGCGGCTCGGGGATCGCTCCCGACAACTGGGACACGACACCCGACGTTTGGCCCGAGCTCCAGTCCGACCTGGCTGCGAATCCGCCTGCCCTCATCGTCGACACGGCAGCAGCAGGCTGGAGCGATTTTTCGGCGTACCCGATGCGCAACTACCCGGTGCTCGCGAAGCTGGTAGACAGCAGCTACCACGTTGTCGCGACGGTCGACGGCGTCTTGATCTACGCGCCCAACAGCCCGTGAATCAATGAAGGAACCGCCGGCGGCAACACCTTCAATTTCTGGGGCAACGGCACCGAAGGCGGAGCTATCGACGGCGGCGCAACCTGGATCCCCAGGACCATTGGTGTAGTGGCCTTCGCGGATTCCGCGACACGGTCCACGGCGCGGCCGGTTGGAGCGACAACCGTCGGCGGCGCGTGGTCGCTCGTCGCGGAAAGCGCGGACGGCGCGCCTGGGCGGTCGACCGGCGCACGGGAGGCCGGCGCGAGAGGCTGACCGGCTAGCACCGCTCCCGCGGCGGCAGTAGCGATCAGCAGCGTGCCGGCCTTGACCCATTGCGGGGCACCTGCGCCCGCGGCTTGATGAGCTTCACTCCACCAGCGCCGGCTCAGGAACATGGCGAGCGCATAGATCGCCTTGCGGCCGGCCGCGCGGCCGCGCTGCACATGGTCGCTCACGCGGGCGATCGCCTGGCGCAGCCCCCTCTCGACGCTGCTGAGGGTGATCCCAAGGCCCTGGGCAATCTCGCGGTTCGTGAGGTCGCTGAAGTAAGCAAGCTTGATCAATTGCCTCTGGCGCGGTGGCAGATCGCTGACCGCCTCGCCGACAGCCTGGCGCACCATCGAGCCCGAGAATCCTCTCCAGTTGGTCTGTGCCTCGACTCCGTCGCCCATGCCCTCGACGAGCATTCGCTTGAGGCCTTTGTGGGCGCCCCGAACGCGCCGCCGGTAGACGGGCCCCTGCCGTGTGCCGGTCATGAGCCAGGTACGCCAGGAGCTGCTGGCGGCTGGTGGAACCACGTGGTTCTCGGCTGCCGGCGCGGCAATGGACATGACTTTGATCCGCCATAGCTGGCAACGCCCAGCGGACCCCAACTACCCGACGAGGTCACTCGCGGGTTGGCCGACGGGGCCTCTTGATCTCGAGGATCGACGGCTCCCCGGCGACGATCGCCAGCAGCCGCTCGAAAACACCTGGAGCATGGGCGGCGTCCGGCGCCTCGGCGAGGCGGACATAAGCGGAAGCGCCGTCGGGAAATACGAACGTCGGCGTGCCGAACACACCGTGCTCGCTTCGCGCCTGCATGTGATCGCGACGCAGCGCGTCCACCGTCGTTGCATCGGCGAGGTCTGCGCGGAACCGCTTGATGTCCAGCCCGGCGTCGACCGCCACGCGCTCGATGACCACCACGTCGTCGATGTTCAGCCGGTCGCGGTGCCGAGCCTCGAGCAGCGGCATGTGCAGCTGGTCGAAGGCGTCCTGGCGGCGGGCCGCCTCGGCAGCCCTGAAAGCCATCCGGCCGCTCACGTGCTCCGACTCCGGCGCTTCCCACGCTGTCCACCCGTCATCCTTGGAGTTCACCTGGGCCAGCGAAAAGTAACGCCAGGTGACCTTGAGACTGAAGGCCGATGACCGGCCCACGTTCTGGAGCAGCCCCGATGCGCGATAGACGAATGGACAGAAGTAGTCGTAGAAGACTTCGAACCGGATGACCTCAGGGTCTACCACGCTCAACCGTTCAACGCGCCTGGTCCTCACTGATATTCCCGACAGCTGGGCCTGGATCCGCACCGACCTGCTGGTCCGCATCGCGCCCTTCGTGGTGGCGTTCGCCATCGCCTATGGGCTCGTGCCGCGCCGGGCCGCGTTCGGATTGAGCGCGGGATGGTTGGGCGTCCAGCTCCTGTTCGCCGCGGTGGCGGTGCCCATGATGTTCGGCGCGGCGGTCTGGGTTCAACTCCAGCTGACGCGGCGGCGTGGCGCGTTGAGCGTGCCGGCGAATTCGCGGGACGCGTGGTTCCAGGCGGGCTTCTACGTGGTCAACGGCCCGGTCGAAGAGGCTTTCTTCCGCGGCCTGGTGCAGGGCGGGCTTGGCCTCCTCTGGGGCGCGCCGGCCGGCTTTGCCATTGCCACGTTGATCTACGTCTTCTATCACCGGCTCGGCCGCTGGACTTGGTCGGACACCTTTGCCACCGCGCTCGTGGGCGTCCCGCTCGGCCTCGCTTTCTGGCTCCTGCCCGGCCCGCCGTCACTCCTTGGCGTCTCGATCGCGCACATCGCGGCGACTTGCGGCTTCCTCGGCCCGGGCCCATACCTTTTGAAAAGGCTGAACCTGGTCTAGCCGCGCAAAGCGGCGCTAAGCATGGGACGTGTTGAATTCATGTTGCTGCACCTCGACGATCAGCAGCGCCGCACCCTGGTCTGGGCCGGTCTGGCCGTCGTGCTCACGGCGTTCGACGGCTCGGTGCTCGTCCTGGCCCTGCCGGCGATCGCTTCCGATTTCCACGCCCGCACGCCTGCGCTTTCCAATCTTGGTTCAGTGCTCGCGATCGGCGTGCTTGGCGCGCTGCCCCTCGCGGCGCTGGCGGACCGTTTTGGCCGCCGGCGGTTGATCGCCATCGGGGTGGCCGGCTTCTCGATCGCCAATTTCGCCAGCGGGTTGGCACCCTCGCTCGAGGCGCTGGCCCTGCTGCGGCTGGTGGCCGTCTGCTTCGAAACCCTCGTGGGAGGCGTCGCGACTGCGCTCATCGTTGAGGAAGCTCCTCCAACCCGGCGCGGCCAGGCCGTCAGCGTACTGGCGCTGCTCAGCGGACTGGGCACCGGCATCACCGTCATCAGCTATCCGCTGGTCGCACCGCACTGGCGGTGGCTGTTCCTGGCGGGGGGGCTCGGTGTGGTCGTCGCGCCGCTGATCTGGTGGCGGCTTCCCGAAGGCAGGACATGGCTTGGCGCGCGGGTGAGCGGTTCGGCGCTCCGCCTCCTGCTGGAGCCGGCGTGGCGGCGCCGCGTCCTCGTCATCGCCGCAGTGAGCGCGCTGCTTGCCGTGCTCCTCGAACCCGCAGGACTTTTCTTCACGGTCTACGCGAACAACTTCCTGCGCCTTTCTCCGACTGCGATCAGCGTGCTGATCGCCGTTTCCGGCATCGCGGGCGCAGCGTCATACCTGGCCGGCGGCTATCTCACGGACCGGTTCGGGCGGCGCAGGCCCGCCATCCTGCTGACGATCGCCACGGCGATCTCGGCGAGCCTCAGCTTCGCGACCGCGACGGTCGGTTTTTACGTCGGCAACGTGCTGTGGAGCTCGTTCGCCAGCGCCTCCACTCCAGTCTTCGGCGCCTGGACGGCGGAGCTGTTCCCGACGCGAGCCCGCGCGACCGCAGAGCTGACGGCGTCGCTGGCCGCCGCCGTCGGCAGCGTCGTCGGCCTGCAAGCGGTGGGCTACCTGGCACCGTTCTCAGGATTGGGCCGCGCGATCGAGCTGGGCGGTGTGGCGGCGATCGCCGGCACGCTCCTGCTCTTCCTGCTGCCCGAGACCAAGCAGGCGCCCCTGCCTGATTAGAGTTCACGGACAGTGGAGCACGCACAGGCTGTGGTCGTCGGTGGCGGCATCACCGGGGCGAGCGTCGCGTATCACCTCGCCAGGGCCGGTTGGCGGGACACAGTGCTGCTCGAGAAGGACGAGCTCACCAGCGGGTCGACCTGCCACGCGGCCGGTTTGGTGACGCAGTTCAACCCGTCGGCGACGATGATGCGGTTTCGCCGCTACAGCATCGAGCTGTACGAGGAGCTCGGCGTCTTCGAACAGGTCGGCGGCCTGCGATTCGCATCCAGCGAGGAATCGCTGAAGGAGCTGCAGCGCGGCGTCAGTCGCGCCCGCGGGATCGGCCTCGATGTCGAGCTGATCTCGGCCGGCGAGTCCGCCCGCTTGATGCCGGCGATCACCAAGCGCTCCCTGTTTGGCGCCGTATGGGTTCCGAGCGACGGCCACCTCGACCCGCACACCGCCACCCACGCCCTGGCGACAGCGGCGCGAAAGCTGGGCGCGAAAGTGTTGACACAGCACCGCGTCACCGGGATCCAGCTGGGCGCCGGCGGCGAGGTGAAGGCGGTCGAAACGGACGCCGGTACGATCGAGACCGACGTGCTCGTGGTCGCCGGGGGAATCTGGGCTCCGCAGGTTGCGGCCATGGCCGGCGCGTTCATCGTCTCGACGCCGGTCGACCACCAGCACGCCGCCCTGCTCGCCGTGCCCGGCCACGAGCTGCCTCATGACATGCCGTGCTTCCGCGATCCCGACAACCTCATCTACGGAAAGTCGGAGGCCGGCGGCGTGGTCCTTGGCGGATACGAGGCCGACCCCGTGGCACGCTGGATCGACGGCGTTCCCTGGAACCACGCCGGGACCTCGCTGCCGCCCGACCAGGCGCGGTTCGAGCCGCTCCTCGCGGGCGCGGCACGCCGCTTTCCGTTCATGGGCGAGGCCGGCATAGTCAAGCTGGTCTGCCACCCCGACGCCATGACGCCGGATGCCAACCCGCTTGTCGGTCCCGTGCCTGGAGTCCGCGGCTTGTACCTCGCTGCGGGTCTGTCCTTGAACGGGTTCGGCGGCGCCGGCGGCATCGGCCGTTCCCTGGCCGAGCTCGTCACGACCGGCGAGACCGAGCTCGACCTCCATCCATACCGGCCGTGGCGATTCGGCGCGGTGCATCGCGACCACCGCTACGCCGCCGAGCTGGGGCGCGAGGCATATCGCTACTACTACTACCTCCGCTACCCATTCGACTCGGACGAATGGGGGCGGCCGAAACGCACGAGCGCACTTCACGAGCGGCTTCAGGACCAGGGCGCGGTGTTCGGCGCCAAGCACGGCTGGGAGCGCGCCGAGTATCTCCAGCCCGGACAACCATGGCGGCGCGCGGGCGCCGACCAGCGCCGCTTCGGCTGGACGAAGCCGCCCTACTTCGACGTGCTGGCCCAGGAGCACACCGCGTTCCGCGACCGGGTCGGCATCATCGACATGACTTCGTTCGGAAAGATCGACGTCCGCGGCCCCGGCGCCGTGGCACTGCTGGAGCGAGTGGCCGGCAACCGCATCGACCGGCCGCCCGGGTCGGTCGTGTACACGCAGCTGCTCGAGAGGAATGGTGGAATCGCGGCCGACGTCACCGTGACGCGGCTGGCCGAGCAGCACTTCAGGGTCGTAACCGGTGCGGGCTATGTGAACAGCGACCTCGGCTGGCTCCGGCTTCAGATGCGCGAAGCGGATCCGCCCCTCGAGCTTCGCGAGACCACGGATGAGCTGTCGGTGATTGGGATGTGGGGGCCGCACGCGAGGAACGTTTTGGAGCGCGTGACAGGTGACGACGTGTCGGAGTCCGGTTTTCCTTTCATGCAAGCTCGTCAGATCCGGATCGGGGGAGCGTCCGCTCTCGCACAGCGCGTCACGTATGTCGGCGAGCTCGGTTGGGAGCTCTATCTCGAGCCCGGATGGGCGGTTCAGGTTTGGGACCGTCTGATGTCGGCCGGGCGCGAGTTCGGAATCCGGCCCGGCGGCTACCGCGCGCTCGACTCGCTGCGCATGGAAAAGGGCTATCGCTACTACGGCACCGACCTGACCTTGCTCGACAACCCGTTCGAGGCCGGCCTCGGTTTTTGCGTGCAGCTGGACAAAGGCGATTTCAACGGACGCGATTCACTTGCGGCGGCGCGAGCATCCGGGATTAAACGCCGCCTCCGCACCCTCGCAGTCGGCGGCGATGAGTACATCACCGTATATGGCGGCGAGGCCGTGCACAGCGAAGGCCGCGTGGTCGGCCGGGTGAGGAGCTGTGCATACGGATTCACCGTCCAGAAGAACCTCGCCTACTCCTACCTTCCTGTCGACATGAAGCCCGGCGCGACGGTCGAGGTCGAGGTCTTCGGGCGGCTTATCCCCGCGACGATCACGACCGACTCGGTGCTCTCCAAAGACGGCGTCAAACGATGAGCGCGACCCGGGTTGACGATGCGGTCGCCCAGGTCTCGCTCTGGAGGGGGCAACCCGTACAGGTCTCGCGGCTCTCGGGCGGGCTCACCAACGAGAACTACCTTGTCGAGGCCGCCGGCGGGCGCTTCGTGATGCGCATTCCGGGCCAGTCGACCGACCTCCTTTCGATCGATCGCGCCAACGAGGTGCACAACACGAAGGCGGCCGCCAGCACAGGCATCGGGCCGCAGGTGCTCGAGCACGTACCAGGTCTCGACGTGCTGGTCCTCGAGTTCATCCCCGGCCCGACCATGTCGGCTCGCGCCCTGCAGACCGCGGAGATGGCGACGCGCATGGCTTCGTCATTTCACATGCTCCACGGCTCGCCTCGCTTCCTCAAAGACTTCGACATGTTCCGGCTGATCGAGTACTACCTCGGGATCGTGGACGAGCACGAGGTCACGATCCCGGGCGGCTATCGCGACCGGCTGCCCGTCGTCGCCAGGATCGAGCGGGCGGTAGGCGCCGGCGCGCTTCCGCGCGTCCCGTGCCACAACGATCTCCTTTGCGAGAACTTCATCGACGACGGCAAGACGCTTCGCATCGTCGATTACGAGCTCAGCGGCAACAACGACCCCTGCTTCGACCTTGGAAACACCGCCCAGGAGGCCGAGCTCGACCCGGACCTGCGCGCCGCCTTGTGCGCGGAGTACTTCGGCCGCGAGGATCCGCGGCAGCTCGCGCGCATGAACCTCTTCGCGCTGATGTCGGACATCGGCTGGACGCTGTGGGGCGCCATCCAGGCCAAGATCTCGGCCGTCGAGTTCGATTTCGCCGGTTACTACACGGGCCGCTGGGAGCGTGCCGTCGAGGTGATGGGCTCGCCGCGATTTGAAGTCTGGCTCGAGGAGGCCGCCGCACAAAGCAAGGTTTGACGGAGTCACTGGCCGGTGCTACGGTTCGCGCGGTATATCGCTCGCATATCGGCCGGGCGAACCAGCAAAGGGGTACGTCAGGGGATTGGCATCGGCAACGCCGGTCATGGCGCTGGTCGAGAGCAGCGGCTCGGCTCGCTCGCAGAGCGAGGAAGCGTACCTGCGCATCCGCGATCGCATCGTCTCGCTCGACATGCCGCCCGGTTCCGTGGTCAACGAGGGCCGCCTGCGAGGTGAGCTGAAGATCGGACGCACGCCGATTCGGGAGGCGCTGCAGCGCCTGGCGCGCGAGAACCTGGTCCGCTCGATCCCGCATCGCGGCACCTTCGTCACCGACGTGAACATCACCGACCTCGCCCGCATCACCGAGGTGAGAGTCGTTTTGGAGAGCCACGCGGCGCGGCTTGCCGCCGAGCGGCTGTCCACCACCGACCGAGACTCCTTCGCGCGGCTTCTCGAGCGGCTCGAAGAAGGGCCGAGCCTGGACCAGCGCCAGCTCATGCGGCTCGACCAGCAGATCCACCGCGAGATCTACCGCGCTGCGCGCAACCCGTTCCTGGAATCGACCCTCGAGCGCTACTTCAACCTCAGCCTGCGGCTCTGGTACCTGGTGCTCGACCGCCAGGTCGGGCTGCGCGAGGCTGTCGAAGAGCACGCGGAGCTGCTGCGCGCAATCCTCGCCGGCGACGGACCCGCGGCCGACGATTCCATGCGGCGCCACGTGACCGGCTTCGAGCGTGAGATCCGCAGGGCGCTCGTGGAGAGATAGATGCCAAAGATATTTTTCGCTACGGATCTGCACGGGTCCGAGATGTGCTGGCGGAAGTTCTTGAACGCCGGCAAGTTTTATGACGCGGACATCCTGATCTGCGGCGGAGACATGACCGGCAAAGCGATCGTCCCCATCGTCCAGGAGAACGGCCACTACACGGTCACGCTCGGCGGAGAGACCCAGTCGGTGGAAGCGGCGCAGGTGCCGGATGTCGAGGCGCAGATCCGGCGCAAGGGCTACTACCCGCTGCAGATGTCCGTCGAACGGCTGCACGAGCTGGACCGGGATCCGGCCAAGCGAACCGAGACCTTCCAGCAGGTGATGCTCGACGGCGTCGACCGCTGGATGGGGATGGCCGCTGAGAAGCTGCGCGGAACCGGGATCCGGATCTTCGTCTGCCCAGGCAATGACGACGAGATGGAGGTGGATGACGTCATCCGGCGCTCGGACGTGGTCGAGCTCGGCGAGGGGCGCGTCGTGGAGATCGACGGTTGGTCGATGATCTCAACCGGGTGGTCCAACCACACGCCGTGGAACACTCACCGAGAGGAAACCGAGGCAAAGCTCGGCGAGCGAATCGAGGCGATGGCGAGCCGGCTCCCCGATGCCTCCAAGGCCATCTTCAACCTCCACTGCCCTCCCTTCAAGTCCGGTCTCGACGAGGCGCCCGCGATCGACGCGGACCTGAGGCTGCTTCACGGTGGACGAGCGCTCCGACCGGTGGGTTCCACTGCGGTGCGCGAGGCGATCGAACGCCACCAGCCGCTCATTTCCCTGCACGGCCACATTCACGAGAGCAAAGGGGCCGTAAAGATCGGAAAGACGCTCTCCATCAACCCGGGAAGCTCGTACGAGGAGGGAATGCTTATGGGAGCAATCGTTCAGCTCGATGCCAAGAAAGGAATCAAGAGCTACCAGCTGGTCAACGGATGAAGGAGTAAGGAGGAAGCACTATGGCCGATGCAACGATGGGGGCGCCGGGCGCGGCGAGGCCCGGTCTGTTCCTGCGCAACGCGACAGGGCTGGTCAAGTCCTGGTCGACTTTCGACGCATTCGTTTATTCGTTCTGGTCCGTGAACCTGATCACGCTAGGGCTGTATGGCATGTCGTATGCGTACACGGTTCCCGACGGTCAGGTAGTCGCCGCGATCCTGCTTTTCGGGTTGCTCGTCACTTTCCTTGTCATCACTTACGCGATGTTGGTCAGCGTCATGCCGCGCACAGGCGGCGACTACGCATGGCAGAGCCGAGTTCTCGGCGGCGGACTTGGTTTCGTGCTGTCCATAACGGGATGGTGGTTCACGCTGTTTCTCTGGGCGCCGATCTACGCCAACATCCTCGTGGTCCAGTTCTTCTCGCCGCTCGCCTACACGCTCGGCTGGACGGGCGTCGCAACGTTCTTCACCAGCCAGACCGGCATCTTCGTCTCGTGTTTGATCGTGCTCGCGTTCGTGAGCATCGTCGTCACGATGGGCATGGAGACCTATGCGCGAATTCAAAAGGTCTGCTTCTGGATCGGGATCGCGGGCCTGGTGGTCGTTTGCGGACTCCTTCTGTTCGCCAGCCCCCAGGATTTTCAGAACGCGTTCAACCGCGAGGCGACCAGCCTCTTCGGCGCGAAGGATGGCGCGTACCAGGCGACCATCGACGCCGCAAGCAAGACGTTCTCAGGCTCGCGCTTCAGCACGCTCACGTTCGGTCCGCTGCTCCTCTTGCTTCCCTGGTTGGCCTTCTACCTGCTGTGGCCCAACTGGGGCGCCACGCTCTATGGCGAGGTCCGCGGAGCCAAGGACATCCGCAAGCCTTTCTGGAGCATGTTCGCGGGTCTCTGGGTAACCGTGGCCATGGTTGTGGTGGTCGTGCTCCTGATCAACAAGACGATCGGCTGGAACTTTTACCAGTCGGCCAACGCGGCTTACTGGAACAACCTGTTCGCGGTCTCGGGCGCTCCTGCTCCGCCGGTTCCGATCTGGCCGTACCCGGTGATGTTCGCCGGATTCCTGGTCAACAATCACTTGTTCCAGGCTCTGCTGATCATCGTCATGGGCCTCTGGTTCTTCGGGTGGGCCGGAACTTTGTTCCTGTCCTCGACCCGGGTCATCTTCGCCGCCGCTTTCGACCGAGTGCTGCCCTCTTGGGCGGCCAACATATCCGCCAAGCGGCGGGTGCCGTACGGCGCGCTCGTCTTGATGATCGTGCCCTCGATCGTGATCAGCGCGATCTATGCCTACAAGCCGAGCTTCACGAGCGTCTTTCTCGACGCGACCGCGGTTCTCGCCTTGACGTTTTTTGCCACTACCGTCGCGGCCATCATCCTGCCGTGGCGACGCAAGGACCTCTATGACGCGTCGCCGATCGCCAACTACAAAGTGGCCGGCATTCCGGCGATCACCATCGTGGGCGTGATCACCGGCGCATTCCTCCTTTTCATGCTGTGGGAGTGGTCGTTCAACAGCAGCAACCTGTACGGGACATCGTTCCAGGCAACGCCAAACTCCGTCTACTACTTCGTCGCGACTTACGTCGTGGCGGTCGTCATCTACGTCGTGGCGCGCGTCGTTCGCAAGCGCCAGGGAATCGACCTGGACCGCATCCACCACGAGATTCCGGTTGAATAGCAGTTCCAGACGCCGCCGGGCTTCGGCCCGGCGGCACACTTTCTGAATCGATGCTCGAATACACACTCCGGACCTATCAGAGCCCGACCCGCCTAGTGCAGCGCCTTGGCGCCATCAAGGAGCTTGGCACGGAGGCAGGGCTACTTGGCATGCGCCGGCCGCTGCTCGTGACCGATGCCGGGGTCAAGGCCGCGGGCCTCCTGGACACCGCGCTGGAAGCCCTGCGCGGGTCGGACGTCGAGCCCGTCGTCTTCGACAAGGTCAAAGCCAACCCCGGCGTCGAGCTGGTCGACGCGGGCGCGGCCGAGTACCGCGCCCAGGGGTGCGACGGGTTGGTGGCAATCGGCGGCGGAAGCTCGATGGACACGGCCAAGGGCATCGGTGTGGTCGCCGTGCACGACGGCAGCATCGTCGACTACGAGTGGGGCCACACACCGATCCGCTCACGCATCCCGCCGATGATCGCCGTCCCGACCACCGCGGGAACCGGCAGCGAGGTGACGCTGTGGGCGGTCATCACCGACCCGAAACGCAAGATCAAGTTCAACGTCGGCGGCACGCCGGACATCGCGTCATGGGTCGCGCTGATCGACCCGGAGCTCACCGTGAAGCTCCCTGCGGTAGTCACGGCCGGCACCGGGATGGACGCGCTGGCCCACGCGGTCGAGTGCTTCACGATGGTCTATCACCAGCCGTTCACCGACGCGGTGGCCCTACTTGCTATGGAGTACGTCGCACGCTACCTGCGTGTCGCCTTCTCACAGGCGAACAACCTCGAAGCGCGCTATCACATGAGCGCCGCGGCGATGCTGGCCGGTCTCGCCTACGGGACCGACTCGGCCGGCGCCGCGCACGCCATGAGCCAGACCGCGGGCGGCGTGCACGACGCGCCGCACGGTGCGCTGACCGCGCGCCTGCTGGGTCCGGTCATGGAGTACAACTACGCGGGCGAGCCGGAGCGGTTCGCCCGGATGGCCGTCGCGTTTGGAATCGATACCCGCGGCGCTTCGATGTGGGAAGCAGCCGAGATGGCGGTCGACTACGTCCACCAGCTGGCTGATGACGTACAGATCCCAAGCCTCGAGGAGCTCGGTTTCAGAGAAGACGAGATCCCGATGCTGGCCGACAAGGCGTTCGCCGATCCTCAGACCATCGGGAATCCTCGCGACGTCGACGCCGCTGCGTACCGCCAGATCTATAAGCGCGCTTTCGATATGGGCAGCAACCCAACTGGAGCCAGGTAAATGACGATCGACGTCGCCCGCTCGGTGAAAAAGATGTTCGTCGACGGCAGGTGGACGGAATCCGAAAGCGGGCAGCTCTTCGAGGCCACGAGCCCAGCCACCGGCGAGGTGATCGCGCAGGTCCCGAAGGGAACGCGCGCTGACGCGAAGCGCGCGGTCGAAGCCGCCCACAAGGCGCGCTCGGCGATGGCCGCCCTGAAAGGCTTCGAGCGATCGCGGCGCCTGCATCGCATCGCGGAGGCGATCGAGAAGCGTCGCGAAGAGCTCGGCCACCTGCTGACGCTCGACCAGGGCAAGCCGCTGTTCGCGGAAGCGCTGGGCGAGGTCGACGAGGCGGCCGAGTACTTCCGCATCGCGGCCGAGGACCTGAAGCGACTCGAGGGCCGCGTCCTTCCATCCGCCAGCGCGAGCAAGCTCGTGCTCGCCCGCCACTACCCGCGCGGCGTCTACGGGATCATCACGCCCTGGAACTGGCCGCTGACGATGGCGGCGGAGCTCATCGCGCCGGCGCTCGCGGCGGGCAACACGGTGGTGTGGACCCCGGCCACGTCCACGAGCGTCATCTCGGTCGCGCTCATGGAATGCCTCGCGGAGGCGGATTTCCCAGCGGGCGCGGTCAACCTGGTGACAGGTCCAGGCTCAGAGGTGGGGGACGAGGTCGCAGGACATCCATTGGTGGATGGAGTTGGATTCGTGGGCTCGACAGAGACCGGAGCGTCGGTCGCGCGCCGGGCGGCGGGCAAGCACGTGATGCTTGAGCTCGGCGGAAACGGCCCGATGGTGGTGTTCGCCGACGCCGACCTGGGCCACGCCGTGGAAGGCGCCATCGTCGGCTGCTACCTCTGCGCGGGGCAGAGCTGCACGGCGGGCGAGAGGATCCTCGTCGAGGAATCCATACGCGACGAATTCGTGGCTCGCCTGGCCGACGCCGCACGAGCGCTGCGCCTCGGCGATCCCTTCGCGCCCGAGACGACGCTTGGGCCGCTCAACAACGAGGGCGTGGCGACGAAGATGGACGAGCACATCGCTGACGCGGTCAAGCACGGCGCCAAGCTCATCCTCGGCGGCGAGCGGGCCGAAGGCTTTCCGACCCGTCTCTACTACCACGCGACCATCCTCGACGGCGTCGAGCCATCGATGCGCGTGAGCCAGGAGGAGACCTTCGGTCCCATCGCGCCGATCCTCAAGTTCCGCGACGAGCAGCAGGCGCTCGCGCTCGCGAACGACTCGCCTTACGGCTTGCTTGGCGCGGTCTACACGAAGGACCTGTCCCGCGCGCTGCGCTTCGCGGATGGGCTCGAGACGGGCTGGGTCAACATCAACGAGTCGACCAACTACTGGGAGGCGCACCTGCCCTTCGGCGGCCGCGCCGGCAAGAAGAGTGGCATCGGGCGCGTCGGCGGCCACTTTGCGCTAGAGCAGATGACCGACCTCAAAACGATCGTGATCGAGATCGAGGCTTTGTGACCTTGGAGTCGCGGCCGTGACTCCGCAGCCCCTGGAAGATCCCATCGACGAGGCCGGGCGCATCGCAGACGCGGCGAAAAGCAAGAAGCTGGGACTCAAGCTCCTCGGCGGTGCGGGAATTCACATTCACTCGCCCAGCGCGCACAAAGCGCCGCTGAAGCGGAAGTACGGCGACCTCGACTACGCGATGGAGAAACGCGATCGCAAGCTCGCGCTCGAGTTCTTCCCCGGCCTCGGCTACGAGGCGAACGAGCGCTTCAACCTGATGCAGGGGGATCGCCGGCTGTACTTCTTCGACCCGCACAACGGCCGCCAGGTCGACGTCTTTATCGACGTGTTCAGGATGTCCCACGTCATCGACCTCCGCGGGCGCCTCGACCACGATGGCCCGTGCGCCAGCCCGTCCGACCTGCTGCTGAGCAAGCTGCAGATCTACGAGATGAACCGCAAAGACCTCGTGGACCTGGTCGCGCTGGTGCTCGACCACCCCGTAGAGACGCGATGGGGCGACGAGGTCATCGATTCCGGATACGTCGCGCGGGTGGCGGCCGATGACTGGGGTATGTACCGCACGCTTCAAGTCAACACCGAGAAGCTGCGCGCCACGCTCCCCGAGCTGGATGTAGATCGCGAGCTCGTCAGCTCGCGGCTCGATCAGCTGTGGTCCGCGGTCGAGGCGCAGCCCAAGCCGCTCAAGTGGAAGCTTCGCGCGCAGGTGGGCGACCGCATGCAGTGGTACGAGCTGCCGGAAGAGGTCCGGTCCCCCTACCAGCCCGAGTAGCGATGGCAGGAGCCCTACCGACCCACGCGCGCTGCGTCGTCATCGGATGCGGCATCGTCGGGAACAGCGTCGCCTATCACCTCGG
>DATFVI010000064.1:0-4020 GCA_035260405.1 Candidatus Dormiibacterota bacterium
TTCCGTTTTACATCGGCGGGGTGGTCGGCCCGCTCATCGGCGCGGTGGCCTTTGGCGCAGGCCAGAGGGTCGTATTCGGCATCGCCGCCGTCCTGAGCCTGGCTCCGTTGATCGTCCTGTTGACGATGCCTCGCGAATCGAACGTGGCGCGGCCCGCATGACCACGCGGGTCGGAGTCGTAGCGGACACGCACTGTCCCGAGTTTCTCGACGACCTTCCGGATCGACTTTTCGATGTCCTCGCGGGGGTCGACCTCATCCTCCACGCCGGCGACATCGATTCGCAGGACACGCTCACGGCGCTCGGGCGGTTGGCGCCGGTCGAAGCCGTGAGGGGTGACCACGATCGATCGCTGGTGAATCTCCCCTCCTCGCGTGACGTCACCGTGGAGGGAAAACGGATCGTGGTCGTGCACGGCCAGCGCAGTCGCTGGCTCGAAGAGCCGAACACGCTGCTGTGGACTTTGAGCCTCGGCTACTTCCGGCCGCATCGAGGCCTGCCGAGGGCGCTGAGACGCAGGTTTCCATATGCCGACGCGATCGTCTACGGCCACACGCATCGCGCTCGCGCCGAGACCGTCGAAGGCATCCTGCTCTTCAATCCCGGGGGTGTGCACCAGTGGAACCGGACCACAGCGACGCGCCGCCTCACTCAACATCCAGGATGGTTCGAATGGTGTTGGCTGCAGGTGGCGCGCCACCTGCGCCGTTACGAGGAGCCGTCGGTCGGAATCCTGGAGATCGGCGATTCGGGCATCACCCCGCGCGTGATCGCGCTCTAGCCCTACATTCAAGCCATGAGCGATGTCACCTACCGGCCGGCGGGTCTCGACGACGCCGAGCTTGCGGCGGACCTCATGACGGCGTCGTATCCGTCGATGGCACAGGACCCCATGATCACTCGCATGCGGTGGGAACACCCCAGGCGTGGATTCGCGTACGGCCGGTTCATCGCCGAGAGCAACGGAACGCCGATCGGGTTCCTGTCCTGGACCCACGGTCCGTGGGAGCAGGTCGAGGACCGTCACTGCGAGACCGAAGTCTGGCTCGACCGCGCGGCGCTCGACCAAGAACTTCTCATCGAGATGTTCACCTGGATCGGAGACAAGGCCGAAGCCGAAGAGGCGCGTCTTCTGCTGGCCTACTGCGGTGAAGACGAGCCCGAGATGCTCGGGGCGCTCGCCGCGGTTGACTACCGGCCCGAGCGCATCGAGAGGTCGTGGGAGCTCGATCTGAAGCAGCACGGGAAGCGCCTGGCCGCCGAGGCGGCAGACGCGCGGGACCGGATGACGGCTGCGGGCATCCAGACGACGACCCTGGCCCGCTGGCCTGACCCCGATCGCGTGAGAAAGCTCTATGAGCTGAGCGAGCGGACGATCCAGGACGTCCCCCACACGCTGACCATCGTCAGCGAGGCGTTGGAGGATTTCGAGAAACGCATCCAGATGCCCGACCGGCCGAGCGACCGATTCTGGATCGCGCTGGATGGGGACAGACCGGTCGCAATGTCCTACCTGAAGTACCCACCGGTGCGGGGAGATGTCTGGACGGGCTACACGTGCTCGGACCCGGGGTATCGCGGGCGCGGATTGGCCAGCGGGATCAAGCTCCAGACGCTGGCCCAGGCGATCGAGCTGGGAGTGCCCCTGGTGTGCACCGACAACGACTCGGAGAATGCCCCGATGCTTCACATCAACGAGAAGCTGGGCTACCGGGCTCGCCCTGGATTTGTCGAGCACCACAAACGGGTAGCAAAGAAGCACGATGCCTAAAACCAAGGACTACTACGAGGTCCTGGGGGTACCTCGCGCAGCGAGCCAGAAGGAGATCACGGCTGCTTTCCGGAAGCTCGCGCGCAAGCACCATCCCGACCTGAACGCGGGGGACAAGCAGGCCGAAGCGCGCTTCAAGGAGGTCTCGGAGGCCAACGACGTCCTTTCGGACGCCAAGAAGCGGAAGCTGTACGACCAGTTCGGCCCCGATTGGGCGGGCGCGCAAGCGGCCGGAACCCAGCCGGGCGCGCGCGGCGGCGCCGGCGGCTTCCGACCTGACGCCGGCCCGAGCGCGCAGTACCGCACCGTCTCCCCCGAAGAGATGGAGGACCTGTTCCGGGACCAGGGTGGATTCGGCGACATCTTCGGTTCGATCTTCGGGGCGAACCGAGGGCGGTCGCGCCAGGTCGAGATGGACGTCGAGGCGCCGATCACCGTGAGCCTCCCCGAGATCTACCGGGGCACCAGCCGCACAGTCGAGCTGCCTGGGGGCCGCCGCGTCGAGGTGAAGGTCCCGGCCGGCGTGAAGGAAGGCACCGTCTTGCGGGTGCCGGGCCTGCGCGCGCGCGTCCAGGTGGCGCCCGACCCTGTGTTCACCCGCGAGGGCAAGGACCTGCGCGTGGTGGTGCCCGTTCCACTGCACATCGCGTTACGTGGCGGCGAGGTGGCGGCGCCGTCGCTCAAGGGCGGGCAGGTGCAGTTCAAGGTTCCCCCCGAGACGCAGAACGGGACGAAAATCCGCCTGCGCGGGTTGGGCTTGCCGGACCCCAAAGGGGGCACGCCGGGCGACCTTTACGCCGACGTTCGCGTGCAGTTGCCGGTGCCGATGGACGAGCGCACGCGCAAGTGGGCTTCAGAGCAGCCGACCAGCGAGTAGTTAATCTCTAGGGCGCTTTGCCCACTCCGCGCGCGCGCCGCCTGCTGCTTCCGCTGGTGTTTGTTTCGGGCATGAGCTCGCTGGGCGTCGAGTTCGGAGCCTCCCGGCTGCTCGCGCCCTATTTCGGGACGAGCCTCTATGTGTGGGGCGTCCTGATCGGACTGATCCTCATCTACCTGTCGGCCGGTTACGTCATCGGCGGGCGCCTCGCCGACCGGCACCCGCGCGACGAGGTCCTGTACCAGGTCACGGCGTGGGCCGGGTTGTGGATCGGGCTCATCCCGCTAGTGAGCTATCCCATCCTGCTTGCGTCGCAGCAGGGCTTCAAAGACCTCAGCGTTGGCCTCGTAGCCGGGACGCTGCTCGCCGTCGTGCTGCTGTTCGCGATCCCCGTGATCCTGCTGGGCTGTGTCAGCCCCTTCGCGATCCGGCTGCTTCTCAAAGACGTCGAGACCGGCGGCAACACGGCGGGACGCGTGTATGCGCTTTCGACAGCGGGCAGCATCCTCGGGACCTTTCTCCCGGTCTTCTGGTTTATCCCGACCTATGGCACACGGCCGACGCTTGTGGGTTTCGGCCTCGCGCTTGTCGTCATCTCGGTCGCCGGCCTCTGGCCGCGTCGCCGGCTGTACGCGGCGTTCGGGATTGCCGTGATCCTCGCGTGGATCCTGCTGCCGTCGGGGATCAAGCCGCCCCAGGTCGGCTCGCTCATATACGAGAAGGAGTCCGCCTACAACTACATACAGGTGGTGCAGGACGGCACCAAGACCGAGCTCATCCTGAACGAGGGCCAGGCCATCCATTCCATCTACGACACGAAGAGCCTGCTGACCGGCGGACCCTGGGACTACATGGTGATCGCCGATTCCTTCCGTCCGGCGCAAGCGACAGAGCCTCAGCCGAAGAGTGTTGCGATCCTCGGCCTCGCCGGCGGCACCGCGGCCCGCCAGTACACCGCGGCATTTGGAGAACAGGTCCAGGTCACCGGGGTGGAGATCGACCCGGCCATCCTCGATGTCGCGTATCGCTACTTCCATCTCGCTTCGCCCAACGTGCATCCCGTGGTCGCGGATGCCCGGTACTGGCTCGACACGCAGGCGGGAAAGTACGACGTCATGGCTCTCGATGCGTACCAGCAGCCGTACATCCCGTTTCATCTCACCACCCGCGAGTTCTTCACCTCGGTGCGTGATCACCTGAACCCGGGCGGCGCGGTCGTGGTCAATGTCGGCCGCACAACGACGGATTACCGGCTGGTCGAAGCGATCGCGAGCACGATGGCGGCGGTCTATCCGAGCGTTTTCGTGGTGGACGTCCCTTCGTTTACGAACACGATGGTTTACGGGTCGACCCAGCCGATCACCATCGCCGA
>DATFVI010000065.1:0-21760 GCA_035260405.1 Candidatus Dormiibacterota bacterium
CTCTGGGGCGGCCACGATGCAGACCATTCGCGTGTCGCGCCCGCCGGCCTCCTTGATCAGATCCAATGCCTGCGCGGCCGACCCGCCGGTCGCCAGCATCGGGTCGAGCAGCAGCGGCACCTTGCCCACCAGGTGCGGAAGCTTCTTGTAGTAGATGCGCGCGACCGCGGTTTCCTCGTCGCGCTCGAGCCCGATGTAGCCGACGCTCACGCGCGGCAGCAGCTCCAGCACTGGGGCGAGCAGTCCCAGGCCCGCGCGCAGCACCGGGATCGCGACGACCTCGTGCTCGATGGTCACGGCATCAGCCTCGGCCAGCGGGGTTTGCACTGTGCCGTGGCGCACCGCGAGATCGGCGGTGGCCTCGTAGAGCAGCAGCGTGATCACGTTCCGAGCGAGGACCCTGAACTCTTCGGGAGGGGTCGCGCGGTCGCGCAGTCCGCGCAGGCTGTCGGCGACGAGGGGGTGGCTACTTACCTTCAGCGGCACGGTCGTGCTCGATGAGGCGACGGATCGCATCCACCGCCACCTTCAGCATGCGGTCCATCAACGACGGGTCGAGATGGTGGATCTCGCCGGCGCCGAGCTCGTCCACGCACAGGTTGATCGTGCCGGCGCGGAGCTTCCTCAGGCGCGCGACCACGAAGAGGGTTGAGGTTTCCATGTCGTTGCTGAGCACGCCCGCGCGAGACCACATCTCGAGCTCGTCGCGCACGTGCGGACGGGGCATGGTGTCGGGCAGCAGGTCCGAGTAGAGGGCGTCCACGCTACGGATGATCCCCACGTGGTACGGCGCGCCCGACGCCTTCGCGGCGTCCACGAGCGCGTTGACCACGTGCAGGGAGGCCACTGCCGGATACTCGGGTGGGACATAGCCGTTCGGCGTGCCCTCGCTCCGCACCGATCCGAGCGCGATCACGAGGTCGCCCATCTTGATCTGCGGCTGCGCCGCGCCGCACGTCCCGACACGCAGGAACGTGTGCACGCCGAGCTCGCTGAGCTCCTCGACCCCGATCGCGACGGAGGGACCGCCCATGCCGGTCGACATCGCCGACACCTGGACACCGTCAAGGGAGCCGGTGAAGGTGCGGTACTCGCGGCTGAACGCGACCTCCTTCGCATCATCGAGGTATTTCGCGATCATCGGCGTGCGGCCCGGGTCGCCCGGGACCAACACGTATTCGCCCACCTCGCCCTTGGCGAGCCCGACGTGGTACTTCTTGTCGCTTTCCTGCCCGGTGCCTGCCACTTCGGCGAATACTAATGGCCCTCGGTGACGCCGTCCTTGTCCACCCGGGCGAGAACGTGGGGCGGCCGCCGGACCTCCTGGTCGCTGAGGCGCCACGCCTTCTGCAGCCGATGCATCACCGACCGCGCGAGCTCCTCTGTGCGCGCATGGACGGTGGCCAGCGGCTCGCCGGCCCTTACGCTGGCACCCACCGGCGCCTCGATGACGATGCCCGCTGCGTGATCGACTGGATCGTCTTTCTTCTTACGCCCCACGCCGAGCTCGAGCCCCGCCAGGCCAACCTCGAGCGCGTCGATCGACTGCACGTAACCGCCGGCCGGCGATGGCAAGCTGAGCTGGACGGGCGCCACCGGCAGCCCGTCCGCCAACCGACCACCCTGGGCGGCGAGCATGCGCTCGAACGTCGTGCGGCCGGCGCCAGATCGAAGGGCTTCGTCAGGGTCGATATTGACCTCGGCGAGCCAGCACATCTCGCGGGCGACGACCAGTGAGACCTGGAGCAGCTCTTCGTCGCCCTTGCCGGCCAGCGCATCAAGCGCCTCCTGGACCTCGAGCGCGTTGCCCACCGAGCGACCCAGCGGGTTGTCCATCGCCGTGACCAGGGCGATGGTGCGGCGGCCCGCGCCGTCCCCGAGCTGCACCATCTCGGAGGCGAGCTCGATGGCGGACGCGACGTCCGGCATGAACGCCCCGCGACCGAACTTGACGTCGAGCACGATGGCGTTCGCCCCGGCCGCGATCTTCTTCGACATCACGCTGGAGGCGATGAGTGGTACGGACGGCACGGTCGCCGTCACATCGCGGAGGGCGTACAGAAGCTTGTCCGCCGGGACCATGTGCGGTGATTGGGCCGCGACTGCGATGCCGACGTCTTGCACCTGCCGGATGAAGCGCTCGGGTTCGAGGTCCACGGTGAGTCCAGGGACGGATTCGAGCTTGTCCAGCGTCCCACCTGTGTGAGCGAGCGCGCGACCGCTGAGCTTTGGGACCTTGACTCCGCACGCCGCCGCGAGTGGCGCGGCCACCAGGGTCACCTTGTCGCCGACACCGCCAGTGGAGTGTTTGTCGACCTTGATCCCCTCGATGCCGCTCAGGTCGAGCACCTCACCGCTGGCGACCATCGCCTGGGTCAGTGCGAGCGTCTCGGCCCGCGTCATGCCGCGAATGCAAACCGCCATCAGCCAGGCGGCCATCTGATAGTCGGGAATCTCGCCACCCACATATCCGGAGACGAGGAATTCGATCTCTTCCGGGGAGTGCTCACCCCCGTCGCGCTTGCGGCCGATGACCTCGATCGGAACCACTGCCGCCTATCGTTCCACACCCGCCCGGGAAGCCCCGCAGGCGAGTGCTACAATCCGGCCCGACCGAGCGGTGTGGCGCCCGGCTGTGGCCAGGTTTTTGAGAGGGAGCTGATTAGGATGGGGCAGACGCGGCTTCGGTTATTTGGTCTGGTGGCCGTGGCGTTGATGCTGGCGGCCGCATGCGGCGGTTCGGGCGGCACCAACCCTCCCGCCAAGCAGTACAAGATCGGTCTTGTCACCGACATCGGCGGTCTCAACGACAAGAGCTTCAACCACCTGGCATACGTCGGGCTTCAGAAAGCGATCACGGACTTCAACGTCAAGGGCGACGTCAAGGAGTCGAAGACCGGCGACGACTACATCCCGAACCTCACGAACTTCGCCTCCACCG
This sequence comes from Candidatus Dormiibacterota bacterium, assembly GCA_035260405.1. Lineage (GTDB taxonomy): Bacteria > Chloroflexota > Dormibacteria > Dormibacterales > Dormibacteraceae > Palsa-870. The sequence continues at coordinate 2,942 of DATFVI010000065.1, forward strand.
GTTACGACCTGGTGATCGGAGTTGGCTTCCTGATGCAGGAAGCGGTGGGCACCGTGTCGGGCCAGTTCCCGAACATCCACTTTGCGATCATCGATGGCGCCGGCACCGACGCCAAGGGCAACGACCTCCAGCACACTAACGTCCAGTCCCTGTTCTTCAGAGAGCAGGACGCTGGCGCGATGGCGGGAGTCATCTCCGGCATGCTCGAGAAGCAGGGCAAGCTGAAGAACAACAAAGGCGTGATCAGCGCCGTCGGAGGCGTGAGCATCCCGCCGGTCAACCACTACATCGCCGGCTACAAATGGGCGGCCACCATGGAAGACCCGGGCATCAAGGTGCTGGTCGGCTACTCGAACGACTTCACCGACCCGGCCAAGTGCAAGGGCGTCGCACAGGGACAGATCCAGGCCAACTCCGACGTCGTCTTCCAGGTTGCCGGCGGGTGCGGACTCGGCGCTCTGCAGGCCGCTGGGCAGGCGGGCGTGAAGAGCATCGGCGTGGACGCGGACCAGAAGGACGCCGACCCGTCGGTCATCGTGAGCGCGTTGAAGAAAGTCGACGTCGCCACCTACACAGCGATCAAGAACGTCGTCGACGGCAAATTCACAAGTGGCGCCTTGACCTTCGACATCCAGAACGGTGGCGCCGGTTACGCGCTCGACAACGTCACGCTCCCGGCCGACATCCAGGCCGAGGTGACCAAGGTCCAGGGCGAGATCGCTGCGGGAACACTGACTCCACCGGCTGACATCCCGGCCTAATGGCGCAGGGGACGGGCGCGATGGTCGCCCGTCCCCGGCCGCCGGGCCTGCCGTCAGGCCCCACGACGATCGCACGTCGCGTCGTGGGCGGGCTCGCGATGCCGCTCGGATCGGTCGTCTTCGCCTTCGTCGTCGGCGGCCTCATCGTCGCGGTCACCGGAGGCAACCCCTTCAGCGCTTACGCGGGGCTCATCTGCGGGGGCTTCGGCATCGGCTGCACCCAGGGCGAGAACCCTGCCCTGCAGATCTCCAACACGATCGTTTTCCTCACCCCGCTCATCGCGACGGGAGTAGCTGTCGCGCTGCCCTTCAGGGCGGGGTTGTTCAACATCGGCGCCGAGGGACAGCTCCTCGCCGGCTCGATGGCTTGCACCGCCATCGGCATCAAGTTCAGCACCCTGCCCACTCCGGTCCTGCTGCCCATGGTCCTGGTCGGCGGCATGGTGGCCGGGGCGTTGTGGGCCGGCGTTGCCGGGGTCCTCAAGGCGACGGTGGGAGCCCACGAGGTCGTGACCACGATCATGATGAATTACGTAGCGCAGTGGCTCCTGCGCTACCTCATCATCGGCGGGCCACTGCAGCTCGCGGCCGGCACCTCGAAGTCCCTGCCGATCGGGCCAGGAGCGCGTCTCGCAACTCTCCTCCCGTCTGACAACTCACTGATCGTGTTCGGCCTTCCCGCGAGCGTCTACCGCGTCCACATAGGGTTGTTCATCGCCCTTGTGGCCGTCGCGGTCTTTGCCTTCCTGCTGTGGCGCACGACGCTGGGCTACGAGATCCGCGCGGTCGGCCAGAGCCAGCGCGCCGCGCGATACGCGGGCGTCAGCGTGCGCCGGACCATCATCGTGACGATGCTGATCGCCGGCGCGTTCTCCGGACTGGCTGGTGCTGTTCAGATCGCCGGCGTCGACCACAACCTGACCGACAAATACTTCAGCGACACGACCGGCTTTGACGCGATCGCGGTGGCGCTGCTGGGCTTGGGGAGCGCCGTCGGCATCGTGCTGGCTGCGCTGCTGTTCGGAGCGCTGCACGCCGGAGGTTCGGTGATGCAGAGCGACGCCGGCATCTCCAGCAACCTGGTGCTCGTGCTGCAGGCCCTGATCCTCTTCAGCATCGCCGCGAATTTCCTCGGGGCGATGAGGTCGCTGATCCCCGGTCTCCGCCGGCCGCCAGGAGCACCTCCGCCGGGCAACCCGGCTGCGGCCCTCATGACCGAGGCCGCCGCGCCGCCGCCGGAGGGGACTCCGAGCAAGTGACCGCGCTCACCGACATCCTCCATCTCTTGATCACCGCAAATCTCTGGCAGGCCACGCTTGCGGCGGCGGTGCTGCTTCTGCTGCCCGCGCTGGGCGGTGTCATCTCGGAACGGAGCGGAGTGGTCAACATCGCGATGGAAGGCATGATGCTCACGGGCGCCTTCTTCGGCGTCGTCGCCGACCTGGCCTGGCACAACCCCTGGCTGGCCACCGGGGTGGCCATCCTCGCCGGCGGCCTGATGGCGCTGGTTCATGGCGTCGTGTCGATCCGTTTTCGCGCGGACCAGATCGTGAGCGGGATCGCGATCAACATCTTCGCCGCCGGCCTGACGGTCTTCCTGGTCAACCGCATCTACGGCATCCAGGATGTCGGCCACGCCAGCCAGAACGAGCTGCTGCCCAACTTCAACATCCCAGGGCTCGACCAGATCCCGTTCCTCGGCCAGGTGCTGTTCCAGCAGAACGTCGTTGTCTACGCGGCGCTGATCCTCCTGGTTGGAGTGCACATCGTCCTGTTCAGGACGCGGCTGGGGCTGCGCATCCGCGCCGTCGGCGAGCACCCGCAGGCGGCCGACACCGCCGGGATCAATGTCTACCTGATCCGGTACGGAGCAGTGATCACCAGCGGGTTGCTGTCAGGCCTGGCGGGCGCGTTCCTGGCGATCGGAGTGTCGAACACATTCGTGCCGAACATGACCGACGGGCGGGGCTACATCGCACTGGCGGCCATGATCTTCGGCAAGTGGACCCCTTTTGGGGCGTTCGTGGCCTGCATGATCTTCGGGCTCGGTCAAGCGATCTACGACAACAACTCGATCATCCATGTCTCCCCTTACCTGCTCAGCATGCTGCCGTACATCCTCACGCTGGTCGTGCTCGCCGGTTTGGTAGGAAGGAGCAGCCCTCCCGCGGCAGACGGAATCCCCTACGTGCCGGGCACCGAATGAGCACCACTGTCGCGACCAACGCGCTCGAGATGCGCGGCATCACGAAGGCGTTTCCCGGGGTCGTGGCCAACAACGACGTTGACTTCACCGTCCGCGCCGGCGAGATCCACGCCCTTGTGGGCGAGAACGGAGCGGGCAAGACCACGCTGATGAACGTCCTCTACGGACTGGTGCATCCAGATTCGGGCGAGATCCTGGTCGACGGAAAGCTCTCGCGCATCTCCGGTCCTCGAGACGCCATCACCCTCGGCATCGGGATGGTCCACCAGCACTTCATGCTGATCCCGGTCTTCACCGTCGGCGAGAACGTGATGCTCGGGCGAGAACCGGTCACCGGCCCCGGGTTCTACGATCGCTCCAAGGCTCGCGAAGAGATCGCCACGCTGACACGTAAATACGGCCTGGCGCTTGATGCCGACGCCCGCATGGGCGACCTCCCGGTCGGATTGCAGCAGCGAGCCGAGATCGTGAAGGTCCTGTACCGCGGTGCCAACCTCCTCGTCCTCGACGAACCGACCGGCGTGCTCACGCCTCAGGAGAGCAAGGAGCTCTTCGGCGTCTTGAAGGACCTGGTCAAGACCGGCAAGACGATCATCTTCATCAGCCACAAGCTGCGCGAGGTGCTCGAGATCTCGGACCGGATCACGGTCATGCGCCGGGGCAAGGTGGTCGGCCACCTCACGACCAGGGACACCACCGAAGAGGAGATCGCGACCCTGATGGTCGGTCGCGAGGTCCTGCTCAGGGTGGACAAGAAGCCAGCGAAGCCCGGGGCGGTGACATTCAAGGTCGAGAACCTCACCGCCAATTCGGATCGCGGCGTGCCGGCCCTCAAGGGAGTTTCCTTCGAGCTGCGCCGGGGAGAGATCCTGGGGATCGCGGGCGTGGAAGGAAATGGACAGAGCGAACTGATGGAGGTCCTCGCCGGCACGCGGCGCGCCACCGGCGGTCGCGTGTTCCTCGGTGACAAGGACGTGACCACGTTTGACGCCCTGACCGAACGAGAGGCCGGCATCGCGTTCATACCGGAGGATCGCCGCGGCACTGGATTGGTGCTCAGCTTTTCGGTCGCCGAAAACTCGATCCTCGGCCGGGAGAGAGCGGCACCGTTCTCGTGGCGCGAGTTCGTCCTGAGGCTGGTGGCGATCCGCGACTGGGCCCGCAAGCTGGTCAAAGAGTTCGACATCCGCACGCCTAGCATCGACACGGCCGCACGCAACCTCTCGGGCGGCAACCAGCAGAAGGTGATCGTCGCGCGCGAGATGGGCAGCAACCCGCGAGTGCTGCTGGCGGCGCAGCCGACCCGGGGCGTCGACATCGGCGCCATCGAGTTCATCCACCAGCAGATCGTGGCCGAGCGCGACCACGGGGCAGCGGTGCTCCTGGTCTCGGCGGAGCTCGACGAGGTCCGCTCCCTGTCGGACCGGATCGCCGTTCTCTACGAGGGCAAGATCGTGAGCATCGAGCCAGGCGACGCGCCGGAGGAGCGGCTCGGGTTGCTGATGACCGGCGGCGGCGCCGCGACCCGGTCGGGCTAGAGCGAGGCGAGCAGCGGGCTCAGCTCGGCGATCCTGTCCAGGCGGTACCAGCCGGACTGAGGCAACGATTCGTCCGGTACGTGCTCGTGGCGCCAGGTCACGTGGTATGGAACGTGCACCGCGCGAGCGCCAAGCTCGAGGACCGGCAGGACGTCGGAACGCAGCGAGTTGCCCACCATCACGAACTCGTCGGCTTTGATCCCGCGGCGCGAGAGTATCCCCCGATAGGAGCTGACATCCTTCTCGCTCAGGATCTCGACCCCGAGAAACAGGCCGGCCAGGCCGGACCGCGCCAGCTTGCTCTCCTGATCGAAGAGATCGCCCTTGGTGATCAGGAGGAGGTCGTAGCGCTCGCCAAGCCCGCGCAGCGCGGGCTCGACGCCTTCGAGGAGCTCAGTCGGCTGCGTCAGCATTCGCTTGCCCCAGCCGAGGATGTCCTCGAGGTCGGACGCCGGAATCCGCCCCTCAGTGAGCTGGATCGCGGTTTCGATCATCGAAAGGGTGAAAGATTTGATGCCGTAGCCGTAAATTCCGAGGTTCTTCATCTCGGTCTGAAAAAGATGCTTGTCGACATCGACATCGGGCACATGGCGCTTCAGAAGGTCGCGGAACTCGCCCTGTGTGACGTTGAACCGGTTCTCGTTGTGCCACAGCGTGTCGTCGCCATCGAGACCCACGACCGTGATCGGCATGAGGCCCCTTTACGAGCTGGCGGGAATTGAGAGCTGCGACTTGCCGAACTTGTCTTCGAGAAAGCGACCGTTGGCCAGGAGGGCGTCCGAGTCCTTCTTGTGGACGGCGTCGGCCACGTCGTTCATCTTCGAGCCGAGCAGGTCCAGCTGATCCGACAGCACCTGCTGGGACGTCTTGCCTCCGTCGACAGGGTGTGTGGTGGCGTAAACCCGCGGCAGGTTGAGATAGCTCTGGAGTGCGCGCGGCAGGTAGTCGGTGGCCGTGCGTCCGACCACGAACAAATCCGGCGAACCGGCCGGGAAGTCGCCGTAGTGCGGGAGGATGCCGAGGATGGTGTCGTTGATCGACTGCACCTTGGCCTCGATCTCCGGCGGCACCTTGCCGTGGATCGCGCTCATCTGTTTGGACAGCGACTGCCGGACGTCGTTGGGATCGAAGGACGAGCTGGTCAACTCGTAGCTCGATGATCCGGGGGCGACGAGCGCGCCGATCGCGTACATGCCCGCGACCACGAAGGGCCAGATGAAGCTTCCGATGACCCCCGTGAAGAACAGGACGAGCCCGACCAGGGCCAGCCCGCATCCCACGATGTTCTTGGTGCTGTACAGGTAGATCAGCACCCGTCGCCGGCGGAGGTCCGCCGGCGAGGCCTGGCCGTTACTGGTAACCACGGATCTGCTTGAACACCAGGCTCATGGACGCGGTCCTGGCATCGAACGTCTGACCACCGGTGACGCTTGCCACCTGGTTCAGAGCCGCCGGACTGGCCTCTCCGAAGATGATCGGAAACGTGTGCACGTTCTGCAGCGACAAAGGAAGACTCTTGAAAAAATTGATGAACCCGTTCTGATCGTGGCCCGTGTTGTTCTCGCCGTCAGTCATCAGAACAACAGAGTAGAAGCGATTGGGGTCCGCGACATAATCCCGCTCGACGACACGATATGCCTCGATGAGCGCGTCATAGATGGCGGTCCCGTCATTAGGTTGCAGCCCGTTCACATACTGACGAATCGCATTGATGTCGGGGCTTCCCGCCGAGATGTCGTTGATCGTGAACACCTGGTTGTCCACCACGGCTCCGTTGAAGGGGATGATCACGATGTTCTCGCGCTTGCGGAATCGCGCGAACTGACCGGTCAACGAAGTATCTCCGCCGGTCAGGTTGGCGAAGGCAGCCTTCACGCTGTTGATGCGATCACCCGACATCGAGCCGCTGATATCGAGTACGAAAACCACGGTATCGGGCTGCCTGATCTCGTCGAGGTACGTCAGGAGGAGCTGGTTGATCACATTGAGGTTTGACGGAAACGTGAGCTCGACAAGCAGCTGGTTTGGGAAGCGGCTGTCCGGTTTGACCTCGGGAATCGCAGGGCGACGGTTGGTCATGGTCATGATCTTCTGCTGCACGTCAGGCGAGGTGAGGTAGGCGACGAGCTTGTCGTAGGCCGCACGCTTCGAGTTGTTGAGAAGCATCAGCGGGTAGTCCGCGGTGAGGATGCCGTCTTTCGGATAGACCAGGTCCAGAGGCTGATGCAGCCTGCTGCCGGCGTTCAGCGACAGGAGCACTGACTCGTAGTTGATCAGTCCATCGATGTTCGTCTCGTCCTGCACGCGCACGTAGTTGTCGGCGAGAAAGCCCGAGCTGCCCGCGGTCAGGCTCTGACCGGTGAAAAAATCCTTCAAGGCCTGGGTGTTGATGTTTCCGCTGTCGAGCGTGTTGCCGCTGCCGGCGAAGGCGGTGGCCACACCGAGCAGGGCGACGAAGCCGCTGTTGGAAGAGCTCGGGTTGGTCATCGCGTAGTGGAACGCTCCCGACTTCGACTGGGCCGCGATGTCGGCCCAGGTGACATTGGTGTTGCCGCTCCAGCCCAGACGCTGGGCGGAGCTGTGCTTCACGCCGAGCACGATCGGCGACAGCATGATCTTCGTCTGCGTCACGATCCGGCCCGATGTCCCCTGCAGGAGCGTCAGGTACTTGCCGGACGAAAACCATGCGAGGTCCGACTTGTCGCCGTTGACGATCGCCTGGGCGCCGTCGAGCGACCCGGTGTAGGTCGGCTGCAGGTGCCAGCCGGTGTTCCTGTCGATGTCTGGGAACATCGGCTCCAGGTCTTTCAGCTCAGAGCCGGCGAGCACGGTCAGCGTGTTCGCCGGAACGGACGGCCCGCCGCCGTCGCCGCAGGCCGGCAAAAGCAGCGCCGCCGCCGCCACCAGCGGAACGAGCCTGCGCCAGGCGTTCATGCTTGCTAGCTCGACGCTGCCGGGATCGCGAGGTCCCCGCTGGCTTGCGCCTCGTTCTGCGACGAGGCCTTTGCCCGATCGAGGTACGTCTGCGCCTTGTTGACCTCGGTCGTCAATCCGTCGATCGTCTGCTTCATCGAGTCGAGAGCCTGGAGCTTGAACGCATCGATCGAGTCCATCGTCGTGTAGATGTTGTTGAAAGCGGTCTGGAGCTGCTGCAGGTTGATCGTCGAGCTGGCCGCCTGGTCGTAGACCTTGCCGGTCTGCTCCTTGAGCAGCTCCGAGGTCGATTCGATGAGGTTGCCGGTGGTCGTATTCAGCGCGTCGATCTGGTCGAGGACGAGCTTCTGGTTGTTGAGCGCCTGCGCCACGATCACCGCGGTCCGGAGCGCGGACACAGTGGTCGTGGTCGCTCGGTCGACGCCTTTGATCAGCTCGAGGTTGCTCTTGCGGATCAGGTCCATCGCGAGATAGCCCTGCATGTTGACCGCGAGCTGGGTCAGCAGGTCCTGTCGCTTCTGTCGCACGTAGAAGAGCACATCCTCGTTGAGCGCCTTCGCCTTGTCGGGATCGGTTGCCTGCAGGGATGCGATCTTCGCGGTCAGCGCGGAGTCCAGCTGCGCGGACATGTAGAGGTACTGCTGCAGCTTGTCCTTGATCGCCCAGACGTTCTGCTTCTCCTGCTCGAGCGAGGCGTTATCCTGCCGGAGCTCGTCCTGCCCTCGATAGAGGGACTGGATGATCGCATCGATGTTCTTTTGCGACGACTCGTACTTGGCGAAATAGTCGCGCAGCCTGTTGCCGAACGGAATGATGCCGAACAACGTCTTCTTGCTGAGAAGGCCCTGGCGCGACGGGTCGAGGTCTTCGACGGTACGGCGCAGCTTGACGAGGTTGTTCGACACGTCAGAGGTCTTCGAGAGCGGACCCGAGTCCATCGCTTTGGCCGGCTGCTGCAGCAGGCGGTTGGAGACGGCCGCGGATGCCCTGATGTCGGCGTCGCCCAGCGAGTGGATCGCTTCGACCTTGCTGTCGAAATCGGGCGAGTGCTCGTCGAGCGCCACGAGCTGGTCCACATAACCGGTCACCGTCGCCTGGATCTGTTTGGCGGCGGCAGGGTCGACCTGCTGCGCCTCAGCCATCGCCTGCTGGTCGGTCACCTGGGTCACCGGCTGCGGGGCCACGAGTGCGAGCGCCGTGCTCGAGCCCGTGTCTGAGTTGGTCGCGGTCTGGTCGCTCACGATCTATCCTCCTTGAGCCTTCAGCAAGTTCATCTCTTTCTCGATGCCGCTGATCATGGCCTCGAGAGGGTCATATGCGGGTGGTTCGATCACGTTGATGAGCTGGGGCGGTTGCGGCACCTGCTTCGAGTCCAGGTAGCTCTTGAAGGCCGTAGGGTCGCTGGTGCGGAACCCGTATTTCACGGCAAGCTTCTGGAGCTGCGGATCGTTGAGCAAGAGCTGGCCGATCGCGTCGCCGTGCGGCGTCAGGGGTACAAGCGTGTGCTTGGACAGCACTGTTGGGCTCGGGTACATGAGCACGTTCTGAGCTGTTATGGAGCCGTCCTTCGCTGTCTCGCGTGCGACGAACTGAGCCTCGTAGATCATGACCATCGGGCTCTTGCCGATGCCGATCGAAAGGTAGTCGTTGAAGGGCACTTCCGAGGAGGTCTCCGTGAGGCCCTGCCGCAGGAACAGGGGCGAGACGAGTGGTAGAACGGTCTGCGCCTGCTGCGCGTCCTGGACGACGTTGTTTCCGTTGGCCACGTAGGACGTCAGCGCCAGGTACATCGCCGCCGAGTTCGACGTGCGTACGTCCGTCGATGTGATGAGGATGCTCTTGCCGGCGGGGTACGTGGTGTTGTTGGGGAGGTCGGTCCAGCGCTTGTTCGCAGCGACGAGCTTCAAGTAGGCATTGACGTCGAGAAGATAGGCTCCGCCCTGGTTCGTCACGACGCCCGCCTGCACGAGGAGGTCGGCAATCGTCTTGAATGACGCGATGGCCATCGGGGTGTAGAAGGGTGAGTACGTGGCCTTCGCCTTGTGATCGGCCTTGATCTTGTTGGCTTGCGGAACCCCGGCCGGGAAGGCGAAGTCGTACTTGGAAAGGTCCACCGTCGTGGCGATCTGGCGGGACCCGGCGACGTCGACCTGGACGTCATAGCCGTGGTCGTGGAACACCTTGATCACGTCCGCGTCCTGGAAGTACGGCTGCTTCTCGGAGCCGATCACGCCCCGCACCGTGATCAGGCTCGCCGCCGGCGTGTGGTGTCCGAGCACGTACGAGGCGACGATTGCGACCAGCACGCCGACGGCCAGCAGAGCCGCCAGGCTGAGGCCCAGCACCCGGTTCATTGGCGCCATTCTCACCCATCGGAGCCGAAAGACGGTTAAGCAACGGCTTTACCTGCCGACCGGCAGGAACAAACAGAGTTCGCTTCCGGGTATAGAGATGCGATGAAGCCCCTGGATGGAATCCACCACATCAGCGCAATCACCGCCGACGCAACGCAGAACCTTCTCTTCTACGAAGGGGTGATGGGCCTCCGGCTGGTCAAAAAGACGGTGAACCAGGACAACCCTTCCGTCTACCACCTCTTCTACGCCGACGAAGACGGAAGCCCGGGCGCCGACCTCACGTTCTTCGAATATCCGGGGCTCGCCCGGGGCCGCGCCGGCGCGGGCATGATCCACCAGATCGGGATCCGGGTCGGGTCGCCCGAGGCGCTGGAGTTCTGGGCTCGCAGGCTTGCTTCGGCCGGGATCGAATCGACGCTCGAGGGCGACCGCCTCCGATTCGAGGACCCCGAGGGCCTTGGCCTGGAGTTGACTGCACAGCCGAGTGCCGATGATCCCTTGGTGGCTGAGCACCCTGAGATCCCCAGGCAGTTCGGCCTCCAGGGATTTGCTGGCGTGCGTGCCTACGAGCGGCACAAAGGTGGGAGCCACCAGTTCCTGACCGAAGCTCTCGGCTTTTCGAGCTCAGACGTGTTTGCGTTCGAATCGCGTGGCGAGTCGCGCGGGTCTTACTACGTCTACGACCCCGCTCCTGAGGCCCGCGGGATCAGCGGATCGGGCACGGTGCACCACGTGGCGTGGTCGTCGACCATGGCCGAGCACGAAGAGTGGCGCGACCGGGTGATCGCGGGCGGCGGCAGCCCGACCCCCGTGATCGACCGCTTCTACTTCCGCTCGATCTATTTCCGGGAGCCGAGCGGCGTCCTGTTCGAGATCGCCACCAAGGGCCCCGGATTCACGTCTGACGAGCCGAAAGAGCACCTGGGCGAGCGCCTTTCTCTGCCGCCCGCTTTCGAGCACCTTCGTGCGCAGGTGGAGGCAAACCTCACACCCCTGCCGAACCTTCGAGTCAAGTCCGCCGGCCAGAAGGGCTAGGCCCCAGAACTGCCGGACGCCCATGATTGACGCCGATGGCCGTCCAGCAGCTGAAGCTCGAGTCAGTCCGGCGCAAGACCGGCGGGCGGATTCACCTCACACCACGCGTTCCCAAGAGCGGCCCGGTCACGACCCTGTGCAACCAGACCCTGGCCGCAGGCACCTTCACGGCCGTCGAAGTCGAGGCGGATTGCTCGAACTGCATCCGGCGCTCACAGGACCAGGGGCGGATCTCAGGCGCCTTTTTCGCGCAGGACGAAGGGTCCGAGCTGCTCCGGCTTTCTCTCGAACAGGCTAAGTTCCGCAACCCGACTCGCGGTGACGCGCCGCGGCGGCCGGGTGCGCCCGAGAAACCGGTGGTATGGCCGACCGCCAAGCCACCGCCCGAGGTCATACCCGATCAGCTGGGCGAGCTCGTCACGAGGGGCTTCCGGCCGGCTGGGGAAGGCGTCTGGCGCAGCCCAGGCGGTGTCGTGGTGAAGCTGCGCAAACGCGCCAAGGAGTGGCGGTTCGAGGAGCTCGTCTTCGAAGGCGCGATCATCGCAACCCGGGTCGACGAAGGCGTGCGCCTGAAGGCGGGTGACGTCGAGGTCAACCCGACCGACGACGGCTACGAGGTAATCCTCAAGAAGGGCTGATCCTCTGCGTCAGCGGAGCAGGCCCACTGCGCGCGCGACCACCAGGCCCAGCAGGACGAGGACGTCGACGAGCAGGAGCAGGCCCGCGAGCTCCCAGTCAACGCGGTTCGCCAGCACCAGCCAGCGCGGATAGGTAGGCGCGCCGTCGGGGGCCCAACCGCAGATCGGACAGCGACCCTGCGTGTAGCGCGGATCGAACGACCAGCGGTCGAGCTCGCAGTAGGCGCGGGCGCCCGTGGGTCGCGTCCGGCGCAGGGACCTCAAGGCGATCACGGCACGAGGACCTCGTCCGGGACGATCTCGGCCGGCGTGTTGCGCGCCCAAACCCACGCCGCGGCCGCCCCGAGGATCAGCGCCTCCAATGTCAGGAACATGAACGCGAGAGGCAGCCGGTTCGCGACCAGCGCCGCGCCGAGGCTGTTGCCGCCCGACCCGGCGCCCGATCCCAGCCCGTTCTGGTCGAACCCGCCAAAGCCGCCAAAACCACCGAACCCGCCAAAACCGCCAAAACCGCCAAAACCGAACGCACCGCCGGAACCGGCCTGTGTGTCCGCAAAGCCTTCACCGAGCACGTACTCGGTGCTCTGCTGAGGCACCCCCGAGCCGGGCGTCGGATGAGTGACCAGGATGTGTAGCCCCGTCGCCCAGATCGTCGCGTGACTGCCGTCGAAGGTCTTGGTTGGCTGGACCGTGAAGATCTTGATGTACGTGATGTCGACCCCGGGCACGCACCCACTGGACGATCCGCCGCCGGACGACCCCCCGGCCGAACCCGAGCCGCCGCCTGATGAGCCACCGGTGGGCAGCCCGAGGGGTGGAATGGACGGGGGAGGAGGCGGCGATGGCGCGCTGGGCGCGGGAGGCGGTTTCGGAACCGCCGGGCACGGGATGGGCTGCTTGTCCTGGATCGTGATCCCCTGGTCGTTCACGGCGACCGGCTGGCCGTTCGCCGTCACCTGCCCCGCCACCACGTGGGCATCGCCGCCGGCTCCCGACACCGTGCTCGTGGCGGTCACGTCGACCACCACCTTGCTGACCTGCACATTGCCTATCGCGAAGCTCTGGACCTCCGAGTGAGTGATCACGGTGAGGCTGCCGTTGGAGCCGACGACCGTCTGGGTCATCCCTGACGCTCCGCTGAACGGCTGCGCGCCGCCGCCGGCGTAGTAGCCCGAAGCAGTCGCGGCCAGCTGCGCCGCGTCACTGTCGGCGCGGGGGCTGCCGTCGGGGCATGTGCTCTGTCCGCTGCACGAGTCGATGTGCGAGCGGGGAGGGCCCCCGGGATACATCGCGCGTGCGTACGGCACCTGGTTGTTGGGGTTCTGGCAGACCTGGGGCGGAGGCGGCGAGCTGCCCGTGCTGCAGCTCTGGTTGTACTGAGACCCGGCCGTCGCGGATGCCGGCCCGCCGTCGGAGTAGGTCGCGAGTGCAGTGGATGACGGGCTGGCGTCCTGCTGGACCTCGGCCAGCGGATACCGGTTGTTGACGGCTCCGTTCTGGAAATTCGGAAACGCGTCGCTTCCCGCGATCGTGTGCACGCCGGTGGCGTAGCCGTAGCTGGTGTAGCTCGGGGGCACGTCGGCGAGGACCCATGCAGGCACCATCACCACGCACGCCACAACCAGAAAGAGGCCGTTGAGCACGAGGAACAGCCGCCTCATCGCTTCACCTCCTCGAGCAGGTCCATCACCACCGCGCCCGCGGATCGGCCCTCTGTTTCGGCGCGCTCCTCGAGCGCGCGCTTTAGGTTCGCCGGCACTTTCACCGACACGACCTCCATCAATGCGTGATCGATCCGGTGACCGTTCCCGTTGGCTGCCGGCGCCCCGACGGCATCGACCGCCGTGCCGAGGTAGGACCCTGAAACCAACTTGCGGTCGGCGCGAATTTCGGCCGCCGAGCCCTGGTGGCCGATGGCGCCGTGTCCGAACACGTAGGCGCGGTCGGCCACGTCCAGCGCGGCCTCGACGAACTGCTCCACGAGCAGCACAGCGATGCCCTGGTCGCGAAAGACGCGAAGGATCTCGAAAAGCTGATGCACCACCGTCGGCGCGAGGCCCTGCGACATCTCGTCCACCATCACGAGCCGCGGGCGCGCCAGGATGGCGCGGGCCAGCGCGACCATCTGCTGCTCGCCGCCGGACAGCGTGCCGACCGCCTGCCGGCGGCGCTCGCGCAGCTTCGGGAAGTGCTGGTACGCCTCCGCGATGTCGGCCTGCCGGCCGGTGGTGTTGGAAACGAGTCGGAGTGTGTCCTCCACGCTTAGTCGCGGGAAGAGCCCACGTCCTTCGGGAATGTGAGCCAGGCCCAGGCGAGAGATTCGCTCGGGCGAGCTCGCGGTAATGTCCTGGCCGCCGAACGTGACACGCCCCTGGCGAGGACGGATCATGCCGGAGATCGCTCGGAGCGTAGTGGTCTTGCCGGCGCCATTGGCGCCGATGCAAGCGACCACCTCGCCGGGGCGCACGAAGAGATTGACGTCGCGAATCACTTCGAGGCGGCCGTAGCCCGCGGCCAGGTTCTTCACCTCGAGCAATGGGTGCTCGTCGCGCGCTGCGATTGTCCTGGTCGCCTGTGGTTTCGCGGGCTGCTCTTTCGATTCCTCCCCCAGGTAGGCGGCGATCACCTTCGGATCGTCGCGAATCGCGGCCGGCCGCCCTTTGGCCAGCACCTTTCCGAAATCGAGCACGTACACGTAGTCGCACACGCGCATCACGAGGCTCATGTCGTGGTCGACGAGCAGCATCGAGACGTGGAAACGCTCGCGCACGGCCCGCAGCAGCTCTCCCAGGTGGGAGGTTTCCGGACCGTCGAGGCCCGCCGCCGGCTCGTCCAGCAGGAGCAGGCTCGGCTTCATCGCAAGGGCGCGCGCGATCTCGACGCGCCTCTGTACACCCGCCGGGAGGTCTGCGGCGAGCGTTCCGGCGTGGCGACCGAGGTCGAGCGCGTGCAGAATCGCCCGCGCGCGCTCCGACGAAGCGCGCTCGGCGTAAGCGGAGAACGGGAGATGCAGCGCGTCGCTGAACGTGTTGCGCCCGCCAAGGGCGTCCATCGGGACCGTCAGGTTCTCCTGCACGGTCATCGATCCCCAAAGCTGAAGGTTCTGGAACGTTCGGGCGATGCCCATCCGAGCCCGCTCGTGCGGCGGCGCGAACTTCAGCGAGCGGCGGTCGAAGAAGATCGAGCCACGCTCAGGGGTGATGACGCCTGAGATGCAGTTGAAGAGGGTGGTCTTGCCCGCTCCGTTGGGCCCGATCAGCCCGAGGATCTCGCCGCGATTGAGGTCCAGCGAGACCCCGTCGAGCGCGACGATGCCACCGAACCTTACTGAGACGTCGCGAACCCGCAGCATGGTCATGCGACTTTCACCCTCCTGCTCGCGAACCCGCGCATGGCAGACCGCGCATTGACCACGCGGCCGCGCAGGTCGCCCCACACGCCGTCGGGAAGAAGGATCAGCTGCACGATCAGCAGCACACCGACCGCGATCTGGAACCAGTCGTACGAGATGTCGTAGCTGTAGCGATTGAACAGCGTGCCATGCCCAAAGCGGGTGAGGACGTCCGGCACGAACGACATGAAGGCTCCGCCTAGCGCCGCGGCCGGCACGTAGCGCACGCCCATCAGCACAACGATCGCGGCGAACTGCAACGACGTGAACACCCAGAAGGGTTGTGGGCTCACCGAGCCGGCGACCAGGGGATAGAAGGAGCCGCCAAGGCCCGCGATCGCCGCCGAGAGTCCGAAGGCCAGCAGCTTGTAGCGCGTGAGGTTGACGCCAACGGTGGCGGCCGCGAGCTCTGAGTCGCGGATCGCCCGGAAACGCCGGCCCGCGCCCGATTCGTGCAGGTTGACCATCAGCAAACCGACCAGGCAGAACAGCACGAGCAGGACGAGATATGCGGCGAGGAGATGCCTGGACGAATCCATCCGCAGCCCGAACAGGGTTGCGCCCTCCACCCGCCAGCCGCCGCTGCCGCCCGTGAACCACTCGAAGATGTGGTCCTGGAAGACATAGCGGTCGAACACCAACGCGATGCCCAGGGTGACGATCGCCAGGGTGATCCCGTAAAGCCGCAGGGCGGGCAGGCCCACGACAAGCCCGAGCGTGAAGGCAGCCAGCACGCCCACGGCGATCGCCACCCCGTAGTCGACGTGAAAAGTCGAGAACATCATCCCGGCGGCATATGCTCCAACCCCGGCAAACGTCGCCTGGCAGAGCGACACCTGGCCGACGTAGCCGGTCAGCAGGACGAGGCTGAGCAGCCCGAATCCCCAGATGACGGCCAGCGCCGCGTCGAACTGGAAACCTACGTCAAAGCCGACAGGCAGCCGGGCCAGCAGCGCAAACGCGACTAGCGCCAGGCAGATGCGGATCATCAATCGAGAAGTCACGGCCCGAGGAGCTCCGGCTGGGACTTCATGGTCATGCCGCCACCCTGAGTCCACGCGGGTTGCGCACGATCAGCACCGCGAGGATCACCACGAGCGCGACCAGGCGCGGGAACCCGATCGATTGGATCCAGATCGTCGGATATGTCTCCAGCAGGCCGAGCGCGAATCCGCCGACAACGGTGAGCGGCAGCGAGGTCATGCCGCCGATCAGCGCCGCGGCCAGCGCGTCGATGATCAGCAGCGTGAGGCTCGTCGTGTCGAAGTTGATGAAGGGGGTGATCAGAATTCCCGCCACGGCTGCGATCACGCTGCCGAGCATCCAGCTGACGGCCCCGACCTTTCCCACCGGCACGCCCCACAGCGATGCGGAAGTCGGGCTGTCCGAGACCGCGCGCATGGAACGACCGAAGCTCGTGTAGCGGAGAAATGCCGCCAGTCCCAGCGCCAATCCCAGGGAAACCACGACGATCAGGACAGCGTTCGCGCTGATCGGAACGTCGGCCACGGTCCACGACCAACCCTGCGGCGCGATGTAGATCGGAAGGTGGTAGGCGTTGTTCTTCCAGATCAGCGACGCCGCCGACTGAAGCGCGAGCAGAACGCCGATCGTGATCACTGCCTTGACCACCGGCGGTCGTGTCCGCACCCATCGAAACACAGCGAGCTCGAGGAACAGGCCAAGGAGCGCGGCAAACACGATCGCGGCCACGACCGCGACTGCCACCTGCAGCCATCCAGGCCAGCCGGGATGCGACCAGCCGTAGAAGATCTGCCACGCGACGAATGTGGAGAACATGCCCATCGCCCCGTGGGCGAAGTTCAGGACGCCGGTGGTGCGGTAGATCAGGACGATGCCCAGCGCGGCCAGCGAGAAGACGGCGCCGAGGCTCAGCCCGATGATCGTGTACGCGGTGAATGCGGCCATGCCCTACGCCACCTCAGCTGCAGATCCAACCCGAGGTCGTGTGCCAACCACTGCCGGCATCAGCCGTGTATGTGAAGCAGTGGTTCGGATCGTGGGCGCCCGGCCCGTACGAAAGCGGCACGGACCAACCCGTATTGAAATTCTGCGTGGAGTCCAGCGCCTGGACGAGCGACGCGGATGTGAGGTTCGAACCGGCCCTTCTCGCGGCATCAACGAAGAGCATCGCCGCCGTCCAGGCGTGCTGCGTGTAGATGTCGAGCGCCTGGAACTGACCGGGGTAGAAGTGCTGCACCGTGCCCAGGTACTGCCGCACCGTCGGGTTTCCCTGGTGGTCGTAAGGCGACAGGAACGGCACCAGCGAGTGCGCGTTGCGAAGCTCCGCTCCGTAAGACTTCTGGACGTTGAACTTGTCCAGCCCCGCGCCGAGGACGCCGGGATACCAGCCGACCGCCTGCATGGCATCGAACAGCCTGTGATAGCTGAACGGATCGAGCGCGGCTATGACGAAGTCGGGGCACGACTTGTCCGTGGGAGGACATGAATAGTTGGGTCCGGCCCCGCCGCTGCTCGGGCCGTGGTGCGAATGCTGGAGGTTGAAGACGGTGCCGGTGTAGCTCGCCTGAGTGGCCGAGACCTCCTCCACGTCCGTGTACCCGATGCCGTCGGCGGACAACCGGTTGAGCAGGTTGGCCTCGACCGGGTGGACCCACGGCACATCGCCGAGGACCACCACTGCCGGGTGTTTTGCCCCGATGGCTTTCGCCTCGTCTGCGATCGCGGTGCCGTAGCGGTAGAAGCTGGTCGATACAGGGAAAGCGAGACGGTTGCTGTATTCGTTCGGAGTGCCCAGGCCACCGATCACCGGTATCCCCGCATTGGTAAGGATGGGTACGGCGTTGTCTTCGCCCAGGGGCGCGGTCAAGCCGACGACCGCCACCACGTGCTGAGCGACCAGGTAGTTGGCGCATTGGACAGCGGCGCTGGCATCGTATTTCGAGTCGCACCACACGTACTGGACATGGCGCCCGTTGATGCCTCCGGCCCCGTTGACCGCCTGCATATAGGAGCGCACGGTGTCGCGTTCGACGGACGAGTCGATCGGGCCGGTGATGTCGAAAAAGCCGCCAATGGTGATCGTGCCGCCGCCGGCTGAGTTCGACCCCCCGGCCGCAGCCCCGGCGCCGGAGTCCGTGCCCGTGCTGGTCGCGCCCGCCGAGGCTTGCTGCTGCTGGCCCGATACATCTCCTTGGGCAGCGACGAGCGATGAACCCGGCTGCGTGAACGACCTCACCGTCATGACGCCAAGCACGGCCCCCAGCACCAGGGCTGCGGCCAGAAACCCGATTGCAATTCGTTCCCGGATGCCACGTGCTATCACCGGCAATCCCCTTTGGGGGCGAGTGAAAGAAAGCTGCCCCTTTCAGGTAAATACGCATGAGAACGCCAAAGTACTCAGACGTACTAAAAATCGAGTCGGCCCCGGAATAGCCCGGCTGTCCTGGGGCTTGTGCTTGGTGTGGCTTCAGCACAGGCCCGTTCGATCTACGAGATCGAGCTGCCGAGACTGAACAGTGAGCCGGCTCGCCTGTCCGAATACGAGGGCAAGGTCGTCCTCGCGGTCAACGTGGCGTCCCGTTGCGGGTTCACCCCGCAGTACGCCGGCCTCCAGGCCCTCTACGAGCGCTATTCCGATCGCGGGTTGATGGTGCTGGGCTTTCCGTGCAACCAGTTCTTCAACCAGGAGCCTGGTTCGGCCGAAAAGATCCAGGAGTTCTGCAGCGGGAACTACGGCGTGACGTTCCCGCTGTTCAGCAAGCTCGACGTCAAGGGCGCGCACCAGCACCCGCTGTACGAAATCCTGAGCGAAGCCGCTGACGACTCCGGGAAGGCGGGCAACGTGAAGTGGAACTTCGAAAAGTTCCTGGTCGGCCGCGACGGCCATGTGGTGCGCCGCTTCCGGTCGAAGGTGGTCCCCGAAGACCCGCAGCTCGTGCAGGCGATCGACACCCTGCTCTAATTCGATGGGGCGC
>DATFVI010000066.1:0-19338 GCA_035260405.1 Candidatus Dormiibacterota bacterium
GCAACGCAGCGCGCATGTCGGTAGACCTGTAAGCGAGTAGCGCAGCCGGCAACGCAGAGCTCGGCCGCCTAGGCGGATGAGCCCGCAGGGTGCCACGGGCGCCGCGCAGCGCCGCCCCTGGCATTTCCGTCGAACTTTCGGAGCGGGACACTAGAGCCCCAGCGCTCGACGCACCGTCTTGCGGTCCGCCTTGGCCACCGACTGCTCGTTCTCGTAACCGCGCTTGCGCTTCTGCGACTTGTGCTCGAGCAGGTGGCTCTTCTGCGAGCTTGCGCGCATGAGCTTGCCCGTGCCGGTCACGCGGATCCGCTTCGCGATGCCCTTCTGCGTCTTGATCTTAGGCACTGGCCGCAGTCTCCTTGACGGCGGCCGGGGTCGCGGCGGGCGCGGCGGCCTGCCGGCTGGGCGCGAGGATCATGAAGAGGTTCTTGCCCTCGAGCAAAGGGGCGCGCTCGACGACCGCGAACTGCTTCGCGTCGTCCGCGACCCGGTCGAGAATTCGCCGCCCGATGTCCTGGTGGACCATCTCGCGGCCCCTGAACATGATCGTCACCTTAACTTTCTCTCCTGCTTCGAGGAACTGCTTCAAACCTTTGAACTTCGTCTGGAAATCGTGCTCGGCGACCTTTGGTCGGAGCTTCATCTCCTTCAGCTTCGTGACGTTCTGCTTGCGGCGCTGGTCCTTTTCCTTCTTGATCGTCTCGAACTTGTACCGTCCGTAGTCGATCAAGCGGCAGACAGGCGGGCTCGCTTGCGGCGCCACTTCGACGAGGTCGAGTCCCTTCTCGCTTGCGATGCGCAGAGCGGCGTCGAGAGAGAGCACTCCCAACTGGTTGTTCTGGTCATCGATCAGCCGCACTTCCGAGCTGCGGATCTGATCGTTGATCTTCAGCTCTTTAAACGCGATGAGACGCTACCTCGTGCAAATTCAGGGTTCTGCTATTCCTCCAATTCGGCCAGATAAAACAAAAACGGACGGCCTGAAGCCATCCGCCACAACCGCGACCCCTTCGAGCGATGCCCTGGGGGTGAGGGTCGGTGCCCTGCTTCAGGTGCAGGATCGTACCGGAAACGTAACCCGAAGCGCAAAGTGTCGTTGCCTTTGATTGGCGTGAAAACGTATCTGCGCGCGGCAGCACTCGGGACGCTTCTCCCGTTGGTGCTCGGAGCTTGCAGCCTGCCCGGGACCGGCACCGCGAAGCCGCCCTCGCCGGCTGCCAGCTCGTCTCGAACGAGCTCCCCCTCACCCAGCGCGCCGGCGAGCCCATCTCCCGCGGCCCTTGCGGGGTCATATGGCGTGCTGGTCAGCCCATTGAGCAGCAGCAATTACACGGTCAGCCTGGTCGGGATCGATGGCAGGGTCGTGGCAAGCCAGGTGGCCAGCACCCCGGGGACGGTCAGTTGCGGCGGCACAGCGGCCGGCGTCGTTCCTCCGCCCGTGAGCACCAGCAATGGCCGGGTCTACTTCATGGATGCGCTCGGCGTTGTCCGCTATCTGGCGCCTGATGGCGACGCGGGCCAGGCCATCACACTCCCCATCGGGCCGGCGCGGCGCAGCCTGTTCGCGGTCAGCCCTGACGACGCGCTCATGGCTGTGGTGGTGATCGACTTCGCGGCCGGCGGGGCGACCACCAGCCTCTACATGTACCAGCTGCAACCCGGTGGCTCACAGCTCTTGCTCTTCAGGCAGTCAGGCTCATACATCCTGTGGCCGACCGGCTGGCACGGCACGACGAGCCTGGTCCTCGCGAAGGTGCCCTCGTGCACGCAGGGCGGCGGACCAACGTGCTGCGGCCCGCAGGAGTTCCATGTCGTCGACCCGAAAACGGCCGTGCGCCGGTTCACGGTCGGGGGGGCCGCCTGTGTGATCGCCGGGCCTCCATCGACGGCGGGGGCGGTGTGCGAAGACACCGCGGCGTACGCGCAGGCAACCGTGCTCGACTGGACGGGCGCCACCGTCCATTCGTACCCGGTGTCGGGACCAACGCCGGTCTACCTCTCACCAGACGGGACGCTGCTCGCGGTTCCCTCGAACAGCGCGCCGACGACTTCGGTGCTCCCGACCAGTGCCGCGGTCAACCTGAACGCGTGCGCATGGATCGACAACACGCATCTTTTGTCCGGGGGTGACGCCCAGCACCAACCCAGCGTGGGAAACATCGCCACCGGTCAGGTCGTCCCGGTGGCCGCGTTGGGCGACTGCGCCGGCCGGATTCCGGGAGGTCTTTAACACCGGCCTCACAATGGGCCCGTGTCGGTTCTGCCGCCGGTCCCGCCGGCCCCGCCCCCCACGCCCACTCCGCCCCCCGCGGTTCAGCCCGCTGCGCCGGGGGCGCCAGGGCAAGCGCGACGGTCCCGAGGTTGCCTCTGGTGGGGTCTGGGTGGCTGCGCGCTCACCGTGGTGGTGGTGATCGCCGCGGCAGCCATCGGCGGGGCCGCCCTCTACCACCACTATCAGCAGACCGGCTTCAACTGCCTGCCCTCCGACTTCCCGGCCTACCCGGGCACCGGCCCCGGCGCCTACAGCTACGCGCTGAACGGAGTCACTCCCGGCAGCTCATGCAACATGGTGTTCCGCTCCAACGACAGCACCACCACCGTCCTTGACTTCTACGAGAGCCGGCTCGGCGCCGGCGGGTGGCAGGTCACCTCGAGCAACCGCGACGTCGGGCAGATCGCCTTCACCAACGTCAATCGGGCGAAGACGAACGGAACTGTCCAGGTCGTCGCGAAAGACGGGTTTACGGAGATCACGATCCAGCTCTACAGCCCCTGACGAGACATCCCCCTATCAGCGGCGTCGCTCGGCGACCTCTGTGGCGACCATGCTCGCGAACGCTTCCAGCGACGAGTCGACCTGGCCGCCCGAGCGGTCGCGGATGTTGATGTGCTCCGTCTCCGCCTCGCGCCCGCCGACGATCGCCATGTAAGGGACCTTGCGAGCGTTGGCGTCGCGGATCTTGCGCTGCATCCGCTCGGGGCGGGTGTCGACCTCGGCCCTGAGGCGCAGCGATCTCAGGCGATCCGCCACCCGCTTGGCGTAATCGAGCTGCGCGTCGGTGATCGGGATCACGATCACCTGTACCGGGTGCAGCCAGGTTGGAAACGCACCTGCGTAGCGCTCGATCAGATAGCTGAACAATCGCTCCATCGCGCCCGCGGCGCCCCTGTGCACCATGATCGGTCGCTGGCGCGAGCCGTCCTCGGCCACGTACTCGAGGTCGAATCGCTGAGGCAGCTGGAAGTCGACCTGCACCGTGGAGTTCGTGAATTCGCGGCGATGGGCGTCTTTGACCTGGAAATCGATCTTTGGCCCGTAAAACGCCGCCTCCCCCACTCCGATCCTGTACTTCTGGCCCATCGACTCGAGCGCTTCGATCAGCTCTGCTTGGGCTCGCTGCCATTGCTCTTCGGTTCCCAACCACTTCTCTTTTACGTTGTCGCGTGTGGAGACCTGGTACGAAAAATCGTCGATGCCCAGGACCTTCGAGAAGTACAACGCCAGCTCGATCGCTCCTTTGACCTCCCCCATCAGCTGATCGGGGGTGCAGAAGATGTGCGCATCGTTGAGCGCGAACGAGCGCACGCGGTTCATGCCGACCAGCGTGCCCGAACGTTCGTAACGCCAGTTGTTCCCTATCTCCGCGATCCTCATGGGAAGGTCGCGGTAGCTCCGCAGGTCCGACTGGTAGATGACGATGTGGTGAGGGCAGTTGACGGGGCGCAGCTCGAGCTCCTCACCGTCCTCGAACTTCATCGGCGGGTACATGTACTCCTTGTAGAGCTGCGCGTGGCCGCTCTGCTCGAACAGCTCGAGGCGTGCGACGTCCGGCGTGCGCACGTGCAGGTAGCCTCGAGCCAGCTCCTCGTCGACGATGAACCGCTCGAGCTCGCGGCGGATCGTTGCGCCATCGGGCAACCACAGCGGAAGACCCGGACCAACGCGCTCGTCGACCATGAACAGCTTCATGTCCTTGCCGATCTTCTTGTGGTCGCGCTTCTCGGCCTCCTCGAGGAATTTCATATAGTCCTCGAGCTCTTTTGGCGTCTGCCAGGCGGTGCCATAGATGCGGGTGAGCTGCGGCCTCTTCTCGTCGCCGCGCCAGTAGGCGCCCGCGACGCGCAGGAGCTTGAACGCTTTCAGGTCGCGGGTCGAGCGCACGTGGGGTCCGCGGCACAGGTCCAGGAAATCGCCTGTTCGGTAGACGCTGACCTCGTCGCCCTCGACCTTGTCCGCAATGAGCTCCAGCTTGTAGTCCTGGCCTCGTTTGCGAAACTCGTCGATCGCCTCTGCCCGCGTCAGCGTTTCGTGGACAAAAGGCCTGTCCTCGTTGACGATGCGGCGCATGCGCGACTCGATCGCGCCCAGGTCCGACTCGGAGATCGGCTTGCTGAACTGGAAGTCGTAATAGAAACCATCCTGCACAGCGGGTCCGATGCCGTACTTCGCGTCCGGGTACAGCTCCAACACGGCGGCGGCGAGCAGGTGCGCGCTCGAGTGCCGCAGGACCTGCAGCGGATCGTCGGTCGCCTCGTGCTCACCGTAGTCGCTCATCGGGGTCGTCCAGTATATGGACGCTTTGATCGGGCTCGAATCTCCCCTCACCCGGCGCTACGCGCCACCCTGCGCGCAAAGCGGCGATAAGGATGGGACCAATTGATCGCCCCCACGGGGGAGGGGAGACATTCATGAACCCGGCCGCCATCGTCGATGCGCTTGGTTATCCCGCCGCGGGGCTTGGCATCCTGATTGAGAGCGCGGGGATTCCTTTTCCCGGTGAGGTCCTTCTGCTGGCCGCAGCCGCCTGGGCGGCGGCTCGACACCACTCGATTGTCCTCGTGGTCCTGTTCGGCTTTTTGGGCGCGACGGCAGGCGGTGACATCGGGTACCTGCTCGGCTTCAAGGGCGGCCGGCCATTCGTCGAGCGCTTCGGGAGCATCTTCAGAATCCGGCCCGAGCACATCGCGCGCTCCGAGCTGTTCTTCGCGCGCCACGGCGACAAGGCCGTCCTGGCCGCACGCTTTGTGCTGGGTCTTCGCACGTGGGGATCGATGCTCGCGGGCATGGCCCGCATGCCCTTCTGGCGCTTCCAGCTGTTCAGCGCGCTGGGAGGTCTCGCGTGGGCCACTGCAGTCGGCGTCGCCGGCTACCTCCTCGGAAGCAACCTGCCGCTGCTGGAGGCGATCATTCGGGATATTGGACTGGGTGGTCTGGCCCTGGTGGTGCTTCTTGTGGCGGTGCTGATCTTGGCTGCCCGCCGCGTCGAGCGCCCACGATGATTGCAACGCCGCCCGCGGCCAGCAGCGCCCCAAGGCCGCCGATCACGTGCGCGGTCCCGATGGTGTCGGACAGTCCGGCGGCGATCAGCACAGGCACCGCGGTGACCCCGTTGATGACCATGTAGAGCAGGGAGAAGATGCGGCCGCGGATCTCGTCGCTCGTCGACTCCATCAGGTACGTGACCGCCGGGATCATGATCGCGCCGAATTCCACGCCGAGCAGGAAGCTGAAAGCCGCCGACGTGATGCGGTTGTGCACGTGCAGCGCTGGAAACTGGGCCATCGCTTCCGGCACGGCGGCGAGCGCGAGCAGCGTTATCCCGTTGGCGACCAGCGAACCGGCCAGCACGCGTGCGCGGTCCAGGTTGCGCAGGAACTGGCCGAGCAGCAGCGCGCTCAGAATCGCTCCCCCAGTCGCAGGCGCCAGGATCACGTAGGTGTCCTGGGCGTTGATGAGCAGCACCTTGCTCACATAGGCGGGCGCCAGCGCGAAGAGCATGAACAGCACCAGCACCGCGATACTCACCTGTCCGAACGCGAGCATCAGTCCGCGCGATGCCCGCAGCGCGTCGATTCCCTCCTTGATGTCGACGACCATGATGTGGAACCGGTTGCGGCTGTCCGCCACGGGCGGCTCCGTCGTCGGCTGAAGGTGTGGGATGTCCGACGCGAAGATCAACGTCCCGCCGATGAGCAGCAGCACGACAGCACACCAGTAGGGCGCATAGAGGTCGATCCTCGAGATCACCGGCGCGAGGGCTCCACCCACTACGAGGGTCAGGACCATGGTCAAAAGCGCCATTGAGTTGGCGGTGATCAGGGCCGAGCGCGGAAGGATGGTCGGGATGACCGCGGCTTCGGCGGGCCCGAAGAGCTGCCCCACCGCGGAGAAGACCAGGGTGATGAGCAGCAGGTGGGCGAAGTCGGTGCTCAGACCAGGCACGAGGGCGGCCAGCGGGATGAGCGCCACCACGCCGGCGCGGCCGAAGTTGGCCCACATCATGATCTGCTTCCGGTCCATACGATCTGCGATCACGCCGGCCGGGGGAGCGAACAGCACGGCCGGCACCGTGTACGTGAGGAGCGTGATCGCCACCGGCGTGCTGCCGCCGGAGATGTGGTACGCGAGGATGATCAGCGAGAACAGAAGAAACTTGTCCGCGAGCTGCGCGGCGAGCTGGGCGAACCAGATGTTCCTGAAAGCAGTGTGCCGCAGGACCGATCGGAAACCGCCCGTGCCCTCGACCGGAAACCGGATTGGCTGCTCCACCGGCGCTAGAGATTAGCCTCCGGGCGTCTGAAACTCCTTATAAAGCGCTTCCCACTCCCCCAGCCCAAGTGTCTGCGGGCGTCGCTCGGGATCGATCCCCGCCGCGCGAAGGCGCGCCCCGGCCGCCGTGCTGCCGATGCCGCTGATCCGGCCCAGCGTTCCGCCGAGCTGCTTCCGGCGTCCCTGGAAAACCGCCTCGACGAAACGGAAGAACACCTTGAGGTCATCCACGTCAACCGCCGGCCGTTCGCGCACGTCGAGGCGCACGAGCGCGGAATCCACGCGCGGCGCTGGGGTGAAGGCGGACGCGGGGATGGAGACCAGGAGCAGGGCTTCGGCGTACACCTGCACCGCGACCGTGGCAAGGCTCGCGCCGCCCGAGGCCGTCCAGCGCTCCGCCACCTCCTTCTGCACGACCAGCGAAAGCCTTCGCGGCCGGGGAGGATCGTCCAGCAGCTTGCGAATCAACGCGCCCGTGAGGTTGTACGGGATGTTGCCCGCCACGATTTCTTTTCCGTCCGGAAAGGCCGAGCGGACGTTGAAGCGCAGGATGTCGGTCCGCACCACCTCCACGTTCTCGACACCGGACAACGTTTCGCGCAGCGCCGGGATGAGCCTTCCATCGAGCTCGACCGCCACCACGCGACGGCACCGAGGAGCGAGAGCGACGGTCAGGGTCCCGACGCCCGCGCCCACCTCGAGCACCTCGTCCTCAGGTGAGAGCCCGGCCTGCTCGGCCACCTCGTCCCGCAACGCCGGGTCGGTCAGGAAGTTCTGCCCGAGCGAGTGCTTGAGGTCGATCCGGTGCCGGCGCAGCAGCTGGTCGAGCTGGTGGGCGTCGGCCGGGTCGATCACTTCATCTTGGGAAACAGTGAGTACGCGTTTGCCTTTTCTTGTTCCGCGAGATCGGCCAGGCTCACGGCGCGCAGCTCGGCGACGACCTCGGCCGTGTCGAGCAGGTATTCGGGGCGATTCGGCACGCCCATTCGCTTTTGAGCATTGCCGTAAGGCGAGTCAGTCTCGAGAAGCAATCGGTCGGCGGGGCAACGCGTGACAACGTCGCGCAGCCCGGTGCGGCTGGGCCGTGTGATCAGCCCGGCGAAGGACAGGTAGAAACCAAGGTCCAGGTAGCGCTCCGCCCACTCCCACTCGAGCGCGAAGTAGTGCATGGCGCCCCGCAGCCCTCGATGCCTGGCGATCGCGTCGGCGATTTCGGCGTCGGCGCCGCGGTTGTGGATCGATACGGGGAGATCGAGCTCCAGGGCGAGGGTGAACATCTCATCGAGCCGGTCCCTCTGTGTTCCGTGGTCCGGACCGCCGACATGCTCGAAGTCGAGGCCGACCTCGCCTATGGCAACCACCATCTGGTCCGCGGCCAGCTCCCTGAGCGCGTAGATGTCGGGCGCGGATTCCTCGAGCGGGTAGTGACCGACGCCGGCCCACACCTCCTGGAAGCGGTTGGCCAGCGAGACCGCGCCCCGGCTTCGCGGCAGGTCGGTCCCCATCGCGATCATCCGTGTCACACCCGCGGTGACCGCGCGCTCGACGACGTCGTTCGGCTCGCCCAGCTCCTCGAGGTGCAAATGAGTGTCTACCAGAGACACGACCGGAAAGGCCGTCGACGGATCTTCGGCGCCCATGCGGCCCATCTCCGGGTTCAGCGCCTGCGCTGCTCGCTCACGCATGGACGATGCGCTCGCTCCGCTGCTCGCCGCTTCACCCGGATCTGGGCCACCTGGATCGCCGAATCTCTCGTCGAGGGTTTCCGGTCGTGTCTCAAGATGCCGGCTGCTCCTCTTCGACGACCGGGTCGAGGCGCTTGAAGAGCGCTTCAGGCACCGAAAGCTTCCGGCCGGCCGGGAGAGTGGATGGCTTCCACCGGTCTTCGCTCGAGTAGTCGCCGGTCAGCACCGAATGCGAGGCCCCGTCCTCGACGACCTCGCGCACCTCGGGCTGCTCCGCGATCACGTCGTCGTAACCGAGCATGTGGTGCAGCTTCTGCGAGGAGAAGGGCAGGAACGGGGTGAACATCGTCTTCAGGTTGTCGACGCAGCGGAGTGCGACGTAGAGCACGGTGCCGGCCCGCTCTCGATCGGTCTTGATCGTGTGCCAGGGCTGCTCGGTGCCGAGGTACACGTTGACCTTCGCGGCCTTGGCCAGCGTGGTCTTCAGCGCCATCTGAAAACGCGCCTGGCCGAGCTGCAAGGCGACCTCGTCCAACGCCTCCTCGACCTCCTTGATCAGGGTCGCGTCCGCGTCGGTCAGCTTTCCCGGGTCCGGCACAGCTCCGAAGTTCCGCTGCGCATTGACGAGCGTGCGGTGCACGAGGTTGCCCCACGTGGCCACCAGCTCGTCGTTGTTGCGCCGCACGAACTCCGTCCACGTGAAATCGGTGTCCTGGTTCTCCGGCCCGGCGATCATCAGGTAGTACCGCAGCGCGTCCGGGTCGTACCGGTCCAGCACGTCCTTCACGTAAATGACCTGGCCGCGACTCGTCGATAGCTTCTTGCCCTCCATGTGGAGGTGCTCGCTGGCCACAATGTCGTCGGGCAGCTCGTACCGCTGCTTTTCGTCGCTCACGCCCATGAGAATCGCGGGCCACATCACGGTGTGGAAGGTGATGTTGTCCTTGCCCATCACGTAGTAGTGCCAGGAAGCCGGGTTCATCCACCAGTCTTTCCACGCGTCGGGCTCGCCTTGATCGACAGCCCATTCGATCGACGCGGACAGGTAGCCGATGACCGCATCGAACCAGACATAGATCTTCTTGTGCGGGTTGTCCTCCCAACCGGGGAGCGGTACCGGAACGCCCCAGTCCAGGTCGCGCGTGATGGCGCGCCGCTTCAGGTTTCGCACGTACTCGAGCGAGTACTTGCGCACGTTGGGGCGCCAGTTGTCGTGCTGCTCTATCCAGTCCTTGAGCTGCTCGCCGAAGGCCGGCAGGTCGAAGAAGAAGTGCTCGGTCTCGCGAAACTCCACAGGCGCGTCGCTGCCGCGCTGGTGAGGCTTGATCAGGTCGATCGGGTCGAGCTGGTTGCCGCAGTTGTCGCACTGGTCGCCCCGCGCCTCGCCGTAACCGCAGATCGGGCACGTGCCTTCGATGTAGCGGTCAGGGAGCGTGCGGCCGGAGGCTGGGTCGAACGCACCCATCTGCTTCTCCTTGACCAGGTAGCCCTTTTCGTAGAGGGTCAGGAACAGCTTCTGCGTGACCCGGTAATGGTTGGCCGTCGTGGTCCGCGTGAACACGTCGTATGTCATGCCAAGCCGGCGCAGGTCCTCGACGATCAGCGCGTTGTTGCGGTCGGCAAACTCGCGCGGCGGAACGCCCTGCTTGTCCGCCTCATAGGTGATCGGCGTTCCGTGCTCGTCGGTCCCGCTCGCCATCAGCACGCGAGAACCCCGCAGCCGCTCGAACCGCGCGAGCACGTCGGCGGGCACGGCGAAGCCGGCGACATGCCCGATGTGGCGAGGCCCGTTGGCGTAAGGCCAGGCGGGCGCGACCAGGACTGTTCGCTTTTTATCTGCCACTGATCACAAGGGTAATCTCGCCGCGCGCCGGGTCGGACAAAGCGGCCAGCACCTCGGACGCATTGCCGCGCAGCAGCTGCTCGTGAACCTTGGTCAGCTCGCGTGCGAGGGTGAGGTGCCGTTCGGGCATGACCTCGGCCACGACAGCGAGTGATTTCCTGATGCGGTACGGCGAGTCGAATGCGACCGAGGGGCGCGGATCTTCGACAAGGGTTGCAAGCAAGCGGCGAAGGTCGCCGGGCTTGCGCGGCAGGTAGCCCAGGAACGTGAAGCCCGGACCGCCGTACCCGGCGGCGGAAAGTGCGGCGGTGACCGAGCTGGGCCCGGGGATCGGAACCACGGTGTGGCCCGCCGCCCACGCGGCGGTGACCAGCGCCTGCCCAGGATCCGAAAGCGTGGGCGTTCCGGCGTCGCTCACGAGGGCGACGTCGTGCCGGTCGAGCTCTGCCATGACGCGCGGAAGCCCGCGCCGCTCCACCGGGGCGCGATAACTGATGAATGGCTTGCGGATTCCGTGGCGGGCGAGCAGCCTTGCGGTCACGCGGGTGTCCTCCGCGGCGATCGCGCCGACCTCGCCGAGAATTCGTACGGACCGTGCGCTGACGTCTTCGAGATTGCCGATGGGAGTCGCCACGACGAACAACCGGCTCAAGCCTGGTCTAACCAATCGCCGACCCTGTCCGCGATCTCGGCCGCCGGTCCGACGAACCGTGAGGCCGGCGGCAGGACGTCCAGGAAAGCCTTCCCGTAATCGCGGCCGAGGATCCGGTTGTCGAGGATCACCACGGCGCCGCGGTCCGTCGAGCGCCTGATCAACCGGCCAAAGCCTTGCTTCAACCTCAGCGCCGCCTGCGGAAGCGCCAGCTGTGCGAAGCCGTCGCGAACCTGCTCCGCGCGCGCCGCGTAGACCGGTTCTGACGGCACGGGGAATGGAAGGCGGACCATGATCACGCAGCTCAGTCTTTCCCCGGGCACATCGATGCCTTCCCAGAAGCTCGCGGTCCCGAGCAGGAGCGGGCGCTCCGCTTCTTCGAAAGACTTCAAGACCTGGCGCCGCTGGCCGTCGATTCCCTGTCCGAGGATCAACACCTCGTCGAGGTCGACGCGATGCTTCAGCGCCGTATGAACATCTCGCAGCTGGCGATGCGACGTGAAGAGCACGAGGGTGCGGCCGCCGACGCGGCGGGCCACAGAGGCGATCACCTCCTCGACCTGCTGGTCGAACCATTCGTGCTCCGGCTCGGGAAAGTCCGCCGGCAGGCAGACCAGCGCCTGGTGGAGGAAGTCGAAAGGCGATGGCAGGATGAGCTCTTCGATCCCGGGGCCAAGGCCGACCCTCGACCGGAAGTAGTCGAACGTGCCACCCACCGCAAGGGTCGCGGACGTGAAGACGGTGGATCGCCGGTCGGCGTACACGCGCTCACGCAGGAGCGAACCGACGTTGATGGGCGCCGCGCGAAGGACGAGGTTCTCCGTGCGCGCGACGAGCGTGAACCAGTACACGCGATTGGGATCGGGAGCCCTCATGGCCTCGTCGATCACATGCGCCGCGGCATCGAGGCGGCCGCGGATGATCTCGAGCTCCCGGATGCCCTGGTCGGGCTCGGTGCCGCCGAGCCAGTCGCGCACCCCGGCCACGGCCTGCCGCAGGCCCGAGTCCAGGGCCGTGAGCGCAGTGACTGCGTTTTCGGCGGCGACGCTCATCGAAGGCCACTCATCGTCTTCGCGAAGTGCCGGCGTAAGGCGAACCGAGTCGTCGCGGCGCTCACTCTCCGAGAGCTTCGCGCCGACCCATCGGGTGGCGAGGTCGAAGAGGATGCGGACCCGTTCGCCGCCGACCAGGCTCATCGGAATCGCCCTGGCGAACTCGTCACCGGACGCACCGAGGTGCGGCTGCTTGCGGAGCTCGGAGAGAAGGCCTAGGGACTTCTCGCCCGCTTCACCACTGGCCAGCCTGTCCAGGAGCGCCAGCAATCCTGGTCCGTCCACTTCCTGGCGCAGGCCCCGAGTCGCGGCGTCCTCGAGATGGTGGGCTTCGTCTACAACGAGGTGGTCGAACTCGGGAAGCAGCCCGCCACCCACTTCGGCATCGGCGAGCAAGAGGGCGTGATTGATCACGACGAGGTTTGATGCCTCTGCTTCAGCGCGCGCGCGATGGACGTAGCAATCCTCTTTGGTGCAGTGAATTCCGACACAGTCGAGCGGGTCCGACGCGATGTGCGCCCAGAGCACCTCCTCACGGCCATGCAGGCGCAGCTCCGAGCGGTCACCGCTGGAGGTCGAGTGCAGCCAGTACAGCACCTTGAGCTTGAACTTCAGCTCATCGGGATCTCTGCACGGCTCCGCGAGGAAGCGCCGCCAGCGGCGCAGGGACACGTAGTTGGACCGGCCCTTGAGCAGGCAGGCCTTGAAGTCCCACGGGAGCCACTCGCGCAGCCCTGGAAGGTCCTTCGTCATCAGCTGCTCCTGGAGCGTGTGCGTGTTGGTCGAGACGACAACCCGCTCGCCATGCCGCACGGCGCGTGCGATCGACGGCACAAGGTACGCGAGGCTCTTGCCGGTCCCGGTCCCGGCCTCGACTACCAGCGTGCCGCCGCGGGCCTGGATCTGGGCAACGGCCAGGAGCATCTGGACCTGAGGCTCGCGGTGCTCATAACCGGGGAGCAGGTCGGCGAGTGGCCCTTCGGGGCCGAGCAGCGCCGCCATCAGCGCCGGGTCGTCCGGCGGCGCCTCGGCCGACCTGCCGCGCATCGCGTCGACCACCTCATCCGATGCGGAGTCGGGGTCGGGGTTCGGCGCGGTCAACGCGTCGGCGAAAAAGCGCGCGATCGACCACTCGTACGGTGCGACCAGGGCCAGCATCGATTCCTTCAGCGGCTCGTCGAGCAGGGCTGCCTCTTCCCGCAGCCTGAGCAGGAGCTGGCGGGTCGCGTCGGCGTCGTCGAGCGCGCGGTGGGGCCGCGGCTGGTTGAAGCCCATCTCGGTCGCGAGCAGCGGCAGACTGTGGCTGGCCGCCCCAGGCAGAAGGATGCGCGCGACGTCAAGGGTGTCGAGGATTTCGATGGACGGGTCCCAAAGCCCGGCCGCCGACAGGAAATCGACGTCGAGCCGCGCTCCGTGGCCGACCGGCTGGCGGCCGCGCAGGAAGTCGGCCAGCTCGCGCAACGCGAAGTCGGGGCTCGCCGCGCCTCGCAATTCCTCCTGCCTGATCCCGGTCAGCTTTAGCACGGTTTCCGGAACCGCGCGACCTGGATCCACCAGGCGCTCGAGCGTCGTCGTGACTCGTTCCGGGGTGAAAGCGACCGCGCCCACCTCGATCACCCGATCTCGAGCCGGGTCGAGCCCGGTCGTCTCGAGATCGAGGGCTGCGTATTCGAGCACCGCCTCGGGATTGTACGTATAGGTGTTCGACCGGGTGTTAAGCGGTGCGGCGGTTGCTATATTTGCGCCCGATGCTAACCGGGGCGATCGAGGCACCCAAGCGGCTGGAGGATCTTCACGTACGCCGTGACCTCGTCGCCAGCCTGCTCCTGCGCACCATCGCCTTCGCCGATCAGCTGAGCGGAGCGGCCATCGAGACCCGTCTCGGCCTTCCTTTCGAAACGCTGCAGCCCATCATCGAAGAGTTCCAGAAGTCCCAGCTGATGGACACCATGGGGTTCTCGAACGACCCCGGCGTCGAGGGCCGGCCGATCCCCGTCCGCATGAACTACGTCGTGTCGAGTGCCGGACGGCAGCGCGCGGCCGAGATGTCCTCGGTGCAGACGCGATACCTCGGACCGTGCCCGATCAACTTCGACGACTACCTCGGCCTGGTTCGCTCCCAGGTGACCGGTAAAGCCAACGTCACGGACTCAGCGCTCAAGAAGGCCCTGGGCACCCTCGAGCTCGAGCAGCACGTGATCGACCAGATCGGCGGCGCCATGGTGTCCCGCGCGTCGCTGTTCATCTTCGGCGCCCCCGGCAACGGCAAGAGCACCATCACCGAGCGGATGGCCCTCCTGATGGGCGCGCCCATCGAGATCCCCCATGCGGTCGCCATCGGCGATGAGATCGTCCGCGTGATCGACCCCGTCTACCACAAGGTGGCAGAGGGCGAGCAGCCCATCGACCGCCGGCTGGTCAAAGTCGAGCGCCCCGTGGTCGTGGCCGGCGGCGAGCTCAAGCTGCAGCAGCTCGACCTCACGTATGACCCGTCCAACCGCTACTACGAAGCTCCGCTGCAGTGGAAGGCCAACGCCGGGGTGTTCGTGATCGACGACTTCGGCCGGCAGGAGGTGCCGCCGATGCGGCTCCTGAACCGGTTCATCGTGCCGATGGAGAAGAAGGTCGACTACCTTGACCTGTCGGCATCGGGCCGCAAGATCGAGCTGCCCTTCCTGTGCCAGGTCGTCTTCTCGACCAACCTGTCACCCACCGAGCTCGTCGACGAAGCTTTCCTGCGCCGCATGGCCTACAAGATCGGCGTAGGCAACCCGTCGCCCGAGGCGTTCGGCCGCATCCTGCGCTACGAGTGCGACCGCCAGGGAGTGGCGTTCGACGAGAAGGCGATCGGCTACCTGCTCAACAACCTGTACGGAAAGAAACCGCTCCGGGGATCTCACCCTCGCGCCCTCATCGCGCGCCTCGTGGACCTCGCGAACTACCGGCAGGAACCGCCGCGGCTGACGCCTCAAACCCTGAAGGAGGCGTTCGACGCCTGCTTCAACCCAGCGCTGGGCAGCCTGACCGAAGACGACTGGGCGCGACCGGCCATCGGCTAGTCCGCACGGTTGGCGCCAAGCGTGCGGAATATTCGCGATTCATGCGCTCCGTTGGCGCCAAGCGTGCGGAATTGTCACTCCCGCCAGGCGCCGTCGTAGGGGTTCCAGGTCGCTGTAGACCCCTCGTTGCTCTGGGGGCAGCAACTCTGCGATCGCCAGCATGATCGCGTCGGAAGCTTCCTCGTGCGAGACGCGCGTGCCGTCCGCCCGCTTTTGCAGCACAACGAACGGCTTGCCGAACGTGAGCGTTACTCGGACGCGGCGCGGCCAGTGGGCGCCTTTCGGCAGGCACTCGCGGGTCCCGGTGAGCGCGACCGGCAGAACTGGAGCTCCCGACTTCTGAGCCAGGAACCCCGCACCCGGCTCCGGCTTGGCGAGCACGCCGGACTCGACTCGTGTCCCTTCCGGATAGATGACCAGCACATGACCGTCCTTGAGCAGGTCGAGCGACCACCGCACCGCCGCGCGGTCGGCTGTGTGCCGCACGACCGGAAATGCGTGATAGGCGGTGAAGATGAAGCGATGGAACCGACCGCGAAAATACTCCGACTTGGCCATGCTCCACGTGTCCCCGCGCGGTAGAAAGGCAGGCACCATCGGTGGATCCAGCGTCCCCGAATGGTTGGGGCAGATGAGCAGCGGCCCGGTGCGGGGAACGTTTTCGATTCCAGCGATCTCGAAAAGGCCCACAAGGTAGACGTTGACCATCGTCCGCATGAGCCCACGCAGGAACGCATAAATCATTTCGCCCGCTCGGCGATGCGCTTCAGGATCTTGTCGACCACCTGGTCCACGTCGAGATGATCGGTGTCGATCACGATTGCGTCGGCTGCGGGACGCAGCGGAGCGATCGCGCGCTGCGTGTCGACGCGATCGCGTTCTTCGACCTCCTTGCGCATGGCCTCCTCGTCGACGCGTTCGCCTCTGCGCTCGTACTGCGCCGCCCGGCGTCGCACCTTCTCGTCGAGGCTCGCGACCAGGAAGAATTTAGAGGCGGCATCTGGAAAGACCACGGTTCCGATGTCGCGCCCCGCCATGACGACCCCGCCCTCCCCCAACCTGCGTTGCTGTGCCACCAGCGCGCTGCGCACTCCCGGTATGGCGGAGACGAGCGGCAGCGCGTCGGCGTGATCGGCGTCGTAGATCCCCTCGGTGAGCTCGACGCCATTCGCCCACACACGCTCGCCGTCGATCTTCACGGCGGTCGATTCGGCCAACGTCGATATCGTCTCGGCATCGTGCGGGTCGATGGCGCGTTCGGCCGCGATCCGGGTGATGGCGCGATACATGAGGCCGCTGTCGACAAATGGCAGGCCGAGCGCTTCCGCCACACGCCTACCGACGGCGGACTTACCAGACGCGACCCCACCATCGATGG
This sequence comes from Candidatus Dormiibacterota bacterium, assembly GCA_035260405.1. Taxonomy (GTDB): domain Bacteria; phylum Chloroflexota; class Dormibacteria; order Dormibacterales; family Dormibacteraceae; genus Palsa-870. The sequence continues at coordinate 16,220 of DATFVI010000066.1, forward strand.
CGACTATCACCTGGCTCTCTTCTGCTCCACGGCCCGCTGCAGAGCCGAGATCTCCGCGTCTCCGAGCACTCGCCATCCGCCGGCCTTCAGGCGTCCGAGCTTCAGCGGCCCGAAACCGACTCGGTTGAGCGATTGGACCTTGTGGCCGATGAAATGCAGCATGCGGCGGACCTGCCGGTGCCGGCCTTCGCGAATCACGATCCGGATTTCAGCGACTCCGGAATCGCGGCTGCCCGGCGTGATCCGCAGCACGTCGACCTCCGCCGGCGCGGTCATCCCATCGTCCAGCTCGACGCCCGTCCGCAAACTCTCGATGTCGGAAGAGCTGGGGCTGCCCGCCACAAGTGCGATGTACTCCTTGCTCACCTTGTAGGCCGGGTGGGTCAGGCGGTAGGCGAGGTCCCCGTCGTCGGTCAGAAGCAAGAGCCCCGACGTGTCGGCGTCGAGGCGACCCACCGGGAACAGCCGGTGGCCGCTCTTGCCTTCGTCGCCGACCACGTCGAGCACGGTGGTGCGCGACGCCTCATCCCTCGCGGTCGTGATCACGCCCAGCGGCTTGTTCAAGACCAGGTACCGGTGCCGGGTCACCGGTTTGACGGGCTTGCCGTGCACGGTGATGCGGTCGTTGTCCGGGTCGATCAGCACTCCCTCAGGCGGCGGGGTTTTGCCGTTGACCCGAACACCTCCCGCCGCGATCAGCTCGTCCGCGGCACGGCGGCTGGCCACGCCGGATCGGGCGAGAAAGCGATTCAGGCGTTCTTGGATAGCGATCGCCCGCTCGTTGATTTATCGCGCTCGTCAGGGTTGAGCCTTGGCTTGGGCAGGTGGTCCAGCGACTCGAGCCCCATCACCTGGAGGAATCTCATCGTGGTGCCGTAGAGCTTTGGCAGGCCGGGTCCCGAGCCGCGGCCGACCTCGACGATCAGGTCGCGCAGCTCCAGGTTGGTGAGGACGCTGTCGCAGTTCACGCCGCGCACCTCTTCGATCCGCGAGCGCGGAACCGGTTGTTGAAACGCCACGATGGCGAGCGTCTCGTAGGCCGCGGGCGAGAGCTTGCCCGAAACCTCCGGGCGTAGGGCGCGCCGGACGGCCCCCGCAAACTCCGGGCGGGTCGCGAGATGAATCTCGTCGTGATGTCGCATCACCATCACACCGCGTCCCTCCAGCGCTCCACGCAGCTCGTCGAGCGCCTGCTCCACCGCGGTGCGGTCGGAATCCGTCGCCTGCTGCAGCTCACGAAGCTTGAGGGGCCGGTTCGAGCTGAAGAGGATGGCTTCTAGAGCGGCCGAGATCTCACTCACCGGCCGGCTGCTCTCTCGCCTCGACATGGATCGCACCGAAACGCTCCTTCTGGCGCACCACGACGAGCGATCGGCGCAGGAGCTCCAGGACCGCGACGAAGGTCACAACCGCTTCCAGGCGATCCTCGGATTCCAGGATTAGCTCCACGAGCTCGATCGGTCCGCGGCGCAGGCGATCGGTGATGAGATCGAGCTTCTCCTGCAGCGTCCACGTGCGGCCGGTGACGACCAGCGGACGCGGAGGTATGCGCGCGAGCACGCTGTTGAAAGCGACGATCAGCAGCCCGACTTCGAGTGGCTCCTCCTGTCCACCGGCCTCCACCGGACGCGCGGGAGGCGGGAAAGAGAAGGAGTCCTTCTGCGCACGCTCCATCAGCTCGCCGGCCATCTCCTTGTAGACGCGGTATTCCTCCAGGCGCCGGCGCACCTCCTCTTCCCAGCCCAGCAGGTCGGTCTCCTCCTCGGTGGGCGGCTCGCCCGGCAGCAGGCGGATGGACTTGATGAGCAGGAGGCGCGCCGCCATCCACAGGAACTCGGCCATCTCCTGAGGGTCGGCCACCTCGCGCGCGGCAACCTCGACGAGGTAGGCGTCCGTCACTTTCGCCAGCGAGACCTGGAAGATGTCGAGCTCCTCGCGCTCCACCAGCGCCAGGAGAAGCTCCAGAGGTCCTTCGAACACCTGCGTGCTTACAGCAAGGCGCGGGCCAGCAAAAGGCTGCTCCACGAACCGTAAGGATAGGGCTCCGGACGAACTAGGCATTCGAGGCGGCCAGGCCGGATTTACTCCGGCCGTCCCCAACCCGCACGGTGTCTCCTGCGTGGCGAGGAGAAACATTCGGTAAATCTCATCCGCGGGAAGATGAGCAGCCCCGTCGGCGAAGCCGACCGGGCGATGCAATCAGTAAGTCCCATCCTGGTCGCGCCTGCGCGCAGAAGGAACCGTCAGGTTCCTTCTCATATTTATCGGAGATTCACCTGGTGGAACTTTTCCACCCGCGCGATGGCGCGCCAGCGCCGCATGAGCGAGGCGGGGCTTGTGGTCTGGCTCGCGTGAGCAAGCCTTGCTTCGATCTTCTTGCCGATGACTTCCTCGACATCTATCTCCAGCGTGGGCTGCAGCCCGCCGAAGCACCATGCCTCCGCGGTCTCGTGTGGCGGCCCGGCCTTCGGAAACGTGAGCGGATCGCGGGCGCTCGGCCAGGCCGCATCGAGCGCGACGCGCCCGACGACCCGATGGTCGGGATGAAATCGGTACGGCACGTTCGGGTCGAACGTCAGGATCACGTCGGGCTTCGTCGTACGGATCTCGCGCACGAACTCCTCACGCAATTCGAGGCTTTCGACGAGCTCGGCGTCGGGGTGCCCGAGGAAGGCGATCCGCTTGACGCCCAGCACGTCTGCCGCCAGCTCCTGCTCACGTTCGCGGATTCGGGCGACCTTCGCGCGCGACTTGCTCGCATCGCGTGCTCCCTTGTCACCTGAGGTCGCAAGCACGAAGTCGACCGTCGCTCCGTGACGCCCCATCAACAGCATGACGCCCGCGCAGTAGAACTCGATATCGTCGGGATGCGCGACGATGCAGAGCGCGCGCTTGATGCGTCGATCCTCAGGGCCGCTGAACAGCTTGGGCACCTTACGCCAGACCTTGCGTCCAGGCCGGATTTACTCCGGCCGTCCCCAGCGTACTTAAAGCCACTCCGCGTGGCGGCGAGAGACATTCCGGAAATCCAATCCGCGGGAAGATGAGCAGACACGCTGGCGCAGCCAGCCTGTCGATGAGAAGGAACCGGAGGTTCCTTCTCATATTCCCCTCGCCTC
>DATFVI010000067.1:0-9712 GCA_035260405.1 Candidatus Dormiibacterota bacterium
GCGGCAATCCTGGCGTGCATCAATCCACCCCAGACCCAGTACCTCTTTTATTTCACCGACCGGCAGCTGGTCACACACTTCGAGACCAACCAGCAGGACTTCGACCGCGACATCCAGAAGTACGGCGTGAGCGGAAGCTGAAGGTCTTTTTACTCGGCCACGAGATCTCCTACTCGCGCAGTCCCGACATGCACAACGCGGCTTTCCGCGCGCTGGGACTCGACTGGACGTACGAGCTCCTGGATGTTTCGCCGGGCGACCTTCCACGGGCGCTGGCCGGTCTGCGGCGAGAAGGCATAGCGGGCGCCAACGTCACGATTCCCCACAAGCAGGCTGTCATGCAGTTCATGGATGTGCTCGACGCGGAGGCGGTGAAGGCGCGCGCGGTCAACACGATCGTCTACGACGATGAGCGGCTCGTCGGATCGAACACGGACATCGCCGCGATTCGAGCAGCCATCTCGAGCGTCGGGCTCGCACCCAGGGGCGCGAATGTCGTGATTTTCGGAGCGGGTGGATCGGCTCGAGCGGCGTCAGTGGCGCTCGAAGGGGCGCACGTGACTTTCGTCTCGCGGCATCCGGACGAGACCGATCTTCCGGGCAGAGTCATCGCTTGGGACGACGCTTCCCTCCACGGCCTGGTCAGGGCGGCCGACCTGCTCCTCAACGCGACGCCCCTCGGCCGGCGGGAGGAGATGCCGATCCGGCCCGCGGCCCTGCCCCGCGGCGGCGCCGTTATCGACCTCGTCTACGTCTCCGGCGGAACGCCGCTGGTGCGCAAGGCCCGGTCACTCGGATTGCGCACCGCCGACGGCTGGGAGATCCTGCTCGCGCAGGGCGCCCGTTCGTTCGAAGCGTGGACCGGCCAGGCCGCGCCCGTGAGCGCGATGCGCGAGACTCTGCAGCCGTGAACGCGGTCCTCTTGCTGCCGGTCGGCTGGGCGGTGGTCGGAGCGGCGGCCGGCTGGCTCATGCGCTGGGGCTCCGTGCGCCTGGCGCGCCTCGAAGGCCTGGAGCCCGGCAGCAAGCGGTGGCAGGTCCTCGGTCCGCCGATCGTGTCCGCGATCTTGTTCGGCGTCTTCGCTACGGAACCGATGTCAGTTCAGCAGCTGGGCCTGCGGAGCGTGTTCGTGCTGGTGCTCGTGCAGGTGATCTTCTTCGACTTCGAGCATCGGCTCATCCTCGACCGCGTCATGTTCCCGGCGATGGCGCTGGCCCTGATCGTCAGCCTCTTCGCTCACCCCTGGTGGGCCGGCATCGCGACCGGGCTCGCGGCCGGGCTCCTCTTCCTGGTCCTCGCGCTCGTCGGCTCGGCGATCTTCAAGGCGGAGGCGCTCGGGTTCGGAGACGTCAAGCTCGCGACGTTCCTGGGCCTGCTCCTGGGTCCGCTACCCACGATCACGGCCCTCTTCTACGGGGTGTTCCTTGCCGGGGTGGTCTCGATCGGCTTCATCCTCTGGCACCGGTCGCTCAAAGGGACTATCGCCTACGGTCCATACCTTGCCGCGGGGGCGCTGATCGTCCTCTTTCAGTTGGGTAGAGGACAATAGGCGGCCATGAGCAACCTACTGCCCGGCGAGAACCTGATCCTCAAGGACCACCCGCACTGGGTAGTCCTCATCAAGTCGGTCTGGCTACCCATCGTTGCGGTGATCCTCGTCGTGATCGCCGACTTCACGATCCTCGAGCAGAACTACAACACCTGGAACCTGCCCCTCCACTTCCGCACCTACTTCACCCTGGCAGTGCTGGCCCTCGCTTTGCTCTGGTTGATCGTCGTGTGGATCCGCTGGCAGTCGACCACCTACACGCTGACGGACCAGCGCATCAAGATCGAGACCGGCGTCTTCGGGCGCCAGGAGAAGGTGATCCCGATCGACAGGGTGCAGGACTGCACCACCAGGATGTCGGTCCTGGGACGGATGCTGGGATACGGCCGCGTCGAAGTGGATGCGGCCGGCGCCCAGGGCGCCGAGATCCTCAACCATCTCCCGAACCCGGGCACCTTCCGCGACCAGGTGTTCATGCAGTCCGAGAAGCGTCGCGGCGGTGGCGCGTCCGCAGCACCGTCTTCGATGCCGGCCAACCCGAGCGGCGTCTAATTCTCCGCCCGCTGGCGCTCGTCGGCTTCATGGGTTCCGGCAAGACCCTGGTCGGGGCCTTCGTCGCCGACCGGACGAAAGCGAACTTCCACGACCTGGACCTGATGGTCGAGCTGGAGGCGGGGATGACGATCCCCGAGATTTTCGCGACGTCGGGTGAGGCTGTGTTTCGCGAGCTCGAGAAGCGCGTCCTGCCTCGTGCCCTGCAGCCCGGCGCCGTCGTGGCGCTTGGCGGCGGTGCGCTGATCGACGACGGCAGCTGGCGCCTCGTGGAGCGCGAGACGTACACCGTCTACCTCGAGGTCCCGTTCGAAACCCTGTGGGAACGCATCCAGGCCCGGCCTGGGAGGCCCCTGGCTTCAGGGCGCTCACGCGAAGAGGTCCTCTCGCTGTTCGAGCAGCGCCGGCCGCGCTACGAGCAGGCCGCGCACCGTGTGGACGGGGATCGGGCGCCGAAGGTGGTCGCGGACGAGGTGATCAAGCTTTGGTCCGCCTGATCCTCGACTCCTCCACCGGGAGCTACCCGGTGGTGATCGGCAGCAACATCCACCGCGAGCTGCGGGGAGTCGTCGCACGGATGGATCCCACCGGTGTGGCGATCGTCACCGACTCCAACGTCAGGCCGTGGGCGGTGAAGGTGTCGAAGTCGATCAAACGCGCGGGCTTGAAGACGGCCATCCATGTGATCCCGGTCGGCGAGCGGTCCAAGTCGATGACGCAGCTCCAGGACGTGCTCGCCTTCCTCGAGCGCCAGCGCATCGATCGGGGCGGATGCGTGATCGCTGTGGGTGGCGGCACCGTGGGAGACCTCGCGGGCTTCGCGGCCGCCGTCTGGCAGCGCGGCGTGCGTCTGGTCGGCGTTCCGACCACTCTGCTCGCGATGGTCGATTCGAGCATTGGGGGGAAGACGGGAGTCAACGGGACGCGATCCAAGAACGCCATCGGCGCCTTCTGGCAGCCATCCGCCGTGATCGCCGACCTCGCGTGCATCGAAACCCTCCCGGCGGTCAGCTATCGGGACGCGTTCGCGGAGGTTGTAAAGTACGCCGTTGCCATGGACCACGGCCTTTTCGACCTCCTGAAAAAGGAGCGCCCGCGCCTGCTCGCGGGCGACCGCGCGATGCTCGAGAGCGTGGTCTTTCGCTGCGTCACGGCTAAGGCGCTGGTCGTGGCCAAGGACGAGCGCGAGAGGGGCCCGCGGGCGATCCTCAACTACGGGCACACCGCCGGCCACGCGCTCGAAGCCGCGAGCGGATTTCGCATCTCGCACGGCCGCTCGGTCGCGTTCGGAATGCGTGTCGCCGCCCAGATCGCGCTGTCGATGGAGCTGTGCAGCAAGCGGTTGGTCGAGTCCCAGGATGAGATGCTCGCGGCGTACGGCTTGCCGAGCAAGGCTCCTCGCGTGGAACCCGCCCGCGTGCTGTCCGCCATCCCACGGGACAAGAAGGCCCGGCGGGGCAAGGTCGCGTGGGTCCTGCCGCGCCGCCTCGGTCATGCCGAGGTCGGTCACGCGGTGCCGTCCCCGCTGGTCCGGCGCGCCGTGACCCGGGCGCTCGCATGAAGCGGATCGTGATCGTCAACGGGCCGAACCTGAACCTGCTCGGCAAGCGCGAGCCGCATATCTACGGCACCCGAACTCTGGCCGACCTCCTCAAAACGGTCCGCGCCAAGGCACGCGAGCTGGGTGTGACCGTGAGCGTTTTTCAGAGCAACGATGAGGGCGCGATCATCGACTTCTTGCACAAGGAGGCTCCGGGCGCGCTCGGGATAGTGATCAACCCGGCGGCGCTGTCGCACTACTCGCTCGCGCTCTACGATTGCCTGCAGGCGCTCGAGGTGCCGACGGTCGAGGTCCACATCTCGAACATCCACGCGCGCGAAGAGTTCCGGTCGAAGAGCGTGACGGCGCGCGCAGCCCGAGGTGTGATCACCGGGCTGGGTTTCAAGGGCTACGAGCTGGCGATGGAGTATCTGGTTTCACTGTGATTTCTACGAGCGACTTTCGGAACGGGACGATGTTCGAGATGGACGGCCAGCTGCTGCAGGTCGTCACCGTCGAGCACATCAAGCTTGCGCGCGCCGGAGCTGTGATCAAGGCCAAGCTGCGCAACCTGCTGACGGGCGCCATCTTCGAGCAGAGCTTCCGCAGCGCCGACAAGTACAAGACGGTGCGGATCGACAAGAAGGAGGCCCAGTACCTCTACGCGGACGGTTCGCATCATTACTTCATGGACCCGAAGACCTACGACCAGGTGCCGATCGACGAGTCCCTCCTGGAATCGGTGCTGCCCCTCTTGAAGGAGGGCAGCGTGGCGTACCTGCTCAGGTACCAGGACAAGCTGATCGGCGTGGAGCTGCCCATCAACGTGGAGCTCAAGGTGGTCTCGACGGACCCGGGATTCAAGGGCGACACCGTCTCAGGGGGCACCAAGCCGGCGAAGCTGGAAACGGGCGCCACGATCCAGGTTCCGCTCTTCATCCAGCCGGGGGACGTGATCCGCGTGGACACGCGTACCCAGAGCTATATGGAGCGGGCCTAAGCCCCTAGGGGATAATGGCCTTCGTATGGGTCAAAACGGTTCCCTGGGCGCGGTCCGCGTGGCCAACGAGGTGATCGCCAGCATCGCCGCGCTTGCCGCGTGCGAGGTCGAGGGCGTCGAAGGCATGGACGAGGCGGCGGCCAGGCACTTCGGCGACTGGGTAAGGCGCCAGTCCGCTCACCGCGGCGTCCGCGTGCACATCGAGGCGGATCGCTCGATCCACCTCGAGGTTTTCATCACCGTGGCGTCTGAGGCGAAGCTCGCCGAGGTGGCCGGCTCAGTCCAGGCGAACGTCGTAGAGGCGACGGAGCGAATGCTCGGCCTGGAAGTGGGAGAGGTCAACGTCTTCGTTTCCAGCGTCGCCTTCGCCAGCTAACCGCTCGGTGGGCAAAAGACACCAGGCCAGGGAGCTGGCGCTCAAGACACTGTTCCAGCTCGAGGCGGCCGACGACGACACGGAAGAAGTCTTGCGCTATCACGCGTTCGAGGGCGCGGCCACTCCCGACGTCGCGACGTTCGCCCTGCAGCTAGTCCAGGGCGTGATCGCCAACCGCGAGAGGCTGGATTCGATCCTCAGCGAAGCTTCCGACCACTGGAAGCTGGGCCAGATGGCAAAGGTGGACCGCATCATCCTGCGCATCGCGGTTTACGAGATCGCCATCGACCGGCATGTACCGACGAAGGCGGCCATCAACGAATCGATCGAGCTGGCCAAGACCTTCTCCGGAGAAGAAGCCGGGCGGTTCGTGAACGGAATCCTCGGCCGGGTCGTGGCGACCACCGCGCCCGGCGCGGTGACCGCGCCAGAGGCGAATTGAACCCGGCCGGCACACAGCCTCCGGTCGAAACGCCGCGCTTCGAAGAGCTGCTTGCAACCCTCGAGAAGACGATCGCAGAGCTCGCGAGCGGTACCGCGCCACTCGAGGAGCTCGTAGCGGCCCACCAGCGCGCGGTCCGGATCCTCGCGGAAGCCCAGTCGCGCCTCGACGAGCTGAAGGCCCGCGCCGATTTGATCGGCCGCTCCTTATCGTGAAAACCCCACGAAATCAGAGCCTGCGGCGTGATTTCGCGGGGGCCCCTAGTCTGAGCGCGTGAAATTCCTGCTCGCCCCGCTGGTGGCGTGGGCGATCGCCCAGGCGGCCAAGGTCATCCTCACCTCCGTGCGCCAGCGAAGGCTCAACCTGCGCGTCCTCGCCGAGACCGGCGGCATGCCGAGCAGCCACGCCGCGATCGTGATGGGAATGACCACGGCCGTCGGTAAATATGCCGGGGTCTCTTCCGCCGCATTCGCGATCGCCCTTATCTTCTCGTTCGTGGTCATGTATGACGCCGCGGGACTGCGGCGCGCAGCCGGCCGGCAGGCCGCCATCCTGAACCGCCTGGTTGAGGACCTCGTGCACATGCGGGGCATGCAGGAGCAGAGGCTTCGGGAGCTGCTCGGCCACACCCCGATCGAGGTTGTGGTCGGCGCCCTTCTTGGGATTGGCGTGGGGCTGCTTCTTCCCGCGCGATGACATTGGCTGCGAGATCGCTGAAGGTAACGCAACGCCTAGATGTGCTTCTGACACGGCGCGGGCTCATCGAGTCGCGGCAGCGCGCCCACGCGCTGATCCTGGCGGGCAAGGTGCAGGTATCAGGCGCTACCGAGCGCCGTCCTGATCGCGCAGTTCGCGAGGACGAGGTAATCACCGTCGACGAGAGCCCGGGCTACGCGAGCCGCGGTGCATTGAAGCTCGGACCGGCGCTCGACAGGTTCGGTGTGGATCCTTCCGGTCGTGTCTGCGCCGACATCGGCGCGTCGACTGGAGGGTTCACGGACGTGCTCCTGCGCCGCGGGGCTGTGAAGGTTTTCGCCATCGATGTGGGACGCGGCCTGATCCACTGGCGCCTGCGCCAGGATCCCCGCGTGGTGGTGATCGAGCGGGTGAACGCGCGCGACCTCGAATCCCTCCCGGAGCCTGTCAGCCTCGTCGTCGCCGACCTGTCCTTCATCAGCCTCGAGAAGGTGCTGCCGGCCGTGCGCCAGGCCGCGCCGGACGCGGAGGTGGTGGCGCTGTTCAAGCCCCAGTTCGAGGTCGGCAAATCCGAGGTGAGGAAGGGAGGGATCGTGCGCGACCCACTCGTCGTCGAGAGTGCGCTCCAGAGATTCAGGACCTGGTGCGGTGGCCACGGCTACCAGGTGGCCGGCGAAGCGGCGTCCCAGCTGACCGGGGCGGAAGGCAACCAGGAGTACTTCTTCCACCTGTCGCCGAAGTGAATTCAGCAGCTCCGAACCTGAACTCGCCCGCGCGCATCGTCTGCATTCTTCGGGGACCGGGCGCCGAGCAATCGGTCGTAGACCGCGCCATCGCCGTTTTGAAGGGTCGAGGCGTCGAGGTTGTTGAAACCGATCGCGACGCGCCGGCGACCAGGACCGATGACGGCCTCAAGGCATGCGGGCTCGTCGTCACCCTGGGCGGCGACGGGACATTCCTCGCAGGCGCGCGTTTCGCTGCTCCAAAGGGCATTCCCTTGCTCGGGGTGAACCTCGGCCGGCTTGGATTCCTGACGGAGGTCGAGGCGGAGCACCTCGAGGAGGGGCTGAAGCGGTTCCTCGACGGCGACTACCGGATCGAAGAGCGGACGATCCTCCAGGTGGCCCTCAGCCGCGGGACGCGCACCGTGGCCCGCGCGATCGGCCTCAACGAGGTGGTCGTGGACCATTCAGGCGAGGCGCGCATGCTGAGGGTCGAGATCGATGTCGGCGGGCAAGCGGTCGGGGTGATCGACGCCGACGGGGTGATGGTGGCAACCGCGACCGGCTCCACTGCGTATGCGCTGGCGAGCGGCGGTCCGATCCTCGAGCCGACCCTTCGCGACCTCGTGCTCGTGCCGATGAACCCGTTCGCGCTGACCGTGCGTCCGATCGTGTTTCCGCCAGGAGAGGACATCAGGCTGTCGGTGCTTCGCGGCCCGGCCGAGATGCGCATCGACGGGCGCCGGGGCCGTGCGGTGGCGACGGGGGACTCGGTCCGGTGCAGCTCGCATGCGCGGCGGCTCAAGGTGGTTCGCTTCAGCCCGCCCGAAGAGTTCTACCGCCGGCTCGGGGAAAAGCTCGGCTGGGGCCGCCCGCTGGTCCCCAAGAAATAGATAAGCAAGTGGACTGTAACGGCCAGAGCTGGAGCAGGCCGCAGGCTCGAAGACCGGCGTTCCAGACGGCCGGTGCCAAGGCGCGGGTGGCGAGAGGAGGATGGCATCTTTCGATGCCTGACGACGATCGCCGGGGCCCGCAACGCAGGCATCAGCGCCCGCAGGGCGCCCGGCCGTCTGGGACGTCGGATGCTCCAGATATGGCCGGTACGGTCCACTAGTGCTCAAGGAACTCAGGGTCCGCGACCTGGCCCTGGTCGCGGAGTGCCGGGTGCGTTTCGGGCCAGGCCTCAATCTCCTCACAGGCGAGACGGGCAGCGGCAAGTCGCTGATCGTCGACGCGCTCAGCCTGACCCTGGGTGCTCGCGGCGGCGCCGACCAGGTTCGGCATGGAGCGGACAGGGCAACGGTCGAGGGAGCGTTCGAGTCGGACGGGGTCACGTTGATCCTGCAGCGCGAACTTGGCAAGCGCAGCGCGGCGCGCATCGACGGGCGGAGCGCGCCCGCCGAAGCGCTGCGGGAGCGCGGCCGCAATCTCGTGGCGCTGCACGGACAGCACGAACACCACGCGCTGCTGGACAGCGAGACGCAGACAGAGCTGCTCGACGGGTACGCGGCGGCGACGGAGAAGCGCGCCGCCGTCGCCGTCGCATATGCGGTGTGGGTCGAGGCCGGGGTCAAGGTACGCGACCTCGAACAGCTTCGGTCCCGCGGCCGGCGTGAGCAGGAGTACATGAGATGGCAGCTCGAGGAGCTGCGCGCGGCGGACCCTCACCCGGGGGAAGACGAGCAGCTCTCGGCGGAGCGCGCGGCCGCACGGCACGCCGCCCGGCTCGCCGAGCTCGGGCAGCAGGCGATCGACGCGCTGCGCGAGGACGGAGTCGCACGCGCCGCCGCGGCCATTCGCTCCGCCGCCGAGCTTGACCCGCGGCTGGCCGACCAGGCGTCACGCCTCGAGGCTCTTGCGGAGGAGTCGTCGGACGCGGCCGCCGAGATGCGGCGCTATGGCGAGGTGCTCGATACGGACCCTGCGCGGCTCGAGACCATCGAGGCGCGGCTGGCTGTCCTGGACGGGATCAAGCGCAAATACGGCGGCACGCTCGAGTCGGCCGTCGAGGAGCTGCGACGCCTGGAGGTGCAGATCGGAGCGACCCAGGACCTCGAAGGAGCCCTGGCTTCAGCCCAGGCGGAACGCGATGCGTCGCGCGCGACGCTGGAAGCCCGCGCGGCCGCGCTGACCGAGGCGCGAAAAGGCGCCGCCCGTCGAATGCAGAAAGCGGTATCGCATGAGCTGGAGGGTTTGCGCCTCGAGGGCGCCCGCTTTGAGATCGACCTGCGCGCCTCGCCCGAGATCGGGCCGACCGGCGCCGAGGGCGCGGAGATGATGTTCTCTGCCAACCCCGGCGAACCGCTGCAGCCGCTTGCCCGTGTCGCCTCGGGCGGCGAGCTCGCACGCGTGATGCTCGCCATCAAGACTGTCGGAGCGGACGCGGACCGGCTTCCGACCCTGGTTTTCGATGAGGTCGACGCAGGGATAGGAGGTGAGGCCGCGGTCCAGGTCGGCCTTCGCCTCAAGGCGCTCGGGGCGCGGCACCAGGTGCTGGTGGTCACGCACCTCGCGCAGATCGCGGCCTTCGCCGATCATCACCTGCTGGTGGAAAAGTCTCCGGGCCCGGATGGCCGCAACGTCGTGTCGGTGCGGGAACTGACGTCGGACGACGAACGCGCGCGCGAGCTGGCGCGGATGATGAGCGGCGGGGTCACACCGAAGGCCGTGGCACGCGCGCACGAGCTCCTCGAAGAGGCGAGGGGAATATGAGAAGGAACCTCCGGTTCCTTCTCATCGACAGGCTGGCTGCGCCAGCGTGTCTGCTCATCTTCCCGCGGATTGGATTTCCGGAATGTCTCTCGCCGCCACGCGGAGTGGCTTTAAGTACGCTGG
>DATFVI010000068.1:0-18098 GCA_035260405.1 Candidatus Dormiibacterota bacterium
GGCGGTCTTCACCGCTGCCCACCCGTGCGCCCCCGACACACGCATCGGAACCGTTACCACCGCCGCCAGCGCCGCCGCCTCCTCGCCGGTTCGCGTGGCTCCGTCCGCCACGGCGCGCGACAGAGCACTCGAGAGCTCGTCGTCCAGCGTCCATTCCTTCGCGAGCGCCGCGCACTGGCTCGACCCCAGCCGGCCGACCGCGGTGACGTAGCGCGACACGAGCGCGCCGAGCGATCGTGGATTGGTCACCGGGATCGCTGACGCGAACGGCGCGTAAGACGCCGCGAACTTGATCGGCGTCAGGTGGTGACGGCGCACCAGCGCCGACACCGCGTGCCACGCGGCCACCGCCTCGTCGTCAGAACGCCCACCAAAGAAATCGACCAGCGCCGTCCCCGCATTGACGAGCGGCGCGACCGCTTCCTCGTTCGCAGCCGGGGCTTCGGCCGCCACCCGCTCCCAGTCGTGCTTGCTGAGCGAGGCCAGCTTGTGAGCGAAGCCGCCGCCGTTCACCGAGTCGAGCGGAATCGAATGCGCGAACGGCCGGTACATCTCCTTCGCCTGCTCGCCCGTCATGCGCCCTTCCGACTCGATCGCGTAGCCCGCCCGCTCGACCGCGGCAAAGGCGCGGCAGCGCGTGAAGGTATCCAGCTCCCGAGTGCCTTCGATCGAGGCCAGGATCGACCGCACCACCCCGGCCGGCTCGTCGGTGCTGTCGCGGGTGACGCTCGCCACCAGGGCGCGGCGGTCGAGCACGCGAAGCCACTGGATCGCCGTGAGCTCTCCGACCGTTTTGATGAACACCGCGACCTCAGAGCTGTTGGACCCATAGGGTGCGGCGGCCTTCGGGGGAGCGGCCGCGGCAGGGCGCTTCCTCGGCGCCCTGATCGTGCGGATCGCGCTGCTCACCGCCGCCTTCACCGCCTCGGCGGCCGCATGGTTTTCCACCGTCAGCGATGCGAAAGGAACCACCTGCTCGATCGGAGCCCACAACTCCGCGACCTGGTCTGGCGACAGGTCCGAAAGGGATCCCAGCACGCGACCGCCGTGGACGGCCGTCCGCACGGCCGCCCAACCCGAATCTCCTGTGACCTGGGCCGGGATCAACGTCAGCGCGGCCATGGCGACCGACTCCTCGCTCCTGGCCTCGCGGTGATTGGCGACCGCCTGAAGCAGAGCGCGTGAGACCTCGGGCTCGAGGCGCCACCGGCGCCCAAGGGCCTCGCATTGCTCAGCGGTCAGGCCTTCGAGCTCCACCATGAAGCGTCGCGTCGGCGGTTCGAGCACGTCCGAGCCTGAGAGGGGGATCAGCGTCGCGAACGGCGCGTAGTGGGCGGCGAACTTCAAGGCGGGGAGCGAGTTCCGCGAAACCAGGGCCGACATCGCTTGCCAGGCCGCGACCTGCTTCTCCTCGCTCTTCCTCATCAGGGTGTCGAAGAGGATCTCGCCCGCCTTCGACATGGGTTCGGACATCCGGCTGTCGCTGCCGCGAATCGCGTCCTGGATCGCCCGAGAAGACTCGCCGGCGCCCTCCTTGGTCACCGAAGCTACGAGCCGCCGACTGGCCAGGACCTGCCGCCACTGCCAGGGCGTGAGCAGCCCCACCGCGTTGATGAACGCCTCGACCTCGGCGGTGTTCGGTCCGAACCGGCGCGACGCGTCATCGTTGGCGCGCTGAATGCGGCCGAGGAGTCCATGGGAGGCGGGCATGGTGCCCCTAATTTTGGCTGCCCGAGGGTCCTTTAAGGCCGGTTTAGACAGTCTCGACCTTGAGCAGGTTGGTCTGGCCGGCCAGGCCCACCGGCACGCCGGCCACCACCACGACCGTGTCGCCCACCCGCACGAGACCGCTCTCCCGCGCCGCCTCGGTCGCGTTCGCCACCATCTGGTCGGTGTCCTTGCCCGGGCTCACCAGCAGCGGGATCACGCCAGAGTACAGGGCCGTCTTGCGCAGCACCTCCGGGTGGGGGCTCGCCGCCACGACCGGAACGCGAGGCCTGGCCTTGCTGCAGCGCAGAGCGGTCGTCCCGGACTCGGTGAAGGCGATGATGGCCCGCGCGCCCAGCTCGTCCGCCGCGGTGGCCGCGGCGTGGGCGATCGCGCTCCCGACCTGTCCGGGCTCCCGCCACAGCTGGCGCGCTCGCTGGTAGTCGGGGTGGCGTTCCGCCGACAGGCAGATCCGTGCCATCGCGCGCACGGCCTCCACTGGGTGCGCGCCGACCGAGGTCTCCTGGGACAGCATCACGGCGTCGGTGCCGTCCCAGATGGCGTTCGCCACGTCCGACGTCTCGGCTCGCGTCGGACGGTTGGACGTCACCATCGATTCCAGCATCTCGGTGGCGGTGATGACCGGGACGCCCGCGCGGTTTGCCCGGTCGATCACGTCCTTCTGCACGGCCGGCAGGTCGCCCAGCTTCAGCTCTACGCCGAGGTCCCCGCGCGCGACCATCACGGCGTCCGCGACCTCGAGGATCCTGCTCAGGTTGCGGATCGCCTCCAGCTTCTCGAGCTTGGCGATCACCGGCACCTTGCAGGCAAGGTCTCCGAGGTGCTTCTGGCAGAGCAGGACGTCTTCCGGCTGCCTCACGAACGATAGGGCGATCCAGTCCACCTGCAGCTCGACCGCGAGCTTCAGGTCCTCGTGGTCTTTCTCGGTCAGCGCGGGCAGCGGCAGCGGGCGGCCGGGCACGCTGACCCCCTTGCGCTCGCCCAGCAGCCCTCCCCGCAACACCGAGCACTCGGCCTGGTGGCCCTCGACACTGCGCACCACGAGCTCGATCCTTCCGTCATCCAGCAAAACGTGGTCGCCCCGCTGGAGCGCTTCGACCAGCTCCGGGTGGCTGATCTCGATGTGGTTGTCCGCTTGAACCATGCCGTCAGTTGAAGGGGCGGTGCGCGCCTGGCCATGCGAATCCTGCGACCGTCGGGTACGAGATTCGCCGGTGAGGATCACGGTGCGCCCGCGCACGAGCCGGATGAACGCCGACTCGAGCGGGCCTGTGCGGATCTTCGGTCCCTGCAGGTCGCCGAGCAGCGCGATCGGCCGTCCCGCCGCCTCGGCGGCCTCGCGCACGTCGGCCGCCACCTGCCGGTGCGTCGCATGGTCGCCGTGCGAAAAGTTCAGGCGCGCGACGTCCATGCCCGCGGAGATCATCGTGCGGAGCACGGCGGGCGCCGAGCTCGCGGGCCCAAGGGTGCATACGATCCGCGTTCGTCGAACTTGAGTCATAAGTGGTTCACGAGTATTTCTGCACCCGGCGCCCCATCTCGCTCTCCGCCTCGACGACGCGGCGCTCGAGCTCGAGCGCGCTGATCACCGCCCCGCCCATGCCTCGCACGAGGTCGCGTTGAAAGCGGTCCGAGGTCGCCACCGTGAGCACGTCCCCCACCTGCGCGGCCGCGTAGGCGATCCGTTCGATGGCGTGGTCGGCCGAATGCCCTTTGCGCGTGAACAGGACATGTACGCCTTCGACGTCCTGCTCGCTGTTGCTCCGCGCGGTCGAGTGGTGTGCGTCGAACACGACGGTCACGTCCGCCCCTTCCACCATCCCAAACACCGCGAGGCGATCGATCAGCTTGTCGCGCGCGGCCTCGAGCGACGCCTCACCCATCAGTCGCTTGAGCTGCGGCCAAGCATGGATCACGTTGTACCCGTCGACGATGACCCGTTCCACTAAGAGAAGCGCATGTTTGATCGGCCGAAGTCGATCAAACGCGGGTCGATGCCAAGAGTCGTGGTGATCTGGAAGATCGACTGGAAGAAGGCATGGCTCACCGGCGTGACGAACCACAGCACACCGAACACCGCGAGGATTCCGAGCTGCCCGTATTGATTCGCGAGGCCCTGCAGCGTGTAAGGCAGCCAGGGCCGGATGATGCCGTACCCGTCGAGCCCCGGCACCGGCAGCAGGTTCAACACGAGCGCGATGACCTCGATGAACCCCAGGAATGCGAGCGCGCCGAAGAAGCCGGCGTTGCTCTGGTTGAGCCACCCCTCGTTGCCAGGGATGAAGAACGGGATCGCGACGATCAGGCCGCACACCAGCGTGCCGGCGGGGCCCGCGACGGACACGGCCGAATCCCAAGCCCTGCTGCGCAGCGCGCCGCGGTCGATGTACACCGCACCTCCCGGCAGCCCGATGCCGCCGAGCAAGAGGAAGAGCACCGGCATGACGAGGCTGAGCAGCACATTCGTGTAGCGCAGCGGGTTCAGGTCGAGGTAGCCGGACGCGCGCACGCTGCGGTCGCCGCCGAGGTAGGCCACGATGGCGTGCCCGAACTCATGCACGCACACCGACGTGATCCAGCCCGCGGTCACGAAGGCGATGGTCAGCGCCCCGGTCAACGTGGGCAGGATCCCGAACCACAGCAGCGCTCCCGCCGCGGCGGTGAATGCGACGAGGCCGTAAAACACCGGGCTGACCTGGAGAACTCCACGCATCGAAGGCAGGGGCTTCCGGCGCAGCGCAGCGTCAGGCCGCGCCCTGGGCGCGGCCGCCGGCTGATTCGTCCGAGCAACCTGCTGCTGCGACCGGTTGCCCGACACGCGATCCGATTCCCCTGGCTGGAAATCCACCTTCGTTCCCGCCTGCAGGTGCCGGCGCAGGTCGTAGAGGGTGAGGCCCGCTTTCTGCAGCGGGCCCGACGTTTGGGGTGAATCGCTGTAGAGCATCGCGAGCAGGAGGTGAATCGAGTCCACCTGGTAGTGACCGAGCACCTGGGCCTCGCGGTTCGCGTTGACGAGCAGCTGACGGATCGGGATGGGCTGCGCGCCGTCCGCGGAAGGCAGCTGCGCGATGATCGCGGAAGGATCGACTCCCAGCGCGCCGATCGCCTCGTAAGCGAGGCTGCCCCGCGAGGACAGGATCGCCTGCAGCACATCGTTCGGGCTCGCGCTCGCGCCGCGCGCCTTGGCCGCCGACGCGGCGTGGTCGAGGATGTCGCGCGCCGAGCGCGTCAGCGGTATGTCCGCGGCGGCGAGATCGAGCTCTGCGGTGGCATCAGGCACAGCGAACCAGTCTAGGAGCCGGTAGTCCGCTGCCTGGTGACTTCATAGAGGAGCGCGGCCGCGGCGGCCGACGCGTTGAGGCTCGCGATGTGGCCCACCACCGGCAATCGCACGCGCGCGTCGCACCTTTCCTTGACCAGCCGGTGCACGCCCTCCCCTTCGCTGCCGACGACGATGCAGACGCGCTGTGTGAAATCGAACTCCCACGCGTACATCTCTCCTCGCGGGTCGAGCGCCACGCACCACAGCCCGGCCCGCTTCACCTCGGCGATCGCCGAAGGCATGCCCGAGACATGGCAGATACGCAGCAGCTCGCTCGCGCCCGAGCTCGCCTTCGCCGCGGCCGGAGAAAGTGGCGCGCTGCGATGCTCGGGGATGATCGCGCCGTCCGCGCCCATGACCTCCGCGCTGCGCAGGATGGCGCCCAGGTTCTGCGGGTCCATGATCGAATCGAGTCCCACGAGCAGAGTCGGATCCGTGGCGAGGAGCTCCTTCAACGTCCAGGCCCTGCGCGGCTTGAGCTCCGCGGCCACGCCCTGGTGCACGCCCGGGGCGATCACGTCCAGGCGCT
The DNA here is from genome assembly GCA_035260405.1 of Candidatus Dormiibacterota bacterium. Classification (GTDB taxonomy): domain Bacteria; phylum Chloroflexota; class Dormibacteria; order Dormibacterales; family Dormibacteraceae; genus Palsa-870. Next base: position 5,580 of record DATFVI010000068.1, read on the forward strand.
CGGGGGCGACGACCTCGACACGAACCAGGCGGCCGAGCTCATCGAGTCGCGGATCGTGCCCGAGCCCGGAAGCCTGGTAGACCCTGACCACCCGCCCCGCGCGCGCCGCCTCGAGCACCGCGTTGCGCCCATGGATGAGCGGCGCCGCCCCGCCCTTCATCGGCTCACTCCCTGGACGGGCGCCGTAGGGCGCCCGCCGCTTCACCGGACGCGACGCCATCTCACACCCTCCTTGGAGTCTTCGAGCGCGATTCCCTTCTCGCGCAGCTCTTCCCGGATCCGGTCGGCCCGGCTGAAGTTGCGACCCTTGCGCGCCGCCTCTCGCTCCGCGATCAGCCGCTCGACCTCTTGCGCCAGGCCCGGCTCCTCCGAGCGCACCACGTCCAGGTGTGCGTCGTACTCCTCGATCAGCCGCAGCAGGTTTTCGTGACCCTGCTCGCCCACGTTTCCAGCATCGAGCGCCGCATTGGCCTCGCGCACCAGCTCGAACACCAGGCCGATGCCCTGCGGCAGGTTGAGGTCGTCGTCCAGCGCCTCCCGGTAGCCGGTCCGGACTTCGTCGATCCGCCTCAGGAAATCCGGGTCGTCCTTCTCGCCTGGCGCAGAACGCCGGACGCGCTCGGCAAACTCCCGAAGGCGGCGCACCTGCTCGGCCGCCGAGTGCAGCGCCTCGGTGCTGAGTCGCAAGCGCGCCCTGTAGTGCGCGCCGGCCAGCAGGAAGAAGCGAACGGCCACCGGGTCGTGACCCGCATCGCTGAGGTCTCGCAGCATCGTGAAGCCGCCCGCGCTCTTCGACATCTTCTCGCCGGTCGCGTCGGCGAGGTGCTCCGAATGAAGCCAGTAGCGCACGAACGGCTTGTGGTTCGCCGCCTCCGACTGCGCGATCTCGTTTTCGTGATGCGGAAACATCAGGTCGACGCCGCCCGCATGGATGTCGAGCGTCGGACCGAGGTAGCGCTTGCTCATCGCCGAGCACTCGATGTGCCAGCCCGGGCGTCCGCGGCCGAACGGCGCATCCCAGGCTCCGCCGAGCTTCTCATCCTCCGGGTGCGAGTGTTTCCAGAGGGCGAAGTCGCTGACCGACTCTTTGTCATATTTGTCCGCCGCCACGCGTATGCCGGGCTTGAGGCCGGCGCGGTCGAGGTGGGACAGCGCGCCGTAGGCGGGAAAGCTCGCGATCCGGAAGTACACGTCGCCGTCCGCCACGTACGCGTTCTCGCTTCCGATGAGCTCGTTGATCATCTCGACCATCTCGGGAATGTGCTCGGTCGGACGCGGATAGTGCGTCGCGGGCTGCGCTCTCAATGCGGCCATGTCCTCGAAGAACGCGGCCACGTAAGGCTTGACGTACTCAGGGATGGTGACCCCGGCGTGCATCGCCTGGTCGAGGATCCTGTCGTCGATGTCGGTCAGGTTCATCACGTGCGTCACGTCATAACCGCTCACCTGCAGGTGGCGCCGGATCAGGTCGTAGACGAGGAACGCGCGCAGGTTCCCGACGTGGGCGTAGTTCCAGACCGTCGGTCCGCACGTGTACATGCCGGCGTGGCCGGCCTTGAGCGGTTCGAACACGTCGCGGGTGCCGGTCAGCGTGTTGTGAAGCTTGAGCGTCACGTTTCTTCGATCAAAGCGATGGCCTGCGCGGCGATGCCGTCCTTGCGACCGAGCGCGCCAAGCCCTTCGGGAGACGTGGCCTTGACGCTGACCAGGGCGACCCCGAGCTTCAGCGACGTCGCGATGTTGTCGCGCATCTGGTGCAGGTGGGGATGCAGGCGCGGTTCCTCAGCGACCACGGTGCTGTCCACGTTGACGATTCGAAAACCGGCCGAACGAACCGCACCCGCCGCCGTCGACAGCAAGGCGAGGCTAGAGGCGTCCTTATACCGGGGGTCGCTCGACGGAAACAGCTTTCCAATGTCGCCGAGTCCCGCTGCGCCCAGCAGCGCGTCGATCACGGCGTGCGTGAGCACATCCGCGTCGGAGTGACCGTCGAGCCCCACCGGGTGGCCGATCGGCACTCCTCCGAGGATGAGATCGCGGCCCGACTTCAGAGGGTGGACGTCATACCCGATGCCTACCCTCATTCGGCGGAGGCATGTGCGGCGGCTTCCTGCTCTTTGATCAGCGCTTCCACGACGCCGAGGTCCTCAGGCGTCGTGAGCTTGATGTTGGCCGGCTCGCCTTCAACCACGGTGACGGCGTGGCCCGTCGCGGCGACCAGCTGCGCGTCGTCGTCTCCCACCAGCCCCGCGTCCGCGGCCTCGCGATGAGCGCGCGCGAGCAGCTCGTAGGCAAACGCCTGCGGCGTCTGGGCCAGCACGATGCGCGAACGGTCCAGGCTCTCGACCAGGCGATTGCCTTCCACCCGCTTCACGGCGTCTCGAGGTGCGATGGCGGGGAACGCCGCCCCCGACTCCATGGCCGCCGCCAGCACCCGGCGCACGAGCGTCGCGGTCGCCAGCGGACGCGCGGCGTCGTGGACGAGCACGAAGTCGCATTCGCCAAGCGCGGCCAGGCCCGCGCGCACTGATTCCTGGCGGCTCTCGCCGCCTGCTTTGACGATCACCGGTTTGCGCGGGTGCACCGACTGCACCTCGCGTTCGGCGCTTTCGAGCCGGCTTGGCGGACCGACCACGACGATCCGGTCCACCTCGTCCAGCGCGAGAAACAGTTCGAGCACGCGGGCCAGCGTGGTCCGGCCGTTGAGCTGGACCAACGCCTTGCTGCCGCGCCCGAGCCGCGAACCGGAGCCCGCGGCCGCCACGATGGCGCCGACCTTCATGCGGGGTCCTCGCGTTTGGGCCGCCCGTTCGAGCGCCGGCCTTCCGTCCCAGCGGGTTCGGCGAAGATCATCCGGCCGGCCGAGGTCTGGATCACCGACGTCACGGTTGCCGTGATGGTCTGGTTCAGCAAGCGGCGGCCATTCTGGATCACCACCATGGTGCCGTCGTCAAGACTGCCGACGCCCTGGCCCTGCTCCTTGCCCTCGCGCGCGACCGTCACCACGATCTCCTCGCCCGGGATCGCGACGGGGCGCATCGCCTGCGCCAGCTCATTGAGGTTCAGCACCGCGATGCCTTCGAGGCGCGCGATGCGGTTGAGGTTGAAGTCGTTGGTCATGATCGCCCAGTGCTTGGCTTTGGCCGTACGGACGAGGTGCGCATCGATCTCGTTGCCGGGTGGGGTTTCGTCTTCTCTCACCTGGAGGTTGATCGAGGCGTCCTTCTGCATCTCGGTCAGTACGTCGAGACCGCGCCGGCCGCGGCGGCGGCGCGTGACATCCGCCGAATCCGCCACCATCTGCAGCTCGCGCAGCACGGAGCTCAAGATCACGAGAGGCATGTCCAGGAAGCCCGTCTTGGCGATGTCCTGGATCCGGCCGTCGATGATGACCGAGGTGTCCAGCAGCACGGCCGGCAGCCGGTGGCCGTCTGTCTGGGCGCCGGCGCCCCCGCCGAACAGCAGCGAGGTCAGCTCCGCGCGGCGGGTGAGCCCGACCGAGGCGCCTTGCGCCGCCAGCAGCAGCGCGAGCACGAACGACAGGGCGTAGCCGTAAGGCAGGTCGCGCACGAAGAAGCCGATCAGAACCGCGATGACGAGACCGACGACCATGCCAAGAACGCCGCTCAAAAGGTCAGGCAGCGGAGTGCTCGTAAGCCGGAAGTTGAACGTCCGCCAGCCGCCGAGCACGTAAGGCGTGCCGAGGTAGGCGAAGATCAGTCCTTCCAGCGTGGTCAGCCCGATGATGATGTATCCGGGGTGTGGGTTCCCCACACCGCGGACCAAGAAATAACCGAGCACGAAACCACCGATCACTCCGAGCCCCGCGCCGGCCCAGCGGGCGAGAAACTCGGAACGCTTCACGGGTTACCTCCTCAGGAGACCGATACCTCGGTTCCTGCGATGAATGCGCCAGACCTCATGGGTTTAGAAAACGCGGCGGAGACCGCCTCCGCCAGTGTCCGTACCTCGATGACCTCGAGGCCGGAATGTCGCCCGGCTTTCGCGCCGGCCGGAATCAAAGCGCGCGTGAGCCCATGCCGGGCCGCCTCCTGGAGGCGGCGCTCGAGCTGTCCCACGCGGCGCACCTCACCCGTCAATCCCAGCTCACCGATCACAACCAGGCCGTCTGGCAATGGCCCGTTGTTGTGGTTGCTGACGATCGACAGTGCGAGACCGAGATCTGCGGCCGGCTCCGTCACCCGGATGCCGCCCGCGACGCTGACAAAGATGTCTGACGTTCCGAACTTGTAGGTGAGGCGCTTTTCCAGCACCGCCAGGATCATGTGCAGGCGGTTGACGTCGATGCCGTTGGCGATGCGCCTCACCATGCTGTTTTCCGTCTTGTTCACGAGGCTCTGGATCTCGACCAGGAGGGGCCGGGTGCCTTCGAGCGCGGCCACGATGGCGGTGCCCGGCGACGCTGTGGTGGCCGATCCAAGCAAGGCGGCCGAGGGGTCGGGCACCTCTTCGAGCCCAGCCTCGCCCATCGCGAAGACCCCGATCTCCTCGGCCGAGCCGAAGCGGTTCTTCATCGCGCGCAGGATGCGAAGCTCCTGCCTCCGGTCGCCTTCCAGGTACAGCACGGTGTCAACGATATGCTCCAGGACCCTGGGCCCGGCGATCGAGCCGTCTTTGGTCACGTGCCCCACCAGGAAGATCGGAACGCCGACCTCCTTGGCCAGGCGCATGAGGCGCGCGGCGGACTCGCGAACCTGGGTCACGCTGCCGGCGCTGCCCTCGAAGCCCGCGTCTGACACGGTCTGGATCGAGTCGATGATCACCAGGCCGGGCGACTCGGTCGAGATCGCCTCGCAGATCACGTCGAGGTCGTTCTCCGCCAGCAGGAAGATGCCGGCTTCGAGGGCGCCGAGCCTCGCGGCCCGCATGCGTATCTGCTGGGCGGATTCCTCCCCCGAGACGTAGAGTACGCGTTCTCCGCCCCGGGCGACCTGGGCGGCCGCATGCATGAGCAGGGTCGATTTGCCCACGCCCGGCTCGCCGCCCACCAGCACGAGGCTGCCCGGCACGATCCCGCCCCCGAGCACGCGGTTCAGCTCGTCCCAGGCCAGCGCCCGGCGCGGGGCGGCCTCGCTCGAGATCTCGACCAGGGCGATTGGTGGCGCGGCGGCCCTCGTGGGTTTGGCCCCGGACTTGCCCGCCGCTTTCCTCACCTGGAACTCCTGGAGCGTGTTCCAGGCGTGGCAGTGCGGGCACTGGCCGGCCCACCGGAGGCTCTCGCCACCACATTCCGTACATACAAAGGTGATCATGGATTTGGGCATGGGAGGGACTACTCTCCCATCCACGTTAACTATTTACAAGTGGATCGGTAACGTTTGACCGGCTCAGGCGTTTTATTCAGTGAGAGGAACGGACAGACCCCCGGCTCCTTGAAGCGTGAAGGCGCCGCTCCGACTACCCCCGGGGCGGCGTCACTCCCTCTCCCCGCAGGGGAGCAATCAACAAGTCCCATCCTCATCGCCGCTTTGCGCGCAGGGCCGGGGAGAGGGTGAATCAAAGCACCCCTCTCTCCAGGTCCGCCAGCCGATCCAGCGCCGCCAGCGGCCCCGACTGCGCGAACACATCCGGCAGGGCGGTGCGCAGGCTCGCCTGGACCTGGGTCGCCAGCCGCGCCCGCACCTCGAGTGAGAGGTCCGGCCGCCGCCTTGCATAGGACGAGACCAGCCGCCGCAGCTCCGGATCGAGCCGCCGGAGCGTGAGCTCGGCGGCCGATGCCGCCGCCACGTACGGAGCTGGCGGCGCCGGCACGGACCTGGCGCCCGGCAGCTGCCACAACCAGACGTGGTCCGAGTCCTTGACCACGATCGTGCCCGCCGCGAGATCGCCCAGCCGTTTTCCCTTGCCGTTGGCGAACAGGACGATCAACCCCACTCCGTAGGCGTACGGAAGGAAATCGACGATTCGCACGATATTCCGAATCCCGGCCTGCGCGAAGGTCAGGGGCTCGCCACGATCGCCGACGGCGCGCAGACGGAACGCCTTCTTGCCGATCGTCTGACCGGACCACAGCGATTCGCTCACCCAGAAGTACCCGAAGATCACGACGAAGCTGCCGAACACAAGCACCAGCGCCGCACCGGTCGAGCCGACGATGGAAACGGCTGAGGCGAAGAAGAAGACCGCCGTCAGGATCCCAAAGATGATCAATATGTCCAGGATCTGTGCGATAGCGCGGGTGCCAAGGCCTGCGACCTGGTAGTCGAAAGAGACGCGCTCAGGGGTGGCCACCACGAGGTCTGTGTCCGGCAGCGGCTGCATGTCCGGTAATTTTGGCCCTGTGCGACAAGTACTTTGAGAGCGGAGGAGTTCGTCGCCCTGCGGCGCGAAGACTGGAACAGGCTGGAGGACCTCCTCGCGCGAGCAGGTGGTGGAAACCTCAACGGCCTCGCGCCGGCGCAGGTCCTGACGATGGCGGCCCTCTACCGCCGCGCAACGGCCGACCTTGCGCGCGCCCAGCGCGACTGGCCCGGAGAACCTGTCCATCGCTACCTCAACGGTCTCGTCGCGCGCGGTCACGGAACCGTCTACCGGCGCGGCGGCGAGGTCTGGAAGCGGATCCGCGCGTTCTATGCCGAGACGCTTCCACGCACGTATCGAGAATCAGCGCCGTACCTGCTCGCATCGGCCGCATTGCTGTTTGTGCCCGCGCTCGTCAGCTATTTCGTGGTGCTGGCCAATCCCGACGCCGCCTACGCCTTCGCGCCGCCACAGCTGATCGACCAGGTGCACCACCATCAGCTGTGGACGCACATCCCGCCCGACGCGCGAGTCGTGGAAGGGGGGCTGATCATGGTCAACAACATCTGGGTCACGATGCTGGCCTTCGCTTTCGGCGTTTTCTTCGGGCTGCCGGTGATCTACGTGCTGATCACCAACGGGATCAGCCTCGGCGGATTGTTCGGCCTGACCCAGGCCTATGGACTGAGCGGCGGCCTCTTCGATTTCGTCATCGGCCACGGCGTGCTCGAGCTCTCGATCGTCGTCGCGATAGGCGCTGGGGGCCTGATGCTCGGTTGGGCGCTCATCTCGCCGGGGAATCGCAGCCGGCCCGACGCCCTCGCCGCCGCTGCGGCGCGAGCGTTCACCCTGCTGCTCGGACTCGCGCCGCTGCTCATCGTCGCCGGCACGATCGAGGGCAACATCTCGCCATCGGGCGCGCCGTTCCCGGTCAAGCTGGCGATCGGCCTGGCCACGGGCTCCCTCTTCTATTCCTACCTGTTGCTCAGCGGACGCCGACGTCCTACAGGAGTGCCCTCTCTTTGAGCTCGAGGTAGCGCTCGACCAGGGCCGGGCTGAGGCTGCCGGCCACCACGTCGAGGCCCAGCACGCCGCCCCTCCGCAGCAGCTCGAAGCTCTCGCGCCGGCTTGCGACGAACTGCTCGGCGGCGGCCCATTCGTAGGCGCGCGACGAAGTGTCGATCGGTGAATCGCGGGCGTTGAGGACTGCTGGATCGGACATCGCCACGACCAGCACCAGGTGCTTGCCCGAGAGCCGCAGGCAGTGCGCGACGAGCTCTTTCGACGCCTCGGGATCCTGCACGTCCGTGAGCACCACGACCATCGCGCGGCGTCCCAACCGCAGGGCCAGGTGCGTCATGGCATGGCCGAAGTCAGGCTCGACCGGCTGCGCTTTGATCGCGTACAGGGCCTCCGTCATGCGGCGGATCTGAGTGCTGCCTCGCTCGGGCTTGATGAAGCCGGTGACATGGTCGTCGAACGTCATCAGCCCGACGCGATCGCCGTAGGCGTGTGCGACCCAGGCGAGCATCAGCGCCGCGTTGATGGCATGGTCGAGCTTGTCGAGCTCTCCGGCAGGCGCCGTCATCAGGCGCCCGCAGTCGATCGCGATCATCACGTTCTGACCGCGCTCCGCCTCCACCTCGACGACGACGGGGTGATCGCGGCGCGCGGTGGCGGTCCAGCTCACGCGCCGCACGTCATCACCGCGCACGTAGTCGCGGAGGCCGGCAAAAGCGGTTGACGCGCCCGGCGGCCGAGCGCGGCGCAGGCCGGCCATCGCGCGCAGGCCGCGCCGGAGTGTGAGCTGGATGCGCTTGATCGCCACGACGTTCGGAAAGACCGCCACCTCATCGGGGTGGACCAGGCGGACCTGCCTGCGCCACCAGCCCCGGTCGCGCCACACCTGGAGGTCGACCGGACCAAAGCGATAGGCGCCGCGCTTCGGCGAAAAGGTGCGATAGGCGGCTTGCAGCCGGCCGGTCTCGTCGAAGCGACCGGCCACTTCGCGAGGCTGGGGCTTGAGGTCTGGCGGTGCGTGGTCGGCGAGCCGCGCCATCAACCCCGCCGCCGCCGGATTGTCGACCACGACCGTGACCTCTTCGAGCTCGCCAAGCGAGAACGGCTCGGGCTTGACCCGCTGGACGAGGTAACCGGCGCGTCCAGGCAAAAGGGCAAGGTCGCGCGCTGCGATGATCACCAACCCGGCGTGGTAGACCACCGCGACAAAACCCAGCACGGGCGAGACGATGGCGAGCGCGATCAAGCCGGCGCCGATGGCGACCGCCCAGAGCAACCGAGGCTGCGGCGCAAGCCCGCGCATCATGCAACCCCCTCTCCCGCATTAGCGGGAGCAATCAATGAGTCCAATCCTCATCGCCGCTTTGCGCGCAGGGTCGGGGAGAGGGTCGAGCAAAGAATCTCAACGGTCTGGGTGCGCTCAGCGCGGAGGGACGACCCGCCCGGCCACAGCTTCCAGCACGCTGTCCGGTGTCTGGCCGCCCACCTCAGCCTCCGGGCGAAGGATCAAGCGGTGGCGGAACGCGGGCGCGAGCAGCGCTTTCACATGGTCGGGCGTGACGAATGCCTGGCCCTCGAAGGCCGCGTACGCGCGGGCGGCCAGCATCAGGAGGACCTCGGCTCGCGTGCTGGCGCCGAGCGCGATCTCCGGCGCCGTGCGAGTGGCTGAAGCCAGGTCCACCACGTACGAGCGAATCTTTTCGTCCACGACAACCTTCGCGACCTCGACACGGCACGCCTCCACGTCATCTGCGCCGAGGACAGGCTCGACGCCGGCCTTCACCGGGTCGCGCAGCTCGATGCCCGACTCCCAGCGCCGCAGCACCTCCATCTCGTCGGCGGCCGACGGGTAGTCGAGGCGCACCTTGAAGAGGAAGCGATCCTGCTGCGCCTCCGGCAGCGGATAGGTTCCCTCGTACTCGACGGGGTTCTGGGTCGCCAGGACGAAAAAGGGCGCTGGGAGTGGCAGCTGCTGACCCTCGAGCGTAACGCCGCGTTCCTCCATCGCCTCCAGCAGCGCCGACTGGACCTTGGCCGGGGCGCGGTTGATCTCGTCCGCGAGCAGCACGTTGGTGAAGATCGGCCCGCGGCGAAGCGCAAAGGTGCGATTTGTCAGGTCGTACACAGAGGTGCCCACGATGTCCGCGGGCATGAGGTCAGGTGTGAACTGGACCCGACCGTACTCGAGCGCGAGTGCGCGGGCGATCGATTTCGCGAGCAGCGTCTTGCCGGTGCCCGGAACGCCCTCGAGCAGGACGTGGCCCTGAGCGACGAGCGCGATCGCGCAGAGGCGGATCGCCTCCTCCTGGCCCACCACGGCCTTGATGAGCTGCTCGCGGAGGCGGCCGTAGAACTCGGGCGCTGCGACCGACGTGGTGCGGGCCATCAAGCCACCCTATCCGACGGAAGCGCGCGGCCGCGCTTTCCCGGCGCGACCGGGTGAGCGATGCGGTGCAGGCGCTGGGCCGCTTTCAAGAGGTCGGCCTCGCTCGCCGCTGAGCCATGGAGGGAGTTCTCCGTCTCGGCCAGGTCGGCGGCAAGCCCGGGCACGCGCACCCACAGAGCATTCCAGAACCGCTCGCGCGGCTGCAGCGGAATCCCGGTCTGCGCTGAAACCGCGCGCTCGGTGGCCGTCGCGAGGAGGCCGAGCGTCACAGCGCGAGCGCTCGACCGGCGCAGCAGCTGGCCGACGGCGACCGCCCACTCCACGTCGGTACGGGCCGCCTCCGCAGACCGCTTCATGCGCGGCCCGAACGAGCGGCCGCGCAGCAGCAGCCCCACGAAAACCGCGACCAGGAGCCAGAGCAGCCCAGCACCCCAGGGCGTCGTCACCCAGGCTTGCGGCCCGAGGTCGCTGAGCACGAGGCCGTGGTGATACTCGTCGAAGAGGACCGCGACGCCTGGGCCGGTCAGGCCCAGAAGATCGGCCAGCAGCCGGCCGTTGTCCTTCTTGTCGAGGTAGCCGTTGCACAGCACGAGCGGATCGGCGAGCACCACGACTGTGCCGGACGAGATTCTCTGCAGGTATCCGGCCACCAGTCCATCTGGTGTGCGCAGAAACGGAACCTGGTCCGGGCTGGGGTCGAGTGGCATCACCAGGGTGCCTCCTGCCACGCCCGTAACGCCGGGGACGATCGGGTTGGCCTGTTGAAGGCTGCCGCCTGTATATCCGCTGAGTCGCGTGACTCCGAACGCTCGGTCGAGCTCGGGGTCCCCCTGCTCGGAGGCGTAGACCAGCACGCCGCCGGAGCGAACCCAGAGCCGCGTCCGTTCCGCTTCGTCGGATGTGTAGGGGCTCGTCGGCGTGAAGACGAACATGAGTCCAAGGGGTGCGGGCGGTGTGAACGTGCCGCTGACCTGGTCGGTCGGGTGTCCCATCGATTCCGCAAAGAGACGCGCGGCCGAAGTGCCGTTGGCGGCGTCGCTGTTCGAGCTGTGCTCAGGCGAGTCCTGGTGCGGCTGGACCAGGTAGGCCGCAGCCGCGATCGCGACTGAGATGAATCCCGCGACGATCCATCCCCGTGCTCCTTTCACGCAGCCACCTCCACACGCAGGCGGAACGGCGCGGCGACCTGCCTCGCGCGCTCGTAGGTCGCCGCATCGACATCGCGGCCCCCGTAAACGGCGGCCTCAAAGGGCAGCAGTAGAGCGTCCAAACGCGCAGGGTCGGCGGCGCGCTGGAAGATCTCGCGGACGGTGAGCGGGCTCCCCTCCCACGTTCGCTCGCCCGCGAGCGTGGCGGCCACGCCGGCGCACAGGTTCCGGATGGCCTCGACCCGGTCGCCTCTCGCGGCGAGTCGATCGGCCTCCGCGAAATAGTCCGCCGGAGCACGGGGCCCCGCTGGCTGGGTCGCCACGAGCCCCTCGGTGAACCGCCCGCGGGTCGAGCGAAACACGACGAAGGCGACCGCCGCCAGTCCGATCACGCCGATGAGGTAGAAGATCCAGGCCGGAGCCGGCGCGCCGCTTCCGCCGAACAGGAGCCGAAGCAGCTGGTCGATCCTGTCGCGGACCCACTGCACGAAACGGTCGAGCAGTGAGGGAGGCTTGTGCAGCGCGTCGTAGCGCGGTAGGGCCAGCACGCCATGCAGTCGCTGCTGCGCAAGCTGGGGGTCTGCTGTCGTGGCCGGAGCGTCGAGGGCGGCCAGCAAGGCAAGCAGCCGGGCTTTCGCGTCGTCGTATTCGGGCGGCCGCCGCTCGAGGTCGGAAAGGATCTCCAGCTGCGAGGTGCCGGTGCCGGCTTCGAGAGCGCTGACCGCCCTGCGCGCGCTCGTGAGGTCGTTGGGCGCGGCGGCTCGCACCAGGCTGTAGGCGTCCTCCACGGCCTGGCGATACGTCGGAGGAGGCGGTGGGTCCGCGGACGCAAGGGTCGGGCTCGCGAATCCGGCCGCAAGGCACAGCGCGATCGCCGCAAGAGCGCGCCGCAGGATGCGGGTTTTCAGCTGGTGCTCGCCATGCCGGGGAGAGCCGGCGGCGACGGAAGTCCTTGCGCCAGCTGGAAGAGGTCGAGTGCCTCGCGCCGGACGCGCAGGTCGAAGTAGATGAGCACCACGGCGATCTGAAAGACGGGGTTCACGAGCGAATCGACGATGACGCTCGTCACCCCCGAGATCCAGACGACGATGAGAGGAGAGACGACAAGCTGGAGCAGGCCCTGCCCAAGGGCGATGAATGCGCCGAGGGCAAAGCGGACGGCGTAGATGATGATGAAGATCAGGAAGACGATCAGGAAGGTGCGCCACCAGCGCCCCTCAACCAGCCGCCAGCTGCGGTTCATCGCCGCCCCGAGGCCGATGTTCTCGATGAACATGATCGGCATGACCGCCACCCAGCTCACCCAGATCCAGATCCACAGCGGGAGGAGGCAGAAGAGGATGAGCATCAGGCCGATCAGGAGCCAGTAGCCGAGCAGTTGAAAGTAGTTGCGCATGACGCCGCTCAAGATTCCCGCGGGTGTGACCGGCCGGCCGAGCGCGGACTCGCAGGCGGCGAACGTAACCGCCCCGTAGAAGAACGGGAGCAGCACGAGCGTGATCACGAACACGACCACGGCCGCGACGAGGGTCTGTCCGAGAAAGTTGAAGTTGAAGTTCGGACCCGCGACCGCGTTCGTCTGCTGAAGCAGGCCGTTGAACAACGCGTAGGAGAAGAAGCCCGACAGCCCGGCCGAAGGGATCGAGAGGAGCACGGATAAGCCGGCGAACAGAAAGAAGTGGCGCCGGTACATCCGAAAGGTTT
>DATFVI010000069.1:0-10064 GCA_035260405.1 Candidatus Dormiibacterota bacterium
TGACCGGAACCGCGCCCGGCGAGCCACCTCGGTGACCGGATAGAATCCGAAATCGACTGTGGCGGCCTCGAAGCAGACTCGATACGTTGACGTGTCGAACCCCAGCCTGGTGGTCGAGTGCCCCCGCTGCGGTCTGACGACGGCCCGCTTCGTCGACATGTGCAGGAACTGCGGCTACAAGCTCTGGCCATCGAGCGTGATGGCCTCCGCCGCGTTCAAGGCGTGGCGGGCTGTCGACCCCGAGCACCGGTCAGAGGTGTCCAGGTTCGACATGGACTACCCCGTCCACATCGACGACGTCGTCGACTTCGAGGCCCGGGCGCACCAGCTCGGCATTCACCTGTCACCGCCCAGCAACTGGCCGTTCGTGATCTGCTTTGGGCTGCTCTTCCTCGGGCTGGCCGCGATCCCGCTCGCTTCCACGACGCGGATCGTGCTGGCGGTGATCGGGGGACTGATCTTCCTGTGGGGTGTGGTCGGTTGGGTCGTGGTCGACGACACCAAGATGTTCCCGACTGACGGTCCAGGGCCGGAGGTGCATCACTGATGGCGGTCGCCACCCTGCGGCCCGAGATACAGCCCGAGTATCCCGCGATCAAGCCGGGGATGATGGGGATGTACATCTTCCTGGCTTCCGAGGTGATGTTCTTCGGCAGCCTCTTCGCGGTCTACTTCTATCTATACGGATCGCATTTCGTATGGCCGCCTCCGCCTCCGACCACCAGCAACGAGTTCTACGTCAGCTGGTGGCCGATCCCGTTCGTCAACACAATCATCCTGCTGTCCAGCGGAGTGACCTGCCACTACGCGGCCGAGGCAATCGCGCACGACAATCGCCGGCGATTCTTCGAGCTGCAGATCGTCACCATCCTCCTGGGATTCGCGTTCGAAGGCTTTCAGCTGTACGAGTTCATCACCGCGTTTGGCCGGGGAATGAGCCTGACGGCGAATAGCTTCGCCAGTGCTTTCTTTACGCTGACCGGTTTCCACGGCGCCCATGTGCTCGGAGGCCTTGTCCTCCTGACGCTGATCCTGTACCGAGCGTCGAAGGGCCAGTTTTCGTCTCAACATCACGTGGCGGTGAACGCGGTTACCCTCTACTGGCACTTCGTTGACGTGGTGTGGCTCTTCCTGTTTGGAATCCTGTATCTCGGGATCACCGCTTTCCGATGAAAGCGCTGGCCGTGGCCGTGGCGGCGGTGGCCCTACTCGGCGCCGGTTGCGGCGGAAGCGGCGGCTCCGGCCAGCCCGCCGGGTCGATCAAGGTGACGCTGACCGAGTTCAAGTTCGATCCCTCCACGATCAGCGCGCCCAGCGGCAAGGTCGTCTTCTATCTCGTGAACGGCGGCACGACGTCGCACGACATGATCATTCGCGACAGCTCGAACAACCGAGTCGATGGCAGCGAGCTCATCTCGGCGGGCGACACGTTCGTGTTCACCGTCAACAGCATCCCGGCCGGGACCTACACGATCTTCTGCGACCAACCCGGCCACGAAGCCTCAGGCATGAAGGCGACTCTCACGATCGCTTAGCAAATCTCCCCTCCCCCGCAGGGGGCAATCAGTAACTCCCATCCTCATCGCCGCTTTGCGCGCAGGGTGGTCGGCTGGAGTGCGCCCCGAGCCCGGCCTACGTTGGGGTCGCGCTCGGGCTCGGGCTTGGGCTTGGCGAGGGCGAGGGACTTGGCGACGGGCTCGGTCCGGGCGCTGCGCTCAGCACCTCCACATCAAAGGTCAGCGTGGCGTTGGGCGGGATGATGACCGCGCCCGTGTTGGGATCGGTCTGGCCCTGCGTTCCATATCCAAGCGATCCGGGGATGATCAGCTTCCGCTTGCCGCCGACCTTCATCCCTGGAATTCCCTCATCCCAACCCGGGATCACCTGCCCACGCCCGATCTGCAGCGCGAAAGGGGTGCGGCCGGCGAGCCGGCTGCTGTCGAACACCTTTGCGGTGTCGAGCCAGCCGGTGTACTGGACCGTGATGTTGTCGCCGCTCTTCACGACGTCGCCGGTACCGACCTTGAGGTCGATGTACTTCAGCCCGTCAGGGTAGGTGATCACCGGCAGCCCGGCGCCGTCGTTGAAGTTGTCTGTCCCCGGCGATGGGCTGACGATAGACGCGGGGCCTGGGCTTTCGTTGGCGACAGGTCCGGTCCCCGCGTAGGGATCCGGGTAGCCACACGCCGTGATCGCGACCGCGGCCAGCGGAACGACGGCGGCCCAAAGGCGCCTCACGAGGCGGTGATGTCGATCGAGCTCATCGTGTCGCCGACCTGGATCTTGTCTAGAACGTCCATCCCCGATGTCACCTGGCCGAAATGGTTGTACACGCCGCTCGTTTCGAGGAACGGGGCGTCGCCGATCGTGATGAAGAACTGCGAGCCGCTCACGCCCGCCTGGCTTGACGCCATGCCGGCCGTGCCGCGCGGCCATTTCGAAGGGTTGTTCTCGTTGGGCAGCTTGTAGGCAGGGCCGCCCGTCCCGTTGCCGAGCGGGTCGCCGCCTTGCACGACGAAGCCGGGGACGACGCGGTGAAAGGTCAGGCCGTCGTAGAAGTGGTTCTGCGATAGATAGACGAAGTTGTTGACCGTCTGAGGCGCGATGTTGGGGTCGACGAAGGAGATCACGAAGTCGCCACGCGTCGTGTGCACGGTGGCCGTGTACTTCTTGGTCGGGTCGATCAAGGTGGGCGGGGGCGTGGTGCGCTGTTCCATGCAGGTGACGATCTCATTGTCGCAGCCCGGGGCGAACGAGGTCGTGGCGGGGCTACCTCCTCCCGCGTCGCACGCCGAGACCGCGATCAGCACCAGCGCCGTACCGAGAATCCGCTTCACCCGCGAGACTTTACGAGATCAGCGGACCGGTTCGCGAGCTCCCGCCGCAACGATTGCCGCCAGCGCGAGGGCAAGGCCGGCGACCACGATCAGCGCGGCGGAGACACTTGCCGTTGCGGCCACGGCGCCGCCGATGGCCGGGCCGATCGCGAACCCGAGCGCCACCGAGCTGGCGTTGGCTCCGAATACGGTGCTCTGCGCCTCTGGGGGCGTCTCGAGCCCGATCATGCTCGCGGTCGCGGGAATGACCACCCCGCTGACCAGGCCGTTGAGCGCCACACCTGCCACCACCACCGCCGCCCAGGGCGCGATGGCGATGAGAGAAACGGCCACCGCCACCATCACCGCGGCCACTGCCGTCGTCCGCACGTAGCCCAGCCGCCGCGTGACCAGCGTGTAAAAAACCGCGGCGCCGCTGCTCGCTACGCCCGCGAGACCGAAGGCAACCCCGGTGATCGCCGACACCCCGCTCGTCACCATCTCGATGAGTCGCAGCACGACGAGCTGCTGCGTGGCGGAGTTGCACACACTGATGAGGCCCTGGGCGCCGATCAAGACGCCCAGCGAACGCAGCGTCCCCGGGCGTTGCTTGATCAGATCAAGAACCCCCACCTGCGGTCCTTGGCGGCGCCGGAGCGGGCCTTCACGGACGATAAACAGCACGGGCATCGTCGATAGGAGGAGCAGGATCCCCCCAAAAAGAAACATGAGCCTCAAGCCAAGCAGCGCAGCGGCCAGCCCGCCCACGACCGGGCCGATCGCGCTTCCAAGCGCAACCGCCGAGGTGACTACGCCGAGTGCCCAGCCCACGCGGTTGCGTGGGGTCTCGGCGGCCACGAGCGCAGTCGCCGCCGCAACCGTGCCGCTGGTGGCGCCCTGGAGAAGGCGCAGGACCAGCAGGTCTGTCGGGGAGCGGGCGAAAAAGATCAGGCCGACCGTGATCGCGCCGCCGACCATCGACCTGATGAGCATCGGCTTCCGCCCGTACCGATCTCCCAGGACGCCCCAGATCGGGCTTGCGATCGCCATCGACAGGCCGGAAACGCTCGCCGTCGCGGCCGTCCAGAGGTCCAGCTGCGACCCCTTCGGGACGCCCAGGTCCTGGTGGATGAAGATCGAGAGGAACGGGAAAGCGAAGCTGAAACCGAAGATCGCCATGAACTCGGCAAACCAGAGGGCGGCGAGGTTGCGTCTCCAGTCGATCCCTCCAGGGCCGAGGGGAGGGGTGGTCGCGCGTGGATCGGTGCTCAGCTGCTCAAAAGCTCGACGATGTAGTCGGACGTGATCGGCAGCCGGTCGACGACTGCATCTGGTTTGCGCTTGCGCAGCGCGTCTTCGACTGCGTTGGAGATGGCGGCGGGGACGGGGATGGTCCCGCTTTCGCCCGCGCCTTTGAAACCTTCGGGGTTCGCGTCGGTCGGCGTGTCGCTGCTGATCAGATTCAGAGTGACGCCCACCTCGCCGGTGCTGACGATCGTGTAGTCGAGAAAGCTCGCGGTCCGAAAGGAGCCGTCGGCGTCGTAGATGGCCGCCTCATAGAGCGCGTAGCCGAGGCCGTGGGCGAAGCCGCCGTGCAGCTGTCCTTCGAGAGTCAGCGGGTTGATCGCCTTGCCGGTGTCGTGCGTGATCACGTACTTCAAAACCTCGACCTGTCCCGTTTCGGGATCGACCGCGACCACCGCAGCGTGGCAACCGCTCGAGAAGGCAAGGGGTCGTGCCGGATCGAAGCTCTCGAGGACCTCGAGTCCCTCGTCCGGCAGCACGTCGGTCGCGGGCACCCGTTTCGCGGGGGCGCCGCGCACGCCGACCACGCCTTCGTCGAGCACGAGGTCGTGCACGTCCGCTTCGAGGACGTCCCCAGCGCGTTCCAGGATCACTTTGCGCATCGCGGTGGCCGCCTTCGCAGCGGCGTTGCCGACCTGCACCGCGCTCCGGCTGCCGGCGGTGAGGAGCGCGAAGGGGACGTGCTGTGTGTCGCCTGCCGTAACCCGGATCTTGTCGAGCGGCCAACCCAGCCTCTCGGCCGCGACCAGCGCCACCATCGTTTCGTGGCCCTGCCCCTGCGGCGTCGAGCCGACGTACACGTGGGCGATGCCGTCCCTGGAGACGTGAATCTTCGCCGGCTCGCCGCGTCCGAATCCCGTCGACTCGACGCAGCAAGCCACGCCAAACCCCACGAGACGGCCCTTGGCGCGTACCCGTGCCGGGTGTGCACCCAGCTTCTCGAGCGCCAGGTCCAGCAGTCGCGGGTAGTCACCGCTGTCGTAGACGTGGCCTCTGCGGCCCGCGGGAAAGCCGGTCGTGTACGGGATCTGTTCTGGTTGGACGAGGTTGCGCCGTCGCAGCTCGACTGGATCCACTTCGAGCGCCCGCGCCAGCCGGTCCATGACCCGCTCCATCGCGTAGTTGCCGAGTGGCCGTCCGCCGCCTCGGATAAAACCGCTCGGCACGGCGTTCGTGTAAACGAGCTGGTAGCCGATCTCCATCGCCGGCAGCACGTACGCCGAGATCATGTGGCCGATGATGATCTCGGGCTGGCCGGTGCCCGAGGCCGCGTACGCGCCGACGTCGTGGATCAGGCGGCCGCGCAAGCCGCGCAGCTTTCCACCTCCATCCGACGCCAGCTCGACCTCGATCACGGACCCGTGTCCCTGCGCGGTCGTAGCGCTGTCCTCGCTTCGAGACGCGATCCACCGCACGGCTCGCTTCAGGCGCCACGCCGCCAGCGCGGTGAGCACCTCCTCTGGAAAAGCGCTTCCCTTCGCACCGAAACCGCCGCCGACGTCTTCGGCGACCACCCGGACCTTTGACTCGTCGATACCGAGGGTGGCAGCCACGGCGTGCTTGACCCCGAATACGTTTTGCGTCGAGGTCCAGACTTTGATCCCGCCGGTATCCGAGTCAGGCGTCGCAGTGACGGACCGCGGTTCCATGGCAGCCCCTGCGACGCGAGCTGTGGTGAGACGGATCTTCGCCGTCACGCTGTCGGAGGCGAACGCGGCTTTGATGTCGCCGAAAGCGATGGTCGCCGCCAGCGCGATGTTCGATTTCATGTCGGCGTGCACGGTCGGCGCGCCGGCCGCGCTCGCGGTCAACACGTTGCCCACCCCAGGCAGCGGATCGAGCTCAGGGGAAACCTGCTCTGCGGCGTCGTGCGCCTGGTACGAGGTTTCGGCGACCACCATCGCGTAGGCCTCTCCGATGTAGTTCACCTCATCGCGATTGAGGATCGGCCGCCCCCGGTGTTCGACCCCGACGGGGCTGGACTCGCCCAGGCCCGTGACGACCTCAGGCAGGTCGTCGGCCGTCCAGACCGCAATCACGCCCGGCATCGTCTGCGCCGCCGACCGGTCGATGGCCCTGATCCGGGCGTGTGGGAGCGTCGACCGGCAGAAGGAGAGGTGAAGCAGGTCTTCGAGCTTGATGTCCCCCGCGTAGCGACCTGCCCCGGTGACGAGCCGTTCGTCCTCGACCCGGCGCGTGCGCCGGCCGATGTAGGGAGGCACGGCAACTACAATAATTCGTCACCCGGCAGCCCATTCCGAAAGCCCGGATGACCGCGGGCGGCTAGCTCAGTTGGAAGAGCGCCAGCTTGACATGCTGGAGGTCGGGGGTTCGAAACCCTCGCCGCCCACCAGATCGGGATGGTTGCCAGTGTGGAGTAGCCCCAGCGGGATTCGAACCCGCGATCTCAGCCTTGAAAGGGCCGCGTCCTAGTCCACTAGACGATGGGGCCTAGCTAGGTACTCTAATTACCGCCGTTGCCCGTAAGTCTCGAAAGACCACCAGGCGAACGTCAAATGCGGGCGTAGCACAATGGTAGTGCGGCAGCCTTCCAAGCTGTTTACGTGGGTTCGATTCCCATCGCCCGCTCCATTTTCTAACCGGCCGCCTGCCTGCGCCGGAACCTGCCGACGCTGAAAGGCAGATCCAGTATCGCGAACAGGAAGAGAGCGAGCGCGGCCGCGCCCACGATGTACCACGGCCACGGACCGAGCACGTCGAGCAGGCTGTGCGCGCCCGGCGTGTGACGCAGGTACATGTAGTTCCCATCGCTCACGAGATTGATGCCCGCGTCGAGCACCATCAGGACGAATGTCAATCCGAACACCCTCGCCACGGCCCCTGGCCGCGGCGTGATCTTGAGCCCGATCACCAGGAAAAGGGCGGCGCCCACGATCGCTCCGTGCGCGATGAAGTACTGCATGAAACCAAAGCTCGGAAAGTGGTCCGAGACGTCCGGCGTGATGAGGCCGTTCGCCGTCCCGGCAAGACCCCAGAAGTAGGTGAGCTCGACCAGCAGCGGATGACGGAACCAGAGCGCAGCCGCCGAGACGAAAGCGGCCACATCGCAAAGTTGAAACGGCAGCGCGTAGCTCGCGGAATACGTGCCGTGGCCGGCCAGCCACACCCACCATGAGGCCTCGTTCGCGACGATGACCACCGCCAGGACCCGGCAGGCGACCACCGTCCAGGGTCCCGGCCGAAGGCGCGCGGCGACGATCAGGCTCGCGATGACAGCTCCAATCACGGCCAGCGTCACGAGGTGCTCGACCGCAAACAATTTCGCCATCGCCGACAGTTTCCCCTGGGAGGCCCGTCAGGTCAGTCCCAAATGCGTCTCAAAAACGGTGTCATCTCGTGAGGCGGTCGAAAACTCACACCCGATTCCAAGGCCGTTTTGAGCTTGCGACCAGAGGATTGGAGCATGAACAAGACCCGCAGCCTCATATTCGGATCCGTGGTGGTCGCGTCGATGATCTTCGGCGGGATCGTCAGCGCCACCGTATTCGCCAGAACGGGATCGCAGTTCAACGTCAACGCGGCGTCGGCCGCCGCATCGCCGTCGCCAGGTCCCTTCAAGTCGAACGAGGCGGCCGCACACGAAACCGGCGAGAGCGCGGCGCAGGAGACCGCAGAGAACAACGGCACGTTCCACCCGGGCGGGCCGGGAGGCCCAGGCGCCGGTCCGTCGAACGAGACCGCGGCGCACGAGGCAGCCGAGTCGGCGGCCCGCGAGTCCGCCGAGAAGACCTAACCGCCGAAAATAAGCCTCGTGCCGAACGAGGCAAGAACCAGGCTTCGGGTCTACGTGGAGGTCGGCGGCAAGCGCACCTTCGCGAGCGCCGCCGATTGGCCAGGTTGGTGCCGGTCGGGAAAAGATGAGCACGCCGCCCTCGAGGCGCTGGCCGCCTACACGCAGCGCTACGCAGCGGTGGCAAAGCTTGCCAGGGCTCCGCTACCGGCGGGCGCGCCCGCGTTCGACGTCGTCGAACGGCTGGCTGGCAACGCGACCACCGACTACGGCGCGCCCGGCATCCCGGCCAGGCACGAATCGAAACCGCTGACCGCACCGCAGGAACAACGCATGCGCGGCCTCCTCGAAGCGTGCTGGAGGTACCTCGACCAGGTCGTGGCGAAGGCGCCGCCCGACCTGCGCAAAGGCCCGCGTGGCGGCGGCCGGGATCGCGACAACATGTTCGACCACGTCCTCGGAGCGGAAATGGAGTACGCGAAGAGAATCGGAATCCGGCTGAAGCAACCCGATGGGAGGGACAGCGCAGCGGTCCGCGCCTTTCGCAAGGCCATCCTCGTAGGCATCGACAATCCTGCGCAAGGGACAAGGTGGCCGGTTCCCTACGCCATCCGGCGAACCGCCTGGCACGCGCTCGACCACGCCTGGGAGATCGAGGACCGCAGCACGCCTTGACCTCGCCGGTCTAAATTGGGGCGCTGAATGGAAAACAAACCAGGCCTCCTGGTCGTCATGGCCCACCCCGACGACGAGTCCATGGGATGTGGAGGCTTGATCCTGCGGCACACGCGCGCCGGAATCCCGGTTCACCTGATCTGCGCGACGCGTGGCGAGAAGGGCTGGAGCGGCAAGCCGCTCGGCGCCAGGCGAGAGGATCTCGCCCAGATCCGAACTCACGAGCTCGAGGAGGCCGCGGCCACCCTGGCCCTCGGCGATGTCGAGCTGTGGGACTACCCCGACGGCGGCGTGGACAGAGTTGACCGGCAGGAGATCACGCAGCGGATCTGGGAGCAGATCACCAGGCTGCGCCCGAAAGCGGTCGTGGGTTGGGGCCCCGACGGGGCGTATGGGCACCCGGACCACATTGCGATGGGCGCGTGCACCGACACAGCGGTGACTTCAATGGCGGAGGGGGATCGCCCGGCGCTCTATCACATGGGGATAGACCAGCAGCTCGCCGGCTTCTACAGGGACGCCTTTCGACTCTCCGGTGACGGCCAGGCGCTGCCGCTCATCGTGCAGGACAGCTTCGATGTCGTTTTCGACCTGGACTCCGACGAGGTGATGATGAAGCTGCGCGCGATCGACTGCCATCGAAGCCAGCTGGAAGAGTGGCGCATCCTGATTCGCGACCATCCCCGCCTCATGCAGGAGGGGTACGGGCACGAACCGTACATCGCGATCGCCTCGCGCACGCCGACTCCTGGGGCCAACGGCTTGCTGGGCGAATTTGCGGGATAGCGGTTTATGCACTTGTATTTAGTTGCCTGGCAAAGCTCAACATCGGCGTCGGCGAATTGCAGCCGTCCTGGGCTAACCTTTAGCGCCTGACTCCGGCCCACGTCGGGCCTATTCAAGTCGGGGGGTGACTGAATGTGATGGACGTTCAAGAGGCGGTGGCAGAAAGCACGCCGATGGCTTCTGCCGAGGACAATGGCGACGCCAGGCGCGGCGGCGGGCAGCGCAAGTTCACGATGGGGCCGAACGATAGCCTCGAGGGCAAGCTGGTCTACGAAGGTGACGTACACGTCGACGGCCGCACCGAGGGCGAGTTCAGGGTAACCGGCCACCTGGACGTGGCCTCGGGCGCGACGGCCCGGATCTCGATCGACGCGGCCAACGTGACCGTCAAGGGCCAGGTCGAAGGCTCTGTGAATGCGCACGACAAGCTCATGCTGGGCAAGAACGCTCGGCTCAGCGGGGACATCGTGGTGCGCAGGCTTCAGATCGAAGACGGCGCCAGCCTCAACGGCCATGTCCGAATGGGAGACATTGAGCAGCACGGCTCCGGCGGCTAGAAACCGCACCCCCGCGGCGGCGGGAAATGGGTCGGACGGCGCCCAGAGCTCGATCGTCCTTGGTCCGCGTGACCGGTTGGTCGGCCAGCTCTACGTAGAGGGCGACGTTCGGGTCGCCGGCACCGTGGAGGGCGGGCTTGAGGTCACCGGAAGCGTCGAGATCGCCGATGGCGG
>DATFVI010000070.1:0-2458 GCA_035260405.1 Candidatus Dormiibacterota bacterium
CGCGCCCAAAGAGAAGGGTGGCTCCAAGACGGCTTTGATCATCCTGGGAAGCGCTGCCGCAGTGGGGGGCGGTGTTGCGCTGGCTGCGGGCCACGGCTCCAGTACTACAGGATCCCCAACCACGACCACGGGCGATGTCCCGCTGAACGGTCGGGATAGAGATCAGGTGCGCGCAGTGTAGGTGGGGGGTTTCCGCATCCGCCCTTTCGGTTGCAGTGCGGGTTCACATTCCCACCATGCTCACGTTTCCTGATGCCCCCCTGCGATCCCGGACGGCCGGATTTCCCAGGTCCGGTTCTGCCCTTGGCATGCCCTCCCGCGTGTCTTCCCGGAGTGGGTGAAGCTAAAGCGCTGACTCGCATGCGCCCCTACCCGCCCCGGTTTGCACACAGGCTTGCCCTTCGTGAGGGACGGAACAAGCCCGGCTCTGTGTCCGGTAACCGTCGCTCGACGAAGAGCGGCCAAGTGGCCAGAGTCCCTTTGCCCAGACCCGGCGTTACCGGCTCTGGGGTGGCGTCACATCCGCCACCTCGGGGAGCATTGCCTCCCCGTCGTCGCTCCTGCGGACTCATGCGTCCGACCAAATCCCTCCCATCGCCTTCGGGCTCACCCTCGGTCGACGGGTCTTCGCGGGTTGCTGTCAGCCCCCGCTGCGAGATGGTCGTTCCCAGCGTTAGCTCCGAGAGTCCTTCCCTACGTGCCTGGACCCCTACACCGGCGGCCCCCGGGGTGCACATGCCCGTTTCTTCCCCCAGGGCTTCGGCCTTCCCCGCTTTCAAACCGGGTCGGCGCCTCTCATTGACCGGCCAGCGACTTCTCGGCCGGTCCGTCAATTTCGGTGCTGCAGTCATTTCGTTATGTTCAGGCCCGCAGGTTTGCTCGCCATCCAGGTCGCTCCCACCGCATCGTGTCGCCACGAAGGGCGGCCATGACTCTTACGTCCGAGCAGAACACGAATCGTTGCCTCATCGTGCATCGGACACGCTAGCCGTCTGAAATCGGGCAGTTGACGGCAGGGGACTCTCACCCCATTAGTCTCTCGGTCTTGCTGGCTGCTCCTTGAAAGTTGACGGTGGTCTCCAACCCGGCGAAAGTGCTGGGCTTGGCAACGAAAGGAGACTCACCGTCATGGCGAAGGATGTCACGAAGCGAGGAGCGAAGGAAGGAGCTGTAGTCGCGCACCCGAGCGCGACGCGTCGGGTGCAGCTGGGCGAGGTCCTGGTCCAGGCACGGACCGCACTGAGGGAGATCGTGGTGGGTGCCGGCTTCCAGGTTCTGACCGCGATGCTGGAGGAGGACCGAGAGGCGGTGTGCGGTCCTCGCTACCAGCCGAGCGAGGCCCGCCAGGCGTACCGACACGGGTCTGAGGAGGCACCGGTCGTGCTGGGCGGCCGCAAGGTGCGAGTGAAGAAGCTGCGGGTGCGGTCGGCGGATGGCGGCGAGATCGCGCTGCCGACGTGGCAGGACGTCACGCGAGAGGACCCGCTCGGAGAGCGCGCTATGGAGCAGATGCTCGTGGGCGTCAGCACACGCAAGTACGCCCGCAGCCTGGAGCCGCTGCCGCCGGGCGTGGATCAACTGGCGGTGAGCCGGTCCAGCGTGTCGCGGAGGTTCGTGGCCCGGACCGCCCAGAAGGTGGAAGCGTTCCTCTCGCGCCCGCTCGAGATGGATCTGCCGGTGGTGATGATCGACGGCACCGCGCTGGGAGAGCACGTGCTGGTCGTGGCCCTGGGCATCGACAGCGAGGGCCGCAAGCACGTCTTGGGCGTCGTCGAGGGGAGCACGGAGAGCCATGGCGTGTGCCAGGCGCTGCTTCGCGACCTGATCGAACGCGGGCTCGTGGTCGAGCGGGCGCGGTTGTTCGTGATCGACGGTGGCAAGGGCATCCGGAAGGCGATCCGAGAGACGTTCGCGCAGTGGGCTCTGATACAGCGCTGTCAGATCCACAAGATGCGCAACATCCTCGACCATCTGCCTGGCAGCAAGCGCGCCGTGATCGGCGCCGCGCTGCGCAACGCGTGGTCGGCGGACTCCGAGCCGGACGCTCGCCAGCAGCTCGAAGCGATCGAGAGAAGGATCGAGTCCCAGCACCCGGGCGCCGTCGCCGCCCTGCGCGAGGGCCTCGACGAGACGCTCACGTTGCTGACCCTCGGCGCGAAGGGTGCGCTGTACCGTACGCTCTGCTCGACGAACCCGATCGAGAACCTCCAGGGAGCCCTCAAGCGCGTGGCGAAGAGGGTGAAGCGCTGGCGCGGTGGTTCGATGGCGCTGCGTTGGGCCGCCACCGCTCTGATGGATGCTGAGAAGCGCTTCCGCAGGATCAGAGGGTACCGCGAGCTCGCTGCCTTCAATGCGTCGTTGTTGTCGTCGGTAACGGACCCGATACGGAGGAGCGCGTAGTAGGATGACCATCACCGGCGGCCACTGTCAGACTTTCAACGGCGGCCGGGACATCCCC
>DATFVI010000071.1:0-2441 GCA_035260405.1 Candidatus Dormiibacterota bacterium
CGCCCTCGAGATCACCGACTGGCAGGACCTGGACGGCGAGTACGAGATGGAGAAGAACCGCCTGCGTCTTCGCTACCAGGAGCTGCACGTGGTCAAGGAGTGGGACGGGGACCTCGAGGGGTTCACGGCCATCCAGCTGAGGGAGCAGGCCAAGACCCTGCCGATCCTCGACTCCACGATGCGCTTCATAGAGCACCTCCGCGACTACCGGGAGAAGCTCGCCGAAGCGGCCGTCCGCCGCTATGAGGCGACCGAGCAGTGGATGGAATGCCCCAAGTGCGAGGCCGAGGTCCCGACCTCGAACGGCATCCACTGCCCCGAGTGCGGGGAGGACATGCGCGGCGGCGAGTACGTGCGCGCGGTGCTCCACCTGGTCGACGACGCGGAAGGTCGGATCTACCGCGGCATCGACTCGCTGACAGTGCGGTCGGCAGGCTTCCCCGAGTACCGGGGAATGTCGCTGGACCGCATCCAGGGCTCGAACCTCTGGGTGAGCTTCCGCCGCTACGACCCGCTGCCGGACGAAGGCATCGTGCTCCCGACCGCCAGCGTCGAGATGTTCGAGGCGCAGCGTTCGGTCATCCGCCAGCTTCAGATCGGAAGCCCGCGCACCGGGGCCATGGCCGCGGAGCTGGGAGACACCGGCTGGCTCGGCAGCCCTCCGCGCGTCCCGCTGGACGGCAAGAAGGCGCACCACCTGCCGGACCCGAACGAGGAGCAGGCCGAGGCCGTCGCCCGCGTCATGGGCATGCGGCCGGGCCAGATGTACCTGATCCAGGGCCCGCCCGGAACCGGCAAGACGACGGCCATCGTGGAGTCGATCCGGCGCATCCTCGGCCGCAACCCCAACGCTTCGATCCTCATGTCCTCGCACTCCAACGACGCGGTCGATACAGGACAGGAGCGGCTCCTGGGCTTCTCACATGTGCGGCAGGCGCGCATCGCGGAACCGGGCAAGGTGCCCCGCCGGCTTCGCCCGACGCTCGTCGAAAGCGATGATCTCGAGCCGTACAACCTGGTCGCCGGCACGTGCAACAGGCTCGCGATCGACTCCCGCCTGCGCTTCAAGGTCTTCGACTGGCTGATCCTCGACGAGGCGAACAAAGTGCGTGCCAACGAGGCGCTCGCTCTGATGCCCCTGGCCAAGCGCTGGGTCATGATCGGCGACCTCAAGCAGCTGCCGCCGGTCATGGAGGAAGCCGCCTCCACCTTCAAGGTCGAGCAGCCGCTGGACGAGCTTGTCCGCGACGACAGTTTTTACGGCTGGATCTGGGACAAGGTCCCGGCCAGCTCCAAGATCATGCTGCCCCGCCAGTACCGGATGCGCGAGCCGATCGGCCGCGTGGTGTCAGACCTCTTCTACGAGGGCAAGCTCATCCACGAAGCCCCGCATCCCCGGATGCCGCTGCCGTGGCCGTTCGACCGCGAGCTGGTCTGGGTCGACACGGGGGCGCAGGACGAGTACCGGGACGCCCAGCGATCGGTCGCCAACGAGTTCGAGGTGGCGCTGTGCAAGGACATCACCTCGATCATCCGGCGCCGGGTCCGCAAGGCGAAGCTGGCCGTGATCGCCATGTACGCATCGCAGGTCAACCGGCTGTCCTCGGCGCTCAAAGGAATCGTCCCGCCCGACGACATCGAGTCGGTCGATGCGTTCGAAGGCCGCGAGTCGGACGCCGTAATCCTGTCCCTGGTCCGCTCGAACGACCGCGCGGCGATCGGGTTCCTCAACGACCCTAACCGGGTCAACGTGGCCATCTCCCGAGCGAAGAAGCTGCTCGTCATCGTCGGCGACTCCAAGACCGTGATCGGAGGCGCTCCCGAGCTCTTCGGGCCGCTTTTCGAGCACTGCAAGGAGGAGGGCCTGGTGGCAGGCGTCGGAGCCGTGGTCACGGCCTGTCAGCGAGTGGGTATCCGCTCCCAGGTGCAGCGCCTGTCCCGCCCTCATCGAGGCGACCGCCGGACGCGCCGGCGCCGCCGCGGACAGCGCCCGGGCGAAGGTGCGCTCAACGGTGAGAGCGCCTTGGCCGGGAACGGATCCGAGCCTGCTCTCGAGCCGGTGGAGGCGGACGAGTCGCCGGCTGCCAACGGATCGCCCGTCTCGATCCCCGCTCCGGTCGAGTCGTCACCCGAGTCCGAATAGCTTCACCCTCGCTTAAGCTTCGCGCTGCCTAGATGAGCGATCAGTGCGTTTTCTGCGAGATCCTGCGCGGCAACGAGCCGGCGAGCTTCACGTACCAGGACGACACCGTGGTCGCGTTCATGGATGTTCAGCCCATCACCCACGGTCACATGCTCGTCGTGCCGCGCGAGCATGCGGTGCTGATGGCAGACCTCAACGAGACCGTGGCGATGCGGACCTTTCGGGTGGCGCGCCAACTTGCGGCGATCGCACGCGCCAAGCTCGGTGCTACCGGCGTGAACCTCTTCGTGGCCGACGG
>DATFVI010000072.1:0-3897 GCA_035260405.1 Candidatus Dormiibacterota bacterium
AAGCTGAAAGCTCCCCACGATCGATCCAGATCGGCGATGTGACGTAATCCGGGGAATGGCGACTATCGTTAAGGCTTCTTGGATGCCTGCCGCTGAAGAACGAGGCCGCGCGCTCGGGCGGCAGGCGTCCGAGAAGCCTTAACGAACTCAGATATAACCCAAAGCTGGTCGCCGGTCGCGGTAGGCGCTCTCTCCCCTCCTGATCACACGATTGCGCGGCCCGACATCGCTCGATGAAAACGGGACCCTGTGGTATCAACCACCCTCTTGAGGGGGTTCCGGCGTTGTCGAACAATGTCTCAAAAGGGGCAAATTGGGCCACTCTGGATCGTGCCCCTGGTGGTGGTGTAGGAGCGCGGGGTGGCTCCAGGTCTCCGGCTGGGTCTGGCCGGTTATGTCATGCGGCCAGGGCGGGCAGCTTGACGAAGGGATCGTCGCTCAAAGGTGCCATGGTTTCCAGGGTCATGTAGCGGGCGCGTTGCACGGCCCACTCATCGTTTTGTTCGAGGAGGATGGCACCGACGAGCCGAATGACGGCCTCGTCATTGGGGAAGATGCCGACGACCTCGGTGCGGCGCTTGATCTCGCCGTTCACGCGCTCGATCGGGTTCGTCGAGTGCAACTTCGGGCGGTGCGCCGGCGGGAAGCTCATATAGGCGAGGACATCGCTCTCAGCCTCATCCATCAACTCGGCGAGCTTCTTGACCCTCGGGCGCAGCTGGTCGGCGACCTGTCGCCACTGGGCCCTGGCGGCTTCGGCGTCGTCCTGGGCGAAGGCGGTGGCGATGAAGGCCGAGACGACGCGGCGGCCCTGCTTGCCGGCATGAGCCAGCACGTTGCGCATGAAGTGGACGCGGCAGCGCTGCCATGAGGTGTTCAGAACCCTGACGATGGCAGCCTTCAGCCCCTCATGGGCATCCGAGATGACGAGCTTGACGCCGCGCAGACCGCGCCTGGCGAGCTTGCGCAGGAAGTCGGTCCAGAAGGTCTCGGCTTCCGACGTGCCGATCGCCAGGCCCAGCACCTCGCGCCTGCCATCGCCATTGACGCCGACCGCGATGATCACCGCGACCGAGACGACGTGGCCGTCGCGGCGCGCCTTCACATAGGTCGCATCCAGCCAGACATAGGGCCACTCGCCCTCGAGCGGACGGTCGAGGAAGGCCGTGATCTTGCCGTCGATCTCGCCGCACAGCCGCGATACCTGGCTCTTGGAGATGCCGGTCATGCCCATCGCACGGACCAACTCGTCGACCGAGCGGGTCGACACGCCTTGGATATAGGCCTCCTGGATCACCGCGGTCAGCGCCTTCTCGGCTAGCCGGCGCGGCTCGAGAAAGCCTGGAAAATAGCTGCCCTTGCGCAGCTTCGGGATGCGCAACTCAACCGTTCCGGCCCGGGTCTCCCAATCACGCTCGCGATACCCGTTGCGGTGCGTGATCCGATCGGCGCTGCGTTCGCCGTGCGCCGCACCGGTCAGGTTCTCGACTTCCAGCTCCATCAGCCGATGCGCCGCGAACCCGATCATCTCGCGCAGCAGATCAGTATCGCAGCTCTTCTCCAAGAGCGCCTGTAGGCTCATCATCTCGTCGGTCATCGTCGGGTCCTTGGTTCGCGTTGAGGGGTGCGACCAAAACCCTACCGGAGGCCTGCGATGACCACCGCCGTGGATAAGTAGCCCGCCGCCGCCTGACTCTTGGCGGTCGCTGCGGCGGGCTCCTTACCCACCGCTCCTACACCACCCCAAGGGAGTACGTCATGCAAAGCTGATGAATACCTATGAGTGAAAGTCTCATCTGGCTAAAGCCGTAGCGGGCAGGCCGGGACCGAGTCTTGCGGGCGTCGTGGCAACGCGAGGTCTGAAGTGTAGACAGGGGTCATGCAGGGTGCGGGATTGAGCCTCGAAATGTGGAAGATCGCGAAGGCCGAGAGGGTTCCCTTTCTCGAAGGCAGCATGTGCGCCAGCGCTATGCGAGGTGGCGTCGCTTCGCCGGGGTCGAAGGCCGGATCACGTATGGAAAGTATTCATCGGAACATGAGAGGCCCGACCGGGTCCGCCAGATTGGTCTCTGGCGGGGGAGGGTGGCGAGGCGATGCCGGAGCCGCCCTGCGAGCTGAGGTCGGGAGTCGGACTGGTTCATAGTACTGATGACGCCGTCGAAGGAAACGAGGCGCGCCGAGGGAAGGGACCAGCCCGGAAGGAACCCAAGCGAGAAGGGGCGGGGCCGGACACAGAGCCGGGTTGCCCTGCCATCCAATCTCGCACGGGTGAACGCGGCGGCCCGCTCGGCCGTCCAGACCCGGTTCACGGCTTTGCTGCACCACGTTGACGTCGCGGCGCTCGAACGAGCGTTCCGGCGTCAGAAGCGGCAGGCAAGTGCGGGAGTCGACGGGATCACGGTGGCAGACTACGAGCAGAACCTGGAGATCAAGCTTCAGGACCTCAGCGTACGGGTCCACACCGGGCGCTACCGGCCACAGCCGGTTCGGCGTGTCTACCTCCCGAAAGCCGATGGCGGTCGGCGTCCACTCGGCGTCCCGACCCTGGAGGACAAGATCGTCCAGGGCGCGGTCGCCGAGGTGCTGAGCGCGATCTACGAAGTCGACTTTCTCGGATTCTCCTACGGCTTCCGGCCGGGGCGAAACCCGCATCAGGCTCTGTCGTCGCTCCATACGGCGATCATGAGCCAGCGCGTGACCTGGGTGCTCGATGCCGATATTCGCAGCTTCTTCGACTCGGTTGACCACGAGTGGTTGCTGCGGATGCTGGCGCACAGGATCGCCGATCCTCGAATCCTCCGGCTCGTCCGGATGTGGCTCGAAGCCGGTATCCTCGAGAGCGATGAATGGTTCGAGACGGACAGGGGTACGCCGCAAGGGGCGGGCATCAGCCCGCTTCTCGCCAACATCTTCCTGCACTACGTCCTCGACCTCTGGGTCCATCAATGGCGCCGCCGGGAGGCGCGCGGTCGGGTCTCGATCGTGCGTTACGCCGACGACTTCGTCATGGGCTTCGAGAGCGAGGCCGATGCCCGGCGGATGCTGTCAGACCTCAAGGAGCGGCTGGCCGGGTTCGGCCTGGCGCTCCATGAAGACAAGACGCGTCTGATCGAGTTTGGTCGTCTACCGGCCCTGGCTCGGCAGAGACGCGGCGAACGGCGCCCGGAGACCTTCGCCTTTCTCGGCTTCACCCACTACTGCGGGTGGACCCGCGATGGCAGGTTCATCGTGAAGCACAAGACGCAGAGCAACCGTCTGACGCGCAAGCTGACGGCGGTGCGCCAGGAAGCGTGGCAGTTGATGCACACGCCGCTGGCCGACCAGCATCGCTGGTATTCCAGCGTGCTGCGCGGCCATTACGGCTACTTCGGCATGCCGCATAACTGGCGCTCTCTCCACGCGTTCCGGCAGGAAATCCGGCGCATCTGGTTCAACTGCCTGAGACGGCGGAGCCAGAAGAACCGGCGCATGGGCTGGGATTGGTTCGAGACTGTGACCGCGTGCTTTCCCTTACCGCCACCTCGAATTACGCACCCCTGGACCCCACGAGCGGCCCCATGCGGGTGACTTCCGGGAAGAGCCGGGTGCGGGAAAGCCGCCTGCCCGGATCTGTGAGGGCGAAGCCGAATGGCCGAGCTACTCGACCGCGGACCGAACGACTTCGGCGGACCGAGATATGTCCGAAAGCTCGCGGACCGGCGCCGCCCGTTGCTGGATACTCATTCGATCTCCCGGAGGTGACAGCCTTCTCTTCGCGCTTCGATGCAAGTGATCGGGCGCAGGATAGTCGAGGCGTTCAACGCGGTTACCCAGGTAACCCGCGGCGATGCTGGGGGTTGGGCGGCCGAGGTGACGCGAGCGTGGTGATAGCGTACTCCGGTAGGACGAATTTCAATG
>DATFVI010000073.1:0-7804 GCA_035260405.1 Candidatus Dormiibacterota bacterium
GAAGCGGCCCAGTGGATCGGTGATCTGGTTGACGCGGTTGTTCTGGTCGTACTGGTAGGTCGTCGTGTGGCCGAGAGGATCTGTGACCGTGGTGCGGTTGCCGGCCGGGTCGTAGCCGTAAGTGGTCGCGCCGCCGCGGGCGTCGGTGTCCGAAACGAGCTGGCCGGCCGCGTCGTAGCTGTGCTGAGCCGTCTGGTTCAGGGCGTCGACGACGCCGACCTGGCGGCCAAGCGCGTCCAGTGTGTAGGTGGTGGTCTTGCCGAGCGGATCGGTCGACGAGACCAGCCGCCCGTCGGCGTCGTAGGCAGACGAGGTGAAATGTCCGAGCGGGTCGGTGATTGAGGTCTGATGTCCTCCGGTGTCGTACGCGTACGCGTAGATGCCACCGTTGGGTAGTGTCTTGGAAGTCAAGCGGCCCGCGTCGTCGTATGCGTAGGAGGTGACACGACCGATCGCGTCCTTCTGTGAAGCGAGCCTTCCCGCCCCGTCGTAGGCGAATGTGGTCACTCCGCCCGCAGGGTCGGTGAGCGTCGCTTCCCGGCCGTCGGCGTCATAGGTGTACCTGGTGACATTCAGGAGCGGATCTGTCACCGATGCAAGGGCGCGGTTGCCGTCGTACGTGTACGTGGTCGTCTTGCCCAAAGCGTCGGTGCGGGAGACCAGCTCGTTCAGGGCGTTGTACGCGAGCGTTGTGATGTGGTTGAGCGGGTCTGTCGTCGAGATCAAATTACCCGCAGGGTCATACGCATACGTGGTCTGGTTGCCGGAGGCGTCGATGGCGGCCGTCATGTGGCCGAGGCTGTCGTAATGCCATCTCACGTTCTGGCCGTTGGGGTCGCGAATCGTGTCCAGATTTCCGGCGCCGTCCTCGTTGTACGACCACGTTCTGGCGAGGGCATCGGTGTGGTGTGCCAGGTTTCCCGCGCCGCCATAGTCGTAGTGGTCGACCTGGCCCAGCGCGTTGGTGAAGGTGATCAGGTTGCCTGTCGAGTCGTATGCGTAGGTGCTCACATTGCCGGCCGGGTCGGTGAATGTCAGGGGTGCTCCGAAGGCGTCATAGGTGACGCCGACCGCGTGCCCGAGCGGGTCACTGACCGACAGCAGGTTTCCATTGGAGTCATAGGTCGCCGCCCACTTGTGGCCTAGCGGATCGGTTCGGCTGAGGGGACGCCCGACGTCGTCGTACGTAGCGGTCGTGGTGAGTGTCTTGGTACCGAGGGCCTGGTCCTGCTGTACAACGTCGCCGAGGTCGTCGAGCGTGTAGACGGTCGTCAGGTGTCCGTTGGGATCGATGACCGTCTGCTGCCGGCCGGCAACGTTGTTGGCGATCTGGGCTGTGTTGCCGTTGGCGTCCGTGATGGCGACGAGCCGTCCTGAGCTGTCGTACTGCTCGACTTGAAGGGGCTGTCCGGCCGGTCCATTGGCCTTCGTGAGGTTGTGGGTGCCGTCATAGCAGAACGTGGTGGTGTTGTTATCGGCATCGACGAAGCTGGACAGGTTGCCTTCCGGCGAGCATGCGGTGGCCGCGTATACGTACGTCAGGGCATGAGCGGCGGGGTCGGTGATCTTAGTGATGCGACCCAGGCTGTCTCGCGTGAAGGAGATGCCCTGCCCGTTCGAGGACGTGACACCGGCGGAGGAAACGAAGAGCGAGTTGTTGTGGCGGTCTGTCATCGAGACCAGGCCCCTACTTCGATCCAGCACGAGAACCGTGCCGTCGAGTGTCGTCAGCCGGAACTGCTGCGGGTCGTAGATCTGACCGTTTCCGTTGTAGAGATTGCCGTCGCCCTGGAAGCCGATCGAGGTGTCAGACGGCATCGCGGACAGGGTTGACGTCGTGCCGAGGCCGGCGCGCGCGGTGTAGACAGGTGACCCGCCGAAGAAGATGTTGGAGCCTCCCGCCGCGCTGAAGTCGAAGACTTCGGTGTGCTGGTCGGGGAAAACCACCGTGACAAAGTGAGGCGCTGAGCTTCGGAAGGCGGTGAGGCACAGGCCGAGGCCGCACTGGGTGTTGTACTGGGTCCAGCCGCCGGCGCCGAGAGTTCGGTTGGTCGACACGCGGAAGTTGCTCAGGCTGACCCTCCAGCCCACGCCGAAATCCCCGACCTGCTTGTCGAAGCTGTCGTAGGTTCGCCTGACCTGCATCTGAAAGCCGAACACAGGGACGTTGAGATCTTGATAGGTGGTGACGTAGCGACCAGGCTTGAGGTAGCCGAACACGATGAGGGTGGTGGTCGCTGTCTGCACGCCACCGCCGCTCGCAGTGGCCGTGACGGTGATGGCGTAAGCGTCGTTGGGCAGCAGGGTGGGATCGAAAATGGCCAGCGGCGTCGGCGGAGTGCCCGTGCCGGTCGCCAGCGTCACGGGTGTGCCGGGATCCAGTGCCTGATACGTCACCAGCCATGACGCGATGGTCTGTCCTGCCGGTGGAGCAATCGTTGCGTTGATGGCAACGGGTTTGGTCACCATCGAGCCATCCGCGGGCGTTGGAGGCGAGATGGTCGGTGGTGGCGGCGCCGGGTTCCACGTCAAAGGCGTCACGTTCGAAACCTCGGGCAATCCGCTGATCTGGGCAAATGCCTGGACCTGGTCGGTGCCCGCGTTGACGCCCAGGTAGCTGAAACTGGCCAGGCCGGTGGAGTCCGTGGTCGCTTGAAGCTGATGCGCGTTGGCTCCAGTGATCGCGAGGGTTATCAGAAGGTTTGGCAGCGCCGCGCCCGACGCGTCCATGGCCGCGACATTGAAGGTTTGGGTCTGTCCGACCAGCCGGGCGCTCTGCGTGTAAGGGCTGAGGGCAAGGTTGCCCGTTGGCGGCATGCCGGCGGCGCCGGCGATGCCGACCGTGAACGCGAGGCCGTCGCCACAGCACTCGAAATAATCCATCTCGTACGGATACATGCCCGGTGCCGGGAAGTTGACCGTCACGTCCCGCTCCTGCGGGCCTGTCGGAGAGTTGAACGCGCCCATCACGGGATAACCGAAGAAGGCCGTCATGCCGGACGCCGGTGGGTTTTGCAGCACTCCGCCGACCCTGGTCGCTCCCCCGTTGAGCCCAAAGATGAACCCGTCGTCGCTGTAGAAGCTGAAGGTGAGCTGGCCTGCCTTGGCAACCGTCACCGAGCCGTTGAAAACGGCGTCGAACTCGAACATGTCGCCGAGTCCGGCTTGATGCATAACCCCGTTGGCGTCGGTACCCTGCACGACGGTTGCACCGGTGAAGTTTCCGGCCACGTCGGTCGCGACGCTCAGCATCGGCCGGTTGAAGCTGCCGATGGTCGGGGGCATGTGAGGGATCGAGCCCGTCGGCGGGTTGAGGTTGATGGTCGGGAACGATTGGGTGAAGAAAGGAGTCATGTTCGGCGTGGCGTTGAAGCACTGACAGGTGGCCGGGAAGAATTGGGCCGTCACCTCAGTGGTTGAGGCCGAAACGATGGGCGCGATCCAGCTCACGCTGACTGTGTTCGACTGCAGCGTGGTCGCGCCGGACACGGCACTCGCCTGAACCTGATCGGTGCCGTGGTTGGCTCCGCTGTAGGTGAAGGCCACGCTTCCATTTGTGTTGGTGGTCGCCGTCTGGCTGCCAGGGTTCGCCCCGTTGACGTTCAGCGTCACCGCCTGGTTGGGGATCGCCTTCCCAGTGCTGTCCAGCAGCACGGCCGTGAACGACTGTGAGGTGCCGACGATGTCAGGGCCCGCCGTTGAGGGCGAAAGGACGAGGCTTGCCCCGGCGAAGTTGTTGGTCACCGACGTCATGAAGGAGCTCGAGACCGGTCCGTATGTGTTGCCGTTCGCGTCTTGCCAGGCCACCGACGCCGTGTCCGTGAGACTTCCCGAAGGCTGCCCGGCGGGCACGGCAAACGCAGCCGATGCTGACGCTGACGCGCCGGATGCGAGAGTGGACGGCACCCCGGTGACGGTTCCCGTCGCGCCGCTGGGCACGCTGTCATTGATCACGATCCCAGAGGCGGTGGCCCCGCCCCCATTGCTCAGCGCCAAGGGATTGGTCTCAGTCGTGCCGGCCGCGATGGTCGATGGTCCCGACTTGGCGATGGAGAGGATCGGCAGATGCTCGATCGTCGTCACAGGAGCCGGCGGGGTTGCGGAAATCGTTCCGGTCGGCCCTGTCCCGCCGGCGGAAGCCGAGGCTTTGAGCACGGCGCCTTCCACCGCGGTCAGCACAGCGACGTACGCCGAGTCGGTCTGGCCGCTCCCCTTTGCCGCCGGAACCGGGACCTTGAACGCCCCTGTCACTGACGCGGACGCACCCGGCGCGAGCGTCGCGAGCGATGGTGTGTTGCCGGAGTTGAACAGCAGTGGCGCCGCATTCTGTGGCGGCTGGATGGTCACGCTGACGCTCGACAGCGAGGCCGATGGCCCGCCCGCGAAGAAGAGTCCTGAGAAGTCGACGTTGACGATCGCCGGCTGAGTGACGTTGGGATTGGCCGGCGAGACTTCGAGATGGAAGCTGTTGCGAACCTTCTTGACCTTGGTCGGATCGACAAGGGCCGCCGCCTGCGATGGCGTGAGTGGGACCGTCGCGGTGTAGTGCCAGGTCGCGGTGCCGCCCGCGGAGATGGTCGTGGCGATGATCGGGTCGCCCGACGTCGGGTACGTGATCCCGGTGGCGGCCACGCTCGTCGCCGACAACGTGATCCCGCTTGACGTTGGAGGGGGAACCGCGGCCGTGTAGCCGGCCTGTGTGGCGGCCGCTCCAGCGAGGGGACTCCAGTTCGTGCCGTCCAGGGACGTGTAGACGGCATCCCAATACGAAGCGACGGTGGCGGTCGCGGTGCCGGTGTCGCTGGCAATGAAATCGCCCGCGAGCTTGAGGGTCGACCCGGTGTTCGTCACGGTCGCGGTGTAGGTGATGGCGTCGCCTGGAATGGCCGTGCTGTGATCGCCCGCAAGCGCAAGGCTGAGCGCCGGCGTCAAGGTGGCCGACGTGACGGTCTTGGCAAACGGAGTCGGAGCCCCCGTGAGCGTGGCGCTCCACGAGCCGGACGTGCTGTCGCTGTAGTGGAAGCGGAAGTTGACCTTGTCGATGGTGTCGGTGGAGAAGAAGGTTGCTGTGAAGGCTGCTCCGGTGGCGTCATTCATGATTCCGCCGCCGCAGAGGTCCGGCGCAGTCAGCGTGCCCTGGTACACGAGGGAGCTCGACTGGTCACCGGAGGGGTACCAGCTCGGGCTGCCCGCGGGGTCGATGATGGTTTGCGCGGGAAGGTCGATGGCAAGGGCTGGGGTCGAGCCGTCGCTGCACTTGACGAGCAGCGAAACAGAGGCGTTGTAAATCGACGCGGTGGCGGTCGGGTGGCTGCCCGGCATCGTGAAGTCAAACCCGGCGCGCAGTGGATCCCCTGGATGAATTTGAAGGTTGCCCTCCATGGACTGAGGCCCAATGACGACGGTGCCGGCGCCCGAGGGGCTGACGAGAGGAGCCGCAGCATCGACCGCGGGCGGCAGCAGGGCGACCGCGAGGGTCACACAGCCCGTGAGGATGACCCAGATTCGCCTCGTCGGGGATCGTGGCGGCAAGAGCCCGTTCCTTTCCCCTCGGAGGGGCGGTGGTCGGCCGGGAGCAGGGCGCAGGTATAGCAGCCCCCGGGACTGCCGTCAAGCAACCACTTACCGCTTGACTCGTCGCCCTGTTGAAAAGGTGAGGCTGAGACTCCTCAGCCTCACCGTGCGCCGGCTTCAGGACTGAGCGGCTGCCTCGCCGGAGGTTCTGGGCCGGTTTAGCGGCAATCCACTCTCGCCTACGAACACTTTCAAGACGTTCCAGCGATCGGGGCTTTCGACCGGCTGGATGTCCGCGTTGGTCACGAGCAGCGACTGGCCCGTGAAGGCGAGTCCCCACGGCGAGTCGAAGAGCGGGCTCGAGATGCGCCGGATCTCGTTGCCGGCCGGGTCCAGCACCGCGATCTGGTTGGTGCCGATGAGCGCCACGTAGAGGTTGCCTGAGGCCGCGAAGGCGAGGCCCGTCGCCTGCGGCAGCTGCTGCCCGGGGACGACCGGGAAGCGGTGCACCAGCTGGAGGTCGGATGCAGACGGGTGGTCAATCAGCGGGAGCCGGTATACGACGGCCTCTCCAGGGAACGCCGCCGAGACAGTGATGGAGAAGTAGAGGAACTTGCCGGTGGGGTCGATCCGGCCACCCAGCGGCCCGCCGGCAAAGCCGAAGAGTCCGGTCAGCCGCGGGTCCTGGAACCAGATCGAAGCCTGCCCGTCCGGCGTAACCCGCCACAGGCGAGGCTTGTCGTCGGTCATGAACAGGTTGCCGGCTGGATCGAAAACGAGGTCGTTCCACATCGTCGCCATCCAGCCTCCGGGCAGCGGCGCCTGCGCGAACAGCACA
This sequence comes from Candidatus Dormiibacterota bacterium, assembly GCA_035260405.1. GTDB lineage: Bacteria > Chloroflexota > Dormibacteria > Dormibacterales > Dormibacteraceae > Palsa-870. Next base: position 6,353 of record DATFVI010000073.1, read on the forward strand.
GGTGCGGCGCCGGGTTGGTCGAGGCCGAGCCGGAGGATTCGCCCATTCATGTCCGCTATGTAGAGCTGGTGGTTCGGGCCGAGGTTGCCGTCGAGGGCGAGGCCGAACAGGCCCATGTTGGAGTTGGGCATGGTGGCGATGGTGGTCGTCGTCACGAGGTTGCCTCCGTTGTCGTAGGCAAACACCCGCTCACCGTCTGAATTGAGGTGGCCACCGGTCGCCGGGTCGGCAAAGAAGTCGCCGGCGCTGGTGGAGATGTAGACGCGGTTGTTGTCGACCGCGACGCCAAAGGGATGCCCCGGCGCGGGCACCTTGGCGAAGATCGTCGTGTCGCCGATCGCCGGATGATTCGCGCTGTCATCGGCGAGGGCCGGAGCCAGACCTGGGCCCAGCCCGATCGTTCCCAGCACCACGAGAGGTCCGACTGCCGCCCACCAAGGCCGCCACCTGATTTGCTTCTTCACCGTCTTTCCTCCTGATCTGGGGCCAATGAGCGGCCCCGTGAGGAGAGCTTCGGTTAGGGGGTTTGGCGAATCTTTGGGAGCGGTTAGAGCAGGTGAATCACTCGTAGCGCAGGGCTTCGGCCGGCGCCACCCGCGAGGCGGTGCGCGCGGGCAGGAACGTTGTCACCAGCGTCGCCAGGTATGCGCCGCCCAGGATCAGGGCGATCTGGAGTACTGGCACGTGGAAGGCCACCGTGCCGAACGTCTTGTCGACCACGAAGAAGCGGTACGACTGCCACACCCCGACGATCGTGCCGATGATCAGGCCGAGGATGGCGATCAGGCTCGACTCCATCAGGAACGAACGCTGCACGAGGGAGCGCCGGTAGCCGAGGGCGCGCAGCATGCCGATCTGCTGCCACCGTTCCACCACCGCGCGCGTGCTGATCACGCCGAGTCCCGCGATGCCCACGATGAGGCCCAGGGCGAGGAAGCCGGTCACGAGGTTCAGCAGGGTCAGGATTCCGCTCAACTGCTGCGCGAGCTGGGCCGCGACGATGACCGGTTCGAGCTGGTCCTGCACCAGCTGCCGGCCGAGGTCCAGCCTGGCCTTGTTGACGTCGACGCCCGGTGCGAGCGTGAAGTAGTAGCCGGTCGGAGTCAAAGGCTGCAGCGAGCTCGCCGCTGAGCCGGACGCCTGGATGGTCGGAGGCGTCGACGGCGTTGCGAAGGCCCCGCTCTGCAACGCCGTGTCCGGGGACACGTAGATGCCGCCCCAGAGGGCGTTCGTTTTCATGAAGCCGATCACGGTGAGCGTCATGGTCGACAGAGCGCCGCCTTTGCCCGCGCCGCCATTGCCGCCGAAACTCACCTTGACCTGGAAAGGCTGGAAGGTCGCATCTGTTGACTTGATCCCGACGATGTCAGCCGGGCCGCTGTTTCGCGCATCGAGGCTCGAGGCGTTGATGACCGCGTAGCCGGGGTGGTCCCGCACCGCGTCCCACGCTGC
>DATFVI010000074.1:0-5252 GCA_035260405.1 Candidatus Dormiibacterota bacterium
CGCTGAACCAGTTCGAGAATCGCGCCGTCCGGGTCGCGAACGTACAGGCAGATCGCGCCGTCAAACGAACCACCCGGCTCGCTGATCGTGATCGGCCGGCGCGACACGATGGTGGCTCCCGCATCGATGAGCCGTCGACGTACGGAATCCAGGTCGTCGACGGTGAACGCGATGTGAGCCGTCGCTGGGTCGGCGCTGTTGAAATCGATTCGCGTGCCTTCCGGTTGGAGGTACTGGATCAGCTCGACGATCCGCCCGTCTCCGGAATCAAGGTCGGCGATTCGAATCTGGACGGAATCGAGCCCGAGCAGGTCAGCCACCTCCGGTTCGCTCACGGTCGAGTCCGCCAGCACATGCAGGCCCAGCAGGTCCCGATAAAACCCGAGCGCTCGGTCCAGATCAGACACGGTGATGCCGACGTGGTCGATGCGAGTGATTGTCATGTCAGAGCCAACCTCTTTGGGATCACATCGCGCGCGAACACGTCTTCGATCGTCTCGGCGTGCTTCACGATCTCGGACCGATCGCCGGTCACGAGTACCGTCGCCGGCCTGGGCATCGCGTTGAAGTTCGTCGCGTTCGCGTCCTGGTAGGCCCCCGTGTCGACGAAGGCGAGCATGTCTCCAACGCGAACTTCCGGCAGGTTCGCGTCTGGAACGATCACGTCGAAGTTGCAGGAGATGCCGACCACGTCGGCGACGGTAGTGGCGCGATCCCCGGCACGCCCCGCGACGCACACGGTCCATCGGTTGCGCTCCAGGTTCACGTCGGGCAGGAAGGAGTCGGACGTGTCGGTTTCGATCCACGTGTGCTCGACCGGAGCCGCTTGACGCTTGAGGTTCGTGACGGAGGCGAGGTGGATCCCGGCGTCGCCGTAAATGGCGCGCCCGGGTTCGACCTCGAGCCTGATCGCCGCTGACATACCGATTCGTGTCAGCCCGCCGCGCAGTGCTCGGGTCATGGCCTTCGCGTAATCCGCGATCGACGGAGCGCTTGGCGCCGCGAGCCGTCGCCGATCGCTTCGTCCGGTCGGATCCCGCGGCACGGCGAAGCCCCCGCCGATATCGATCTCGAGTGGCTCCCAACCGCCAGAGGCTTCGCGCAGCCAGGCGATGACCTCGACGAATCGCTGCATCATGCCGCTCCAGGCGTGGAGGCTGGTCGTGTGGCGGCCGGCGTGCATCATCACGCCGGTCAGCTCGACCCCGCTCGCATCGAGGAGGCGGCGGGCGGCGCCGGCGAGGTCCTGGGTAGGGATGCCAGGCTTGTACATCTGGGAGGCGATACGCAGCGATACCGGCGCGGAATAGAAGTCCGACCGAGCGGCTATGTCAAAGTCCGGCCTGACCCTCAGCCTTACTCGCGCTGTCTTTCCCGCGCGCTCCGCCGCGGCGATCACGAGGTCGACCTCGCGGGCCGAATCGAGTGTGATTCGCACGCCGGCGCCGACCGCGCGCACGAGAAGGTCCTCGGTCTTCGAGCTGCCGTTGAACGAGATCAGATCGGGGGGCACACCGGTCGATAGCGCCGCGTGAAGCTCAGCGGGCCCGAACGTGTCGCAGCCGGCACCCTCCTCGGTGAGGACCCGGCGCAGGGCGAGGCCGTAGTTCGCCTTGATGGAAGGCATGACTACGACGGGACCGTCCGGCCAGCCGCGCTGAAACTCAGACTGGAACGTTCTGAAGTTCCGCCTGACCTGGTCCTCCGACATGACGTAGAGCGGCGTGCCGAAACGCGCGGCGAGCTCGGTGGTGTCGCAGCTTTCCACAAAAAGGACGCCATTCCGGATCGAGAGGCAATCGTCTATGGGCCCGTCGCCGCGGCCGTTGAACAGGGCTGGCGCAACCTTACGGGTGGCTATGCGACTAAATCCCGGTTGAGCGTCTGCGCCGGGGCCTGGCCTGCGCAACGTCCTCTTTCCGAACCGCCTTGGCAGCCTTTACGCTCGCCTCCAGCGCCGCCATCAGGTCGAGCACTCGCGTCGGGGATGGGGTCGCCGCCGCGGCAGCCTCAGCCGGTGTTTTCGCGCCGATGGCCTCGAGCACGCGCTGCCGGTGCTCGTCGGGATAGCGTTCCGGCTCGAACGGCCCGCTGAGCGTGTCGATCAGGAGACGGGCCATCTTGAGCTCCTTCTCGGTCGGCGCCGAGTGATCGTCGGGGATCCAGAAGTCGGCTCCCACGATCTCATCCGCGTGGACCATCGTCGTGAGCAGCATCACCTCGCCATACGGCTTGACGGCGCTCAGGTAGCGCCGCGACCGCAATGTGAACCACGCGATCGCCATGCGGTCGGCCGCCGCCATCGCCTGCCGAAGCAACCGGAACGGGGACGACCATTCCCGATCGGGCACGACGTAATACCGCGACTCGAAGTAGATCGGATCCACCGCGGACACGTCGACGAACTGCTGCACGTCGATCACCCGGCTGCGTTCAGGCGCGAGGGCGCTCACCTCTTCGCGCGTCAGGCTCACGTATTGTCCGGGAGCGACCTCATAACCCTTGTGGATCTCCCCGAATGCCACCTCCGGCGTCGGGGCCTCAAAGCCGGGCGACGATCGCTGGGGGAGGGAGCTCTCAGGCTCGAGACGTAGTGCAGGTGCAGGACGTGCGAAGTCGGATTGTGGAGGCGGAGCTTCCCATTCCACCTCGGGCTCGGAGACCCGCATGTGGCGAACCCGCCGCCCCTCTCGATCGAGCTCGTGGAAGCGCACCGCCTTCTTGCGAATCGCCGGGTAGAGGCGTACCGGCACGACGACCATGCCAAGCGAAAGCGAGCCGGTCCAGACAGCGTTAGCCACGTCCCTGTGCTCCAGCGGTCAATGTAGCCTCGCGATCAGGTTCTCGGCGCGATCGCCATCACAGCGACCTGTCCGTAAAGGCCGTGGACTCGCTCGTCCGCGACCACCTGCAGGCCTGAGGCCAAGAGCCGGCGCTGGAGGCCGGCGCGCTCCGGGAACTGGTGAAGCCTCAGCACCCTGCGGATGAGCCCGACGAATCCAGATGCGACAAATTCGGCGAGCAGCCATCGACCACCCGGTGTCAAGACTCTCGCGACTTCGGCGATGCCGCGACCCTGGTCGCTCCAGTGGTGAAAAGTCATGGTGCTGAACACGAGGTCAAAGGAAGCGTCGGGGAAGGGGAGGTCCTCGGCCATCGCCTGCTGAAACCGGATCTTGCCGGCGGGGTTTGAGGCTTGCGCCTGCCGCACCATCTCGATCGCGGCGTCGACGCCGACCAGCCTGGCCGTGGGAAACCGACCCTCGGCCAATCCAAGCAACCTCCCGGTTCCGCATCCGACGTCGAGGATCGCGTCCGGCTGCGGAACCTGCTCGGCCGCGAGGTTCAAAACCGTCCGCTGGACGGGCTCGAAGATGACTCGCTGCATCCAGTGCCGGTCGTACTCGCCGGCCCAGCGATTGAACCGATCAACGTCGTGTCGATGTGCCATCAGACGAAGACAAGCCCAATCGAATCGAGGTCGGCCGGCGACCTGTGGCGGATCACGGTTCTAGGTCGTCGACAGGAAGACGTTCTTCACCTCCGTGTAGTAATCCAGCGCGTCTGGTCCCAGCTCCCGCCCGATGCCCGACTGCTTGAATCCTCCGAACGGAGTCGTCACGCGGACTGAGCTGTGGGAGTTGATCGAGATCGTCCCGGTCTCCAGCCCTCGCGCGACGCGCATCGCACGCCCGGCGTTGTTGGTCCAGATCGATCCGGAGAGCCCGTAGATCGTGTCGTTCGCGATCTCGAGCGCCTCGTTCTCGTCCTCGAACGGGATCACTACCGCGATCGGACCGAAGATCTCCTCGCGCGCGGCGCGCTCCGTGTTCGCGACCGGGGAGAGAACCGTCGGTGGGAACCAGTAACCGGGGCCCTGTGGGGCCGAGCCCCGGATCGCCACCTTCGCTCCACCGTCCAGAAATGACGCGACCTTGGTGCGCTGATCCGCCGAGATCAGCGGTCCCATCTCGGTCTTGTCGTCGAGCGGGTCGCCGACCTTGAGCGATTTGATCGACTTCTCCAGGGCCTGCATGAAGCGGTCGAGCGCCGGCCGCTCGACAAGGATCCGCGATCGCGCGCAGCAATCCTGGCCCGCGTTTCCGAACACGGCGAGCGGCGCGGTCGCGCCGGCTCTTTCGAGGTCGGCGTCTGCGAAAACCATGTTCACGGACTTGCCGCCGAGCTCCAGCGTGACGCGCTTGATCGAAGCCGCGGCCAGTGCCCCGATGCGTTTGCCCACTTCAGTCGACCCCGTGAAAGCCACCTTGGCGACGTCAGGGTGCTGGACGAGCCTTTCGCCGGCCACGCGACCGGCGCCGACCAGGATGTTCAGGACCCCTTCGGGCAGTCCCGCCTCGAGCGCGATTCGCCCGAGCTCGATCGCCGTCAGGGGTGTCAGACCGGCCGGCTTCAGGACGATCGTGTTTCCCGCCGCCAACGCCGGCGCCACCTTCCAGGACGAGATGGCGAGGGGGAAGTTCCAGGGCACGATCAGGGCGACGACGCCGAGCGGTTCGCGGAATGTCATGTCCACGCCGCCCGCGACCGGGATCGTCTTGCCCGCGAGGCGCTCAGGAGCTCCGGCGTAGTAATGGAAGACGTCCACGACCATCCCGACCTCGCCACGAGCGTCGCTGATCGGCTTCCCGACGTTGCGCGACTCGAGCTGTGCCAGCTCCTCGAGGTGTTTCTCCACCATGGAGGCGATGCGGCGCAGAAGGTTGCCTCTGTCCTTGGGGCTCAGTGCTTTCCACGCGGGGTAGGCGGCCTTCGCGCGGGCGACGGCGGCGTCCGCCTCTTCGATAGTCGCCTCGTGAAGCTCGGCCATCAGCTTTTCGGTCGCGGGCTCGATCACCCTCAGCGTCCTGGTCTCGGTCGTCATGTGCCATCTCCAAGCGGACTCACGCGTGCTTCTCTGCAAAGACAGTATCGAGAAACAGAACTGCCGGCAGGTGATCCCCGCCGGCAGTACCTTCCTGACAACGTTGTTTATGCGGTGGCTCGGCGGGGCTCCAGCGCGTACAGGCTGCCGACCGCCAGCACCACGAGGATGGCCACGATCCACGCCGACCAGGCCAGGGCGGTCACCGCGGTGAATCCGAAGATCCACGGGCTGACGAACAGGATCACGGCCAGGATGGCGGGAACGATTTCGAATCCACCGGCCTTCGCCGTTGCGGCGTTCCCAAGGCCCGCCAGCACCAGAAGGACACCGAGCACGAATGCCGCGCCCGTTGCGACGGTCTGTG
>DATFVI010000075.1:0-7097 GCA_035260405.1 Candidatus Dormiibacterota bacterium
CACGTGGTGGTTCCGTGAGCGAGGAGCTTTCCGGTGCTCTCGGCGATCAGCCGGCCTTCCGCAGTGGCGACCCTTCCGCCTCGATGCAGCACCGTGGCCTCACACCGCACACGGCCCGTATCGACGGTGATGGCTCGGACGAAGTTGACGCTCGTTTCGAGGCTGGTGTACCCCTCGCCGGCCGCCAGCGTCGATTGGACCGCGCAGCCCATCGCCGAATCGAGAAGGGTCATGGCGTACCCGCCATGCACGACGCCGATCGGGTTGTAGTGGAACTCGGCGGGCTGCCCGACGAAAACCGCTCGCCCCTCCTCGACCTCAGCGCCCGTGAAGTCGAGCGTCATGGCTATCGGAGGCGGCGGCAGCCTTCGTTCGAAGACCGCTTTCAGGTAGTCGAGCCCGCTCAACCCCGCGCCGGCGTCTCGCAGCGCCCTGGGATCTTCCCAGCCGTACGTGCGCGATCGCCCGCTCACACCCATGAAAAGGCAGAGTAAACCGCCAGCATTCCAAGCGCGGCGATCGCGGCGCCGCTGAAAGTGTTGATGGCGCGGATGACGGCAGGCGTCACGCGCGCCCGCAGGAGCGATGCGCCGATCGCCAGCACGCACCACCAGGTTGCCGAGCCGGCAAGGACGCCCGCGACCAGAACAGCGGGTCTCGCCGGCCCGCCCGCGCCGCCCAGGCTCAGCGTGGCGGCCAGCGCCGCGAACGAGAGGATGGTGGCGGGGTTGGTGATCGTCAAACCGAGGGTCGAACCGTACGCCCACGAAAGTCCGGTGCCCGAGGTGACCTTGGCTTCGGCGGACACGTCCGAACGATTGAACAGAATGCGCAGGCCAATACCGATCAACACCGCTCCGCCGACCAGGGCGAAGGGCCGCCGGCCGCTCGACACGGCACTGATCACGACAGCGAATCCAAACGCCGCGATGGCCGCGTAGACCGCGTCGGCGGTGGCGACCCCCAGGCCCGAAACAAAACCGTAGAGGCGGCCGCGGAGTAGCGTCCGCCTAAGGCAGAGAAAGAAGATCGGGCCGGGCGACGCGGCAACCGCGAACCCGAGCGCGAACCCGCGGAGCAGCAGGCTGGACACCGCGGTCTCTCATCCGCGGAATTGTAGGCCCGCTCTCCGGTTCGACCGAAGGGGCCCCAACGGCGCTGCGTGCTGCAGGGTGCGACCAAAGGGAGCCCCATGGCGCGGCGAACTGGGGGCGGGTCGCCTATCGTGTTCGCCGATGCGGCGTCTTATTGCTGTGGGTGTGGCCGCCCTCGCCTTCGTGGTTGCCGGCTTTGTCGGAGTAACGGCCTACCAGTCGCTGCACGCCCCAGTGCCCACGCCCGGCGATACGTCGCTCGCGCCGGAGAACTGCACGCCCGGCCCCTGCGCTGACGTGCAGGGCTTCACGCTGTGGCTCTCGAACATCAGCCTGAGCGGTGACCTGGTGACGATGCAGGTCAAGTTCCAGAACTCGAGCCCCGCGACACACGCCTCCCCGGAGGACCTTCAGCTGATCGACGTGAGCAGGCACGCATCGGGCCTGGTGACTGACGCGCCGGGCTGCAACACGTGGACCCGCCACGAGTTCGCCAATGGTGCGACGTTCGGGCCGATCAGCGTCTGCTTCCGCGTCAGCAGCGCGACCAAGCCGTTCGTCCTCAAATGGTCGCCCGACCTCGGCCTCTTCTGCTGCGAAAAGGACATCGACATCACCTGACGCCCATCGCGACATCAGGGCGGTTGGTGATCAGGGTCTTGACCCTTGGATCGGCGAGGAAACGGGCGATGCCGCGCTCGTCGTCGACGGTCCAGACCCAGGCATCCATGCCGTGTCTCGCGCAGTAACCCAGCACGGTCAGGCCGGCCAGCTGCTGGTTGACGGCGACGAAGTCGGCGTGTGAGCGCTCCAGCCGGCCGCGCGGAAAGAGCTCGCTCAGGCGGACGCGAAGCTTCATCCAGGGCGCGAGGCGGTCGATCTCCTCACCGATCGACAGGCCCGCCCGCACGTGAGGGAACTGCTCTTTGATCGTGCGGATTGCCTGGTCACCCGAGGTGATGACCAACCTGTCTACCGGTGATCGGTCCAGGGCGGTCCGGACGACCTCAGCCTCATAACCCGTTTCTTTCAGGTCGAGGTGAAGGCCGACGCGACCGGCCGCGACGTCGAGCAGCTCGTCGAGGGTCATCGCTTCCGGACCCAGCTCTTCAGCGAGCTCGCGGTGCGTGAGGCCGCGGACTTCGCGGCCCGAAGGTGTGTGGTCGTCGTGGAAGATGACCATCGCGCCATCCCGCGTCTTGCGGACGTCGAACTCGACGAAGTCGACGCCGAGCTCGATCGCCCGGCGATAGCGCTCCACGGCCGGGACGCCATCGACCGCGAACCCGCCGCGATGCGCGCTGATGAGTACTGTCACGTTGCCGCTGCAGGGCACATCATCTTGCCTGGACACTTATACGGTGGTCTCCCTGCACCCGACCGTCATCGTGAGCGGAGCCACGGGCGCCCTGGGTTCGGCCACGGCGGCCGTGCTCGAACGACGCCAGGCGCGCGTGATCTTGATGGCCCGGCCTTCCGACCGGTTGGACGCGCTGGTCGAGAGCCTGGGTGGCGCTGAGAACCGCATCTCGCGGGTGCCGGTCGATCTGGCATCGATGCCGTCGGTGCGCCGGGCGGCGCGCGAGATCAACCGCGCCGGAGGACATGTCGATGCGCTCCTGAACGTTGCGGCCGCCTTCGTGAGCCACCACCAGAAGACTTCCGACGGGTTCGAGCACATGCTCGCGACCAACTACTTCGGGCCGTTCCTGCTCACCAACCTGCTGCGCGACCGGCTCCTCGGCGGCGGTCGGGTGATCACGGTGACGGCGCCGTCGACGACACGCGTGGACATGCAGCGTCTGTTTTCCAAGGATCGCTTCGACGCGATGCACACGTTCGGCGCCACCAAGGCGCTGGACCTGATGTTCACGTTCGAGCTGGCGCGGCGAGCCAAGCGATGGGACGTGAGGGCAAACGCGTTCCACCCCGGACTGATCCGGTCAGACCTTATGCGCGAGGCCCCCCGGCCGGTGCGCACGCTGGTACGGCTGGTGGCGCGCTCGGCGTGGCGCGCCGCGGACGACCTGGCCGAGCTCGCCATCTCACCCGCCCAGGCCGGCACGACCGGCTGGTTTTTCAAAGGCGCGCGCCGGATCGACCCACCGAAAACGGTCATGGACGAAACCGCTCAAGCCGAGTTGTGGCGGCGGACCGCGGAGCTCGTGGAAATGGAGATAGGCGGATTTACTTAGGCGCCCTGCGCGCGCATTCGGTTTAGGCGCCCTGCGCGCGCATTCGGTTTAGGCGCCCTGCGCGCGCCCGGCTAGGTCTTCGCGAATCCTTCACACCGCGCTCACAGGTGCCGGGAAAGATGAAGCCTGCAGCCGTCAATTCCAATTCACAAGGAGAGCTTCAAATGAGACGCGGTTTCGGTTTGATCGGGCTGGTGGCCACGGCCATCCTGCTCACCATCGTCGGCGTAGTCGCCTACAACATCGGGTGGTCCGACGGTGTCGCGACGCATTTGCCCACCGGCACTGAGGTCGCGCCGCCTTACTACTACGGCTACGGCCCTCACTGGGGCTTCGGCATCTTCGGCTTCTTCTGGTTCCTGTTCGTCCTGTTCATCTTCTTCGGGCTGCTGAGGTTCGCGTTCTTCGGGCGGAGGAACTGGGGCGGCGGCGGATGGGGCTACAGGGGCGGCCACGGATACGGAGTTCCACCAGCCATCGACGAGCGGATGCAGGACTGGCACAAGCGGGCGCACGGCGAGCAGCCTTCGGCACCCAGCACGCCGCCGCCGCCGCCGACCGACGAGCGAACGGTCTAGAGACTTGGCTGAAACTAGGATGGTCCCCGTGGCTCTTCTAGGGGTCCCCATGAACTCACGCCATTGGCTCTGAGTTCATGGGGTTAACCATCCTTGTCGTGGATGACGAGCCCCGGATCGTCCAGCTCGTCCGCGATTACCTCGAGCACGGCGGCTTCACCGTGCTCGTCGCGTCAGACGGCGCGGCTGCGCTGCGCACGGCGAGGACCGGACGGCCCGACCTGGTGGTCCTCGACCTCGGACTGCCCGGGCTCGACGGGCTGGACGTCACTCGCGCGTTGAGGCGCGACGGCGAGGTTCCGATCATCATGCTCACCGCGCGCACCGAAGAGTCCGACAAGCTGGTCGGTCTCGAGCTCGGCGCGGACGATTACCTGACCAAGCCCTTCAGCCCGAAGGAGCTGGTCGCGCGAGTGCGCGCGGTCCTGCGCAGAGCCGAAGGCCTGCACGCTCCCACCGACGTCATCCGCGTCGGTTCCGACGTCGAGCTCGACGTGCCGCGGATGGATGCGCGGTTTGGAGGCCGCCGCGTCGACCTGACCAAGACAGAATTTCAGCTGCTCTCCACGATGGCTCGGCAGCCCGGCCGCGTGTTCGCTCGAGCGCAGCTGCTGGACGCGGTGCGTGGAGTTGCCTTCGAGTCGTATGAGCGCGCGATCGACGCACATGTCAAGAACATCAGGAAGAAGATCGAGCCTGATCCGCGCAAACCGCGCTACCTGCTCACCGTGTTCGGCGTCGGCTATCGCTTCGCCGAGCCGTCCGAATGATGGGCCGCGGTTGGGGCCCCCCGCCGGGCCGCCGGCCACCATGGTGGCCTGAAGGCGAGCCCTTCCCCCCTCGGCGGTGGGGGCGCCGCGGCCCTCCCCCTTTCGTGCGCCGGCTCGGGTGCTTCTTGTTCGCGATTCTCGCCGCCGCCGTCCTGGTCGGAACGGTGATCGGAGGGCTCGTCGCCCAGCTGGGCGGCTGGCCGGTCGCCGTCTTGGCGATCGTGCTCGTCGCTCTACTGCTCGCGGTAGCTGGGAGCGCCGCGCGACGCATGACCAGGCCGATGGACAGCCTGATCGACGCGGCCGCCCGGATCGAGTCCGGCGACTACTCCGCGCAGGTGCCCGAGTCGGGACCCCGAGACCTGCGGTCGGTCGCGCGCGCGTTCAACCAGATGTCGGCGCGGCTGAAGGCTAGCGATGAGCAGCGCCGCGGCTTCCTGGCGGAGCTGGCGCACGAGTTCCGCACCCCGCTCACCGTGATTCGAGGGCAGGCGGAGGCGATCGCCGACGGCGTCTACCCGGGCGATTCCGCGCACGTGTCCCCGATCCTCGACGCCACCGAAACGCTCGACCGCCTGGTCGAAGACCTCCGCACGCTGGTCCTGACCGACGCGGGCAACCTGGTGCTCCACAAAGAGCCGACCGACCTGGGCGCCCTGGCGGCGGACACCGTCGAATCCTTCAAGACCCAGGCCGAAGCCGCTCACCTGACACTCACCGTGGAGGTGGCCGACAACCTGCCGGCTCTCGAACTTGACCCGGCCCGTGTCCGGAGCGTGCTCGGGAACCTGCTCTCAAACGCGATCCGTCACACGCCGGCCGGCGGTGCGGTCAAAGTGGGCGTCGGCGCATCTGGGAACGAAGTGGTCGTCACGGTGGCCGACACAGGCGACGGGATCTCGCCCGAGCTCCTTCCTCACGTCTTCGAGCGCTTCGTGAAGGGAGCCGACTCGCCCGGTTCAGGTCTTGGTCTGGCGATCGCACACGACATCGTCACCGCCCACGGCGGCAAGCTTGAAATCGAGAGCGCGGTGGGCTCCGGGACCTCCGTCCGGGCGACGTTTCTGAAATGATTTGCGGAGAAGTTGGCGAGGGGTAAATCGAAGTCGACAGCTGCAAGGGGCCGGCCTGTGCCGGCCGTTCGAGGGCGCCCAGCTCGAGCGCTCGAGGGTGAGAACCTGGAGACCAAGCGCTGGGAAGACGCCCGCCACTGGATCAGCATCTACGCCGACCTTCTGGAGTTCAAGCGCGGAATCCTGAGCCGGGTCCGGCGGGACGTGGCCAACCTACAGGTCCCAGCCCAGAAGGCCGCCGCCACGGACCTCAAGATCATCGAGAGCCAGATGCAGGGGTACCAGGTGCGCCTGGACCTCTGGTACCGGCGAATCTGGGAGCTGCAGGGGCTCTGGGTCGACCCTACGGGCCGCGTTGTGCGCCACCAGGGCGCCGAAGTCGCCCTGACCAAGCGGGAGTTCCAGCTCCTGCAGTTCCTGCTCGACCATCCGCACCGGTACTTCACGACCTCGCAGATCCTGGGCCAGGCCTGGGCAGACCCCGCGCTGTTCCCTGAAGAGGTGCGCAATTACGTGCGCCGGCTGCGCAAGATCCTGGTCGACCTCTCGATCCCCGCGGACCTGGTCAACAAGCCGGGGAGGGGCTATTCGCTGGTGTTTCGAATCCCGTAGAGCAGCTCTGCCGGATTCTTTTCCGGCGAATGTTGCTGATCTTTTTATGCCCGGCTCCGTACTTGTGGGCTGTGGATATGGTCAAGCCCGTCAGTGGGCGACCCGACATCGACGCCGCCACGCGCGGCGGCGACTGGAGCCAGGCCATGGACGGCGAGGGCGTACCGAGCGATTCGACGCTCGAGCAGGCCCTCTACTGGCGCCAGGTCTACACGGAAATACTGACCATGGAAGAGAAGGTGCTGGACCGCATCCGCCAGCTCATGAACACGCAGTCGGACGAGGTCCGGCGAGAGGTCGAGCTGACCAACGTGCCCGTCGTCGTCGCCCAGGCAGAACGTTTCCGGCAGCGCCTCGGCTACTGGGACGCCAGAGTCGTACAGCTGGACGGGCACAACCCAAGAGCGAAGTAATTCTCGACGCGACACCGCGCGTGTCGCAAGACTCTCGCAGCATTTGTATGTCCGCTCGATACGATGGTGAGGTGATGGATACGTGATGGACTTGGGTGACTTGAGGTCGTGGGGCAGGCACTGGAACGACGCCGCCATGGAGCGAATCGCGGACATGCTGCCGCGGCGCGCACCGTCACGCACCTGGCCGATGCTGGGCATGCTGGCGATCGGCCTGGTGGCGGGAGCCGCGATTGGCGGCTATGCGGTATCGCAGCGGTCGCACATGAAGCGGCTGTCGGAATACGCGGATCGCATGGGCGACGAGATGTCAGGCCCGGACGGCGACGACGACAACCCTGTGGCGGTCACCAGACGCCGTT
>DATFVI010000076.1:0-14220 GCA_035260405.1 Candidatus Dormiibacterota bacterium
TTGGCTTTCGCGGTCCCGATCATCACGTCGTGCATCCAGCCCACGCCCTGCCATTTCTGGCTCGCGAAGTAGAGCCAGTAGAGCCCGACGACTATTCGGAATGCGCTTGCCCAGATCTCACTCATGCGCATTGACCGCAACGACCAGAAGGCCCAACGACGGGTCGGGTGCGATGGCGACCGCCGCGGCCCCGCGAGCCCACGAATTCGAGCGGCCGCCTGCGATGGCGAGCACGTCCCGATCGCCATGCGCCGCTACGAAGATCGTGGATCCCGATTGCAGCACCTGGTCGGGATCCCTGGGTGTGGCCAGAGTGGAAAACGAGCCGGTCATCGTGTCGAAAGAGAACACACCGCCCGGGTCGGTGTCTTCCGTCTTGCCTTCGGCGGCGATAAGTAGAGACGTGCGTGTGCCTGGAGCAAGCCAGAACGGAAAGACCGGCACCGGCAGCCCTACGCGATGGTCGCGACCAACGGGCACCAGCTCGGACCGCGCATAGTCGGCTGTCCAGATCGTGTCACCTACCACGGCCACGGCGAAACCATTGCCGCCGGGCATCGATGTCCCATCGAGGTAATCGACCCGACCGCGAGTGCCGGCCACGATGACGCGACCGTCTGGGGCGACCGCCAGCACAGCCGGGCCATCGGACACGGTGTGAGTCGCCAGTTGAGTACCAGTTTTGGGATCGAGCTCGACCACGAGCGCTCCTGAAAAGAGGCTTACGAACAGGTGGCCGCCGTGCAGCAGCAATCCAAACGGGGCGCTGCCGACGTGGTGCTTCCATGCAACCTTGAGCTCGGGCAGGGTGACGGCGTAGACATCGCCCGGGGCGCTGTCCGCAAGGTAAGCGGTCTTGCCGTCGTCGGAGACGATCACAGCGACGACGTCCGATCCGACTGGCGCCGATGCCCGCGGGGTTCCGTCTTTGAGAGCCAGCAAGACGAGGCCGGTCTCTGGATATGCAATCGTGGCGCTTGTGGGAGTCGTGCCACACGCGACCGCCGCGATCACAACGGCCAGAGCGATCGCTAGCGCAGGGCGCGTAGCACTGGATCGGTGGCGAGCTGGAATGCTCTGGCCGCCGGACGCAGGTGCATCCGGTTGAGACGGTGCTGGATCGCACCTTTGAGAATCGCCGCTCGCAGCTTGTGCTCCGAGAAGTCGGTGTTGAAAAGCAGCCTGTTGTGCCGCACCTTGTGCCACTCGCCTCGCTGCCGGCGCTCCCGCACGCGCTCGTAGAAGCCGGTTCCGGGCAGCGGGTACGCAATCGTGTAGCTCACATAATCGAGGGGGAGGCTGCTCGAGAAGTTGATGCTCTTGATGAGAGAGTCGGTGGTCTCGCCCAGGTAGCCGACCATGAAGAAGCCGGCGGCCTTGATCCCGGCCGCGACGCACGCCTCGACCGCCGCGCGCGCCTGGTCCGGAGTGATGCCTTTCTTCATCTCCTTCAGCACGTTCTCGTCGCCTGACTCGATGCCGAAGAAGATCCGCTTGCACCCCGCGCGGCGCATCTGCTCGAAGAGTGCCTGGTCGACGTGCGTGACGCGGCTCAGACATTCCCACGTGAGGGGGAGGTGTGCCGCCTCGATCGCCTGCGCGAGCTCGAACGTGCGTTTGTAGTTGAGGGTGAACAGGTCGTCCGACATCCATATGTGGTCGTAACCGAGCGCCGCGATCTCTCGCATCTCCGCGACGACGGACTCCACGGGCCGTGCGCTGAAAAGGTCTCCGAAGACAGACTTGTGGCAGAAGTCGCAGCGAAAGGGACATCCACGCGTCGACATCAAAGGAGTCGTCGCATCCTTCCAGTGCTTGCGCCAGTACGCGATGTACTCGGCATTGGGCACGTCGCCCCGATAGGGCAGTGGAAGATGCGACATGTCCTTGGTTCGGATCTTGGATGCGCCTCGCACGATCTCGCCGTCACGCTTGAAGACGACACCGGCGATCTCCTCGAAACGGCGGTCGTCGAGGTGCTCCATGATCTGGACGATGGTTTGCTCGCCCTCGCCGACGGCGACGAGGTCGAACTGGTCGACGAACGTTTCGGGCTCGCCGGACGGGTATGGACCACCGACCACGGTCAGCGCCTTGCCCCGAACCTGAGCGGCCAGTGAGAGCGCTTCGTCCTGCATCGTGATCATGCAGTAGATGCCGATCACAGACGGACGCAGTCTTTCGATCTCGGCCAGGACGTCCCGCCTTTCCAGGAACGTGTGGTCGATGTGACGGACCGAGTAGCCCGCCTGCCGCAGTGACGCGCTCAGATACATGAGCCCGAGCGAAGGCATGATCCAGTGCCGTCCCTGCGCCGGAGCGCGCTGCGGATAGACGAGCACGACGTCGACTCGTTCGTTGGGCGTCATCTCGCCTCCTGCACGTTGATGTGGTAGCTGGTGCCGCTGAAGCTGGAAGGGAAGAGATAGTCCAGGCCGGCCCAGTTGAAGTCCGGTGGCGTGAGCTCGCGACCCGCGTGGAGCTCGGCGCCCGCGATGGAAGGTACTGACCATTCGACTCCAAGACTCGCGGAGCGCAGCCGACCCCAGCTGCCCTGCACCGCTATCCAGCTTGGAAGACGCGCGCCGATCAGAGTCCGGGTTCCATCCGCGAAGTCGTCGAACGACGCCGACTGCTCGTTGAGGATTCCAACCTGCATGAACCCTGGGGAAAGCCATAGCGGCTTGACGACGACCGAGACGCCCGTGCCGTCGACCGTGTAAGTCACCTCGATCTCGCCGCGCGAAGCGATGGGAACGAACGCGTAATCGTGAGCCTTGTCGCCACCTATCTCGTCGAGCTGAAACGTGCGCTTCCACACGGCATTGGTCGCGGTCGACAAATCCTCAGTGCTCGCGGTCCGCGAGTAGACCCAACCGTGCCCGTACAGGACGATCGGGGCGCCGAATCCCATGCCCTCTCCCGCGATGCCCAGGCCACCAGCAGTCAGCGTCAGTCCCTTGGCAAGGGTGGCCGTTTTGCCCTGCCCCTGAGGGTGCGCCAGGGTGGCGTCGACGCCGGGGTAGATCGACTGAAGCGAGAGCGCCGCGCCGACCCGATACGCGTACACGGTCTTGCCGCCGGTCACCTGGTATTGCGACTGCTGGCCCAGGGATTCGAAGGGTGGAGTTGGGCGGCCGGATGCGAGCTCCGGGAAAACAGTTGTGGCCCGGTAGTAGCTGACGTCCTCGACGACCAGTTCGGTCGCATCGCGGCTTCGCATCCATTCGATGGCAGACGCGCGGTCGGCAGGGAGCTGTTGGGAGCCTGCGATCTCGGATGGCAGCCGGCCGCTGTAGAAGGCCACCACCGGCGAATCGGTGATCAACAGCCCGGAGCCGCCGGCGGCGGCGCGACCCGCGGCGATCAGGCCGGTGTTGTCGGCCGCGAAGCTCGCGAAGGCCGGCAGAAATGCGACGGCCACCAATCCCGTTGCCGCAACGGCAATCAGCCGGACCGCTGGAACGTGCCGGTCCAGGGCAGCGGCGGCGAGCAAGGCAAGCGAAGGCAGCGCCGGGTACAGGTAGCGGTGGCTTCCCGTGTACGCTCCGATCGCAACCAGCCCGAAGACCGCTGCGAGATAGACGAGCGCGGGGAAATGCAGGAAGCGGAGGGTGGCTCGGTCGGTCTCCGATGACCGGCGGCGGACGATCATCAACAAGCCTGCCGCCCCGAAGGCGAACAGCGGCAGCGCGGCGCGCCCATACGTGAGCGCGAGCTCGGCGACCCGCGCGAGCGCCCCGCCGGGAATACTGCCACGAGTGGTCGCCGATGCGACCTCGAGGGAGCCGCGAGCCACCGAGTGGGTGGCGGGCGCAAAGCCGAGCTGGAGGAAGACAAGTACCGCAATCGCCGGCACCGCCCAGGCCAGGGCGGGCCAGCGACGGCCGGCACGGGCGCGCCTGCGCACGAGGTCGACTGCTGCGAAGCCGGCCACAGCGGCGATCCAGATCCAGGCCTTCGTCGCGGTGAGGCAGGCGAGCGCCGCCAGGAGTGCCGCGACCTTCATGCGCCCGCGCACGGCGGCCAGGGCCGCTCCGGTGAGAACCGCCGTCAGAAGCGGTTCGACCACGGCTGACCCCGAGGTGAACAAGAACACGGGGTTCAGGGCCAGGAGCGCGACCGCGAGCCGCGCCTGGCGCGTGTTGGGCGCGAGCGCGTAGACGCAGGAGAGGGTAACCAGGCCAAGCAAGGCTCCCAGCCCTTTCAGTGCACCCAGCTGCCACAGGCCGAACACGCGCAGGACCGCCGCCGCAATCACGTGATAGGCCGGCAGCCAGGTGTCCTCCATGCCGAAAAGCGGGTCGTGGAGGTGGCCGGTCGACGCCAGGTTCGCCGCGATCAGCCAGTGCCCGTAGCCGTCCTCGAACGGTTCCGGCATCTGCGCCGCGAAGAGCAGCAGCAGGGCGCAGAGGCCGAGCAGCACGAGCGCGAGTCTCGCCGCCCGGAGTCGGGCGAGCGCGCGCCGCCCGAGGTTGCGTATGGCCAGGACCTCGAGCGCATCTATGGCGGTCAGCGAGGCCAGCGTGAGGAAACCCAGCGCGAACATGCTCGTGTACAGGACGAGCAGCCACTGATGCTGCAGGCCCGCAACGGGGATGATCGCAAGCGCGCCGATCCCAAAGAAAGCCTCGCCCAGCGCGCGCGGGTCTCCCGCTCGCACGTAGGCCTGGTGGCGCCATTCCTGACCTGGCTTCTCGATCCGATGCTTAGGTGTTCGGACGAACTTGCCGCCACGGCGGGTGGCACGAAACAGCCCGATCAGGGCGGTCAACGACATTCCGGCGCCGACGACCTGGCAGACCAGGGAGGGAAGGCCGGACCACCACCGGCGCCCGAGCCGTGTCTGCGCGACGATGAAGCCGAACCATGGCGACACCGCGATCGGCACGACGAGAAACGCGGCGTCGGCGAGCGGCCATGGGAGGCCGTGGCGGCCGAGCGTCAGCAGCAGCACCGGGTAGCAGATCAGCTGCACCAGCATCAAGGGGCCGATGCCGTACGCCAGAAGATGGACGGTGGCCTGGAGCTTCACCGCGGCGCGATTGCGGCTACGCAGCACCGGAATGAGCAGCTTGAACGCGGATTGGAAGCTGCCAGTGGCCCATCTCGATTGCTGGCGGCGGTACGCATCGATCGACACGGGAAGCTCCTCGGGCACCACCAGGTTTTCGAGATAGACAGCGTGCCAACCTCGCAGCTGCGAGCGGTAGCTCAGGTCGAGGTCCTCGGTCAACGTGTCGGCGCTCCAGCCGCCTGAGTCCTCGATCGCCGCGCGCCGCCAGATCCCAGCGGTGCCCGTGAAGTTGGTGAAGTATCCGTCGGCGGAACGCACCGCCTGCTCGACGAGGAAGTGAAAATCGATCGCGAGCGCCTGCAGCCGGGTGAACCAGGAATAGCCCTCGTCGAGGTGACCCCATCTGGCCTGGGCAAACCCGACCCCCGGGTCGTCGAAGGCGCCCACGGTGCGTCGCAGAAAGTCGCGCGGCGGAACGAAGTCCGCATCGAAGATCGCGATCAGTGGAGCGCCGGTGAGAGTCAGGCCGTAAGCCAGCGCGCCAGCCTTGTAGCCCTCTCGCGTTTCACGCCTGACGTGCGTGACTTGCATCCCCTTGACTCGCCACATGGCTGCGCGGCGCTCGATGATCGCGGTCGTTTCGTCGTCGGAGTCGTCGAGCACCTGGATTTCGAGGCGGTCGGGCGGCCAGTCGAGCTCGCATACAGCGTCGAGCACGCGCTCCGCGACATAACGCTCGTCGTAGACCGGCACCTGCACGCACACGAGGGGTTCGCCGCCGTCTTTGAGCGGTCGATCGACGCCGGCGCGCAGGCGGGTCGCGCGCCACGTCAGGTAGAGAAGATTCAATCCGAAGGCGAACAGAAGAATGCTGGTGAGGCCGACGATGCCGAGGGCGATGGCTCCGATCAACGGTCGAACAGCGCATAAGGGCGCATGGTCGATCGCACGTACCTCACGCGCTCGAGAGCGTCCGGGTGATCGCGCCGAGTCCACTGCATGTAGCGCCATGCGCTTTCGCCCACAGCACGCGCGGCCCCGTCTAGAAACCGCGGGAACAGCGCGGACGGCACGCGGCGAGTCGGGGGTTCGATGACCAGGTGAGCGGGCTTGTCCGCGAGCTGTGGAAAGTGCTCGACCATGGCAGGGTTGGCGGCGATCAGCTCATGGATCGATTCGATGCCGAAGAGTGGCTCGGCCATCAGCAGCTCGAACGCCATGTCTTCGTCCTGGCGTTCGAGGGGGAGGTACTGAGAGCGCTCGAGGATCAGGTTCGCGGTCATCAGCCGCGGTGCGATGGGGCGTCGGGTGAGGTCGTCGACCGGCTTTGCCCGGTACCCCAGCGCGTGGACGAGCCCCAGGCTGTTCACCGCCACATAGGCGAGGTGACGGTGGCCATCGTCGACGATGAGGTTGAGGTCCACGTCGTCGGACGCTCGAAACCCCCCACTTGCCAGCGACCCGGCGATCGAAACGCTGCGGATGAACGGCGCCACAGCCACGAGCGTCCGCACAAAC
This sequence comes from Candidatus Dormiibacterota bacterium, assembly GCA_035260405.1. Lineage (GTDB taxonomy): Bacteria > Chloroflexota > Dormibacteria > Dormibacterales > Dormibacteraceae > Palsa-870. The sequence goes on from DATFVI010000076.1 coordinate 6,536, forward strand.
CGGGCCGTCATGTCGACATAGGCGCCGGCGTCAGCTCGATGACCCTGCGCCCGCGAACGAATCTTGTCGACACGGCCAAGCCCATCGCGATCGACGACGAGATCGTCCGCGATGGCCAGATCCTGGCCAGCGGCGGCGACCGCCCATCTCACCTCGCGTGGCGAGATCGCGCCCCCGATGCATACCTCCGCGACGCGCTCGGGGCTCAGGGCATAGCCGCGGCGCGCCAGCAGCGCCACGGTCTCGCTGACCCGATCCGAGATGGAGACGGGAGGCGTGGTGTCCCGGATCCGGCCGATCAAAGTGCCCCTCACAGTCTTGACGGCCAACTTGGTGAGATACGAGCCCGGGTTACGATTTGGGAGATCAGAACCAGCATCACCGAGGAGTCGAAATGACCGCCGACGGACACTTCAGAGTTCCCACGCCAGTCAACGAGCCCGTGCGCCAGTACGCTCCGGGCGACCCCCACCGAAAGTCCCTCAAAGCTCGCCTCGCGGAGCTCACCGACGCCCGCACCGAAGTCCCGATGCAGATCGGCGGTGAGAGGCGGTGGGGCGCCTCGCGGGCCGATATCCGCTCGCCGCACCGCAAGGAGCTCAGCATCGCCGAGTACGGGGTCGGGTCCGACACGGACTTCACAGACGCCGTCAACGCCGCGCTCAAGGCGCGGCGGGCATGGGCTGAGACTTCGTACCACGAGCGGGCGGCAGTGCTCCTCCGAGCTGCCTCCTTGCTGGCCGGAAAGTGGCGCGACACGGTCAACGCCGCCACTATGCTCGGTCAGTCGAAAACTGTCCACCAGGCGGAGATCGACGCCGCCTGCGAGTCGGTGGACTTCTGGCGCTACAACGCGTTCTTCGGCGACCAGCTGCTGACCCAGCAGCCCACCAACGATGGAACCGCCTGGAACCGCCTCGAGTACAGGCCCCTCGAAGGCTTTGTGTTCGCGGTCAGCCCCTTCAACTTCACATCCATCGGCGCCAACCTACCCACGGCCGCGGCGCTCATGGGCAACACGGTGGTGTTCAAGCCGGCGACACAGACGCTGCTGGTGAGCCATTTCCTGATGGAGATCCTGAACGAGGCGGGCCTGCCGCCCGGCGTGATCAACATGGTGAGCGGCAGCGCCGCAAAGATCTCCGAGCAGGTCCTCGCTCACCGGGAGCTGGCGGGGATTCATTTCACCGGGTCGACCGAGGTTTTCCAGGGCATGTGGCGGACGGTGGGCCAGAACGTCGATCACTATCGAACCTATCCCCGACTGGTCGGGGAGACCGGTGGCAAGGACTTCGTTTTCGCGCACGAGTCCGCCGACCCGGATGCCCTCCGCACCGCTTTGATCCGCGGTGCATTCGAGTACCAGGGCCAGAAATGTTCGGCGGCCTCCCGCGCCTACATTCCGCAGTCCATGTGGAAGCAGATGCGCTCCGAGATGGCCGAAGAGGTAGAGGCCATCCCGCAGGGAGACGTCGCTGACTTTCGCAACTTCATGGGCGCCGTGATCGACGGGAAGGCCTACGCGAACCACATGAAAGCGATCGACTTCGCGCGCAAGGCCGAGAGCACGAAGGTGATCGCCGGCGGCAAGGGCGACGACACGGTCGGCTGGTTCATCCGCCCGACGGTGATCGAGACCACCGATCCCGACTTCAAGCTCCTGCGCGAGGAGCTGTTCGGACCGATCCTGACGGTCTACCCGTATGCCGACGGAAAGTTCGAGGAGACGCTGGAGCTGTGCGACCGAACGAGTCCGTACGGGCTCACGGGCGCCATCTTCGCGCAGGATCGCCACGCGATCCGCCAGGCATCCGAGTCGCTCGTCAACGCGGCCGGAAACTTCTACATCAATGACAAGCCCACCGGCGCGGTCGTCGGTCTCCAGCCGTTCGGTGGCGCCAGGGCGTCGGGCACCAACGACAAGGCGGGGTCGTTCCTGAACCTCATTCGCTGGGTCAGCCCCCGGACGATCAAGGAGACTTATGCGCCGCCGACCGATCACCGCTATCCGTACATGGACGAGGAGTAGCGGGACGGCTCAGAAAGTCGAGGTCACAGCCGATGGCGGCGTTGTGACGGTCAGCATCACGCGCCCGGAAGTTAGAAATGCCGTTGACGCGGAGACGGCTTCAGCTTTGAGAGCCGCTTTCGAAGCGTTCGATGAAACGGATTCCCTTGCCGTCGCCGTGCTGACCGGTGCGGGCGGCAACTTCTGTGCGGGCTATGACTTGAAAGCGCTCGCGGCGGGCGCGCCCAACCGGCTGCCGGAGACAGGCGACGGTCCGATGGGACCCACACGAATGATGGTGAGTAAGCCCGTGATCGCGGCAGTCGAAGGCTATGCCGTCGCCGGGGGGCTTGAGCTGGCCTTGTGGTGCGACCTCCGCGTCGCCGCCAACAACGCGACGCTTGGGGTGTTCAACCGCCGCTTGGGTGTGCCGCTGATCGACCTGGGCACGGTCCGGCTGCCGCGCATCATCGGCCAGGGCCGCGCGCTCGACCTCATCCTCACCGGCCGCCCGGTCTCCGCGATGGAGGCGCTGCAAATCAGCCTGGTCGACCGGTTGGTCGAACCGGGCACCGCGCTCGAGGAAGCTCAGCGGCTCGCGCGCCAGATTGCCGAGCTACCGCAGGGCGCGCTCCGAGCCGACCGCCGCAGCGTTCTGACCCAGTGGTCGCTCAGTCTCGACGAGGCGGCGCGGGCTGAGTCTCAGGGTGGGCTTGATGTTCTGCTGTCAGGCGAGCCGCATCAGGGGGCACGTCGTTTTGTGGAGGGCGCGGGACGCCATGGGGAGTGATGGAGAGGAACACGAGCGCCGCCAGCTCAGCAGCCATCACTGGCACCGGTCCCCAGAAGGGGAGTCCTTCGATGGCGAGGACGAAGGTAAACGTGAATCCCAGCATCCATGGGCCAGGTGAGGTGCGCAGGTAGAGCCAGGCGGCGAGGCCGAGCATTGCGAAGTCGTCGAGGTGGAGGTACGGGCTCGCGAGCAATCCCCCGACCAGCGCCGGGATAAAAATCCACTCGGGCCCCCGGCGCCGCAGCCGGTAGACGAGAACGAGGGCCCAGAGTGCAATCGCGGCCTGTATCACCCGTGTGACCGCGAGGCTGCCTATCAGTGGCGCTAGCGTCAGCTCCCGGTTCGTCGACACGCTTGCGGCGAAGCTCAAACGAGCTTCATAGGCGGCTACTCCACTTGGGCCCAACGCTATCGCCGACGCCAGTCCGAGCGCGCCCAGCGCCACGACGCTGCCCCAGAAGGCTCGTGTACGCCCGCTCACCAGCAGGGCGGCTGGAACCAGGAACGCAAGTTGAGGCTTCAGGGCGATCGTCCCGAGAGCGATGCCCGACAAAAGAGGACGATCGGCTCTCAACAATGCGTAGCAGGCTGCCACTCCGAGGGCCACGACGATGCCGGGCTGCCCGAGCTGTAATCCGTAGATGACGGGCAGCCAGCCGATCGCGGCCGCCAGGTGGACGAGGCGCCATCTTCCATGGCCCGGAGAGGCGATTCGCCATGTCACGACGAGAGCAATCACGAGGAGTGCGCTCCAGGCCCAGTAGGCGCCGGTGTAAGGGAGCAGCGTCATCGGGAGCGCGGCCCACGCGACCGGCGGCGGGCTGATGTAGCGAGCGAGCTGCGCGATCGTGATGCCCGATCCCATGGCGTTGAGCTCTACCTGCTGAAGGTTGAGGTCGTAGATCGACGCCCAGCCGTGGGCGAGCCCGATCCGGGCCGCCGCGTAGTAGAAGGTGAAGTCGTTGTGGAACCTGTCCCCGCTGTACGCAAGGGCCCATTGGTAGAGGTCGAAGACCGCGAACAATCCCGCGGTCACGGCGCCCGCGGCCATGCCGAGGTTGCGCCATCGCTGCTCGAGGGACGCGGTCATGCATCCCGGATGCTATAGGCCGCTACCTTGTAGCGGTGCCGGCGCCGCATTTCCAGCCGCGGGAGCTCGACCTCGAAGACGGGACAAGGGTCCACATCAGGCCGATCGCGCCGGAGGACGAGCCGCTCCTGCACGAGGCGGTCGCAGCGATGTCCGAGCGAAGCGTCTACTTCCGGTTCTTCTCGCCGCTGAAGCGGCTCCCGGAGGCGCTCGCCCACCGGCTTGCCGTGGTGGACCAGAAGGATCGATTTGCGCTGGTCGCGACTTCAAACAAGCCGACCGGCAAAGAGCGCATCCTCGGCGTCGCGCGCTACGACCGGGTGCCGGGCACCGACGTGGCCGAGGTCGCCGTGGCGGTCGTGGACGAATTCCAGCATCGAGGTCTTGGTGGAGCGCTCCTTGCGATCCTCGCTCGCGCGGCTCGAGAACACGGCATCAAGACCTTCACGCTCATCGTCCTACCGGAGAACCAGCAGATGCTGGGTCTGCTCAGGAAGATGGGCTGGATCCACCACGCCAGGCTCAGCGGCGGCGTCTACGACATCAGCTTTGATTTGCCGGATACGACATGAGCCGATCCGAGATCTCGGCCGGCCGGTTGGGCGACATCGATACAAAGGAATTCCGCGCGGCAGCCCATCGCGCCGTCGAATGGGCCGGTGATTACCTCGACACGGTCGGGGAACGACCTGTCCTGTCCCAGGTCTCGCCAGGGGACATCCGCCGCAGCCTGCCCACGATGCCGCCCGAACAGGGCGAGGCACTCGATGCCATCTTCGCGGACTTCGAACGCCTCGTGCTGCCCGGAATCACACACTGGAACCATCCGCGGTTCTTCGGATATTTCGGGATCACGGGCTCTGCGCCCGGCATCCTCGCCGAGCTGCTGATCGCCGCCTTGAACGTCAACGGGATGCTGTGGCGGACTTCGCCGTCGGCGACGGAGGTCGAAGAGGTCGCGTGCGACTGGCTGCGTCAGGCGATCGGTTTGCCGGAGGGTTTTTCCGGCGTCATCAACGACACAGCATCGTCCAGCACTCTCTATGCGCTGGCAGCGGCTCGAGAGGCCGTGCCAGAGGCCGAGATCAGGCGCCGAGGAATGCCTGCCGCCAGGCTCCGCCTGTACACCTCCGAGGAATCGCATTCATCTGTCGAGAAAGCGGGCATCGTCCTGGGCGTTGGTCAGGACAATGTCGTCAAGGTCCGCACGGATTCTGCATTTCGCATGGACCCGAGCGAGCTTAGGAATGCGATCGAGCGCGACCGGCGTGACGGCCATCTGCCGTTCGCCGTGGTGGCCACCGTCGGCACGACCTCAGTTACAGCGGTCGATCCTGTGCCCGAGATCGCGGCAATCTGCCGGGCCGAGGGCCTGTGGCTGCACGTCGACGCAGCCTACGGCGGGGCGGCCGCCGTCCTGGACAGCCACCGCTGGGTGCTGGCCGGCTGCGAGCATGCCGACTCGCTTGTGATCAACCCACACAAGTGGCTCTTCACTCCGATGGACTGCAGCGTCCTCTATTGCAGGCGCGAGGAGCTGTTGAAGAGCGCGTTCAGCATCACCCCGGCGTATCTCGAGACTTCCGAGGCGGACCAGGTGCGGAACCTGATGGATTACGGATCGTCGCTGGGCCGCCGGTTTCGAGGGCTCAAGCTCTGGTTCGTGCTCCGAGCCTTCGGCATCGATGGAGCGCGCCGTCGCATTGCGGCTCAAATCGGGATGGCGCGGGAGCTGCGGGCCTGGATCGAGGCTGATCCTGACTTTGAGCTGCTCGCCCCGTCGCCGTTCTCGACGGTCGTGTTCCGCCATCGAGGGGGCGACGCCGTCAACCAGCGAATTCACGATGAGGTCAATCGCTCCGGGGTGGCGTTGATCTCGCATACCGACGTGCGCGGCGTTTACGCACTGCGCATCGCAATCGGCAACCTGCGCACGACCCTGGAAGACGTGCGTACGGCCTGGGAGCTCATCAAGTCCAAGTCCGGAACCTGACCCCGGAGGCGTCTCAGGCGCTTCCAGTCCAGCGAAACTCCGAGCACACGTAGTCGAACGATTGGCCCTCGGGTATGCCGTTGGGCGCGTGCTTCGGGTCGGCGGAGTCCGCCGCGAAGAAGACAACCGTGACTCCTCCGCGCGAGGCCACGATCACCGCGAAGCGCACCTGTGCCGAGGTTGAGTTGGTCCCGATCAGGTTGGCGGAATACACCGCGCCGATGCCGTTCTGGTCGCCGATGTGAGCGCCCTTCAGCTCCGAGACCTGCGTCACGTCCTGCCACTGCGCGGTGGGAAGCGCGGCCACGGTGGACTGGAGCACCTGGGTGAGAGGCTGGCCGCCCCTGGATCCGACGATCGTGACCAGTCCGAGCTTGGTACCCAGCGAGATCCCGTTGGCGTCCTGGCTGCGCACGGACCATGCGGCGTTGTAGTCGACCTCGAATCCGAGCGCCGAGCTGTGGAACGTGGCCGATTCCGGGAGCGGTGTGACGAACTTCGGAGCGCAGTTTTGCGTACAGGTGTTGTGCGTTCCTCCGAGAGCGTGCGACACGGCGAAGATGGTGATTGCCACCGTCACGATGGCGAGGATCGCGAGCAACCCGCCCGCGACCGCAATCTGCGAGCCCCTCCACTGGCGCGCGGTGCGGTACGGCACGTGCGGCGCAACCGGGTACCTGTAGACGGGCGCTGCCGCCGCAACCGCCGCCGGTTGAGGGGCGCCACAGCGTCCGCAGAATGTCGCGCCGAAGGGCTGCGGCGCTCCACAACGACCGCAATATCGCGTTTGCACCGCCATCTAAGCCACGCCGCCTGCCCGCCTGCGACCCTGCTTGGTACCGGCCGCCCGCGCCGCCCCACATGCTGGGCAGAAGGCCATGGTGGGCACGACGCGATGACACTCGGGACAGGGGGCGTCCGGGCCGATCTCGTGCTCGGCTCCTTCGACGAGGAGAGCCTGGTGGATGACCAGCCTCACATATAGAAGGAGGGCGAGGGTCGCGAGCAGCAGCACCGCTGTGGAGGCGACGAGGTCGGAAATCGCGAAGCCAAGCATCCCGATCACAACCTGCGCGCCGGTCGCGACGATCGAGGTGGCGAGGATGCTGGTCGTCCAGGGCAATCCGGCGCGGCGGCGATCGTACCGATGAAGCCAGACCGCCGCACTGACGAGCCCGGTCGTGCTCGCGTTGACCAGTGACACGAGGAGGCCAGCGCGCAGGAGCCGGAGCGACCAGTCGAGCGGCGCGCCGGTGGCCACGAGCGGACCCTGGATAAGCGGCCAGAACGAAACGAGCGAGCTCATCACGGTGAAGCCGAGCGCGGACGCCGCGCCGAACGTGAAACCGTCGAGCGGCTCGCGATAGCGAGGTCTGATGAGGTAGAGGAACAGCGGACCGGCGAGCATCAGCGCCTGCGCCACGATCGGAATCGCGACGCCCGCCAGCACGAAGGCGTTTTCCCTGTCCCCGGTCAGGTTCAGGCGCGACACCGCGTCACCCGAGATCATCGTGAAGGCGTAACCGAGCACAGCGCCCGTCACCATCGTGGCCGCGATGAGGAGCCAGGGCTCGTCCTCGTAGACCTCGACCTCGTACAGGTAGAGCAGGTAGAGCACGGGCAGGAGGAACGTCGCCGCGATGGTCGCCGGCGCGAACAGGTGCAGCGAGGCGAGCAGGAGCACGGCGGCGCTGCCGGCGATGAGCGCCCACCGGAACGCCCCGCCGCGACGATGCGGCAGATGCGGAAACAGGGTGCTGATGATCGACGGATGCGCTACACGCTCCGACGGCACCGCCGC
>DATFVI010000077.1:0-2974 GCA_035260405.1 Candidatus Dormiibacterota bacterium
GGAGGTCGAGGGCGGTCGCGACGTGTACGTGGTACCGCTGCCCGCGGTGCTCACCGTGAAGGAGGGCCTCAACCTTCCGCGTTACCCGTCGGTGCCCGGAAAGATGCGGGCGCGCACCAAGCCCGTCGCGGTCAGCACGCCGTCCCGCCCCGGCCCTCGCCTTGAGCTCATCAACCTGGCCATCCCAGCCGGACAGGGACGCCGCGCCGAGTCGCTTGGCAATGGCGCGGCCGCAGCGACGGCGGTCGTCGACTTGCTCCAGAAGACGGGTGCGCTGTGAGCGTGCTGGTCCTGATGGAGCCAGGCGACGCCTCGCGGCAGACGCTGACCGTCGCCCGAAAGTTCGGCGAGCCGCTTTTTGCCGTACACATGAACGTTTTCGACCCTTTTTCGCCTGACGCCCTGGCCACGGTCCTTCAGCGGGCGGCCGATGCGCTTGAGGCTTCGGCAGTCCTCGCCGCCGGCACCGAGCGCGGGAATGAGGTGATGGCCCGGCTGGCAGCTCGCACTGGACTTCCTTTCGCAGCGAACTGTGTTGCGGTCGCCCCCGTGCCGCCTGTAACGGTGACAAGGCTGCGGTGGGGCGGCAGCCTCCTCGAGGACGCGGTCCTGCACAGCGCGCGGCCCCTGATCAGCGTCGCGCCGCACACGGTTCCGATCGAAGCGGGCCCGGAACCTACCGATGTCGACGTCAAACCCCTGGTCTCGAGCCTTGACGAACGCGACCAGGTGGTCCGGGTTTCCGGCCACGTCGATCCGTCCAGCGGCGGGGTGTCGCTGACAACGGCAAAGGTGATCGTGAGCGGCGGGAGAGGAGTCGGATCGAAAGAGGGCTTCGCCATCATCGAGGAGCTGGCCGGGTTGCTTGGCGCCGCGGTCGGATGCTCGCGCGCGGTGACCAGCGCGGGCTGGCGGCCGCACACCGATCAGGTCGGACAGACCGGGACCAAGGTCGCGCCCGACGTCTACATCGCCTGCGGCATCTCGGGCGCCACGCAGCACATGGCCGGACTAAAAGGGGCGAAGCGCATCGTCGCGATCAACTCCGACCCCCAGGCGCCGATGATGCAAAACGCCGATTACACCGTGGTTGGCGACCTCAAGGAGATCGTGCCGGCAATCTCAGCTGAGATCCGCAACCGGCGTTGATCGCGATCGATGCCATCGCGCTCGCCGCTGCACTCGTCGTCTCAGCCACGCTCTTCGGACGACGCGCGCTGTTGCTCTACCGTCTTGTCCGCGCCGGAAAGCCCGCGGCTCGCTTCGGAGACGTGCCCGCCCGCGCGAAGGCGGAAGCGGTCGTGGTCGTCGGGCAGAGCAAGCTGCTGCAGCGCCTCCTGCCGGGGCTGATGCACGCCGCGATCTTCTGGGGATTCCTCGTCCTCTTCCCGACGATCCTCATCGCGATGATCGGCGCGGTCGATCCGCACGCGACCCTGCCGTGGCTCGGCGCCCAGGGTTGGTACGCGCTGCTCGTCGACGTGTTCGCGCTGCTGGTCCTCGCCGGGGTCCTCACGGCATTCGTCATCCGCAAGGTGCAGCGTCCGAAGCGCTTTGTGGGCAGCCACATCGGCGAGGCGGATTTGATCCTGGCCATGATCGCCGGCATCGTCATCACGCTCTTCCTCTGGCACTCCTCGCAGATCGCGCTGGGGCTGAACGACTACCCGGCAAGCTGGGCGCCCATCTCAGGCTCGATCGCGAAGCTCCTGCATGGCGCGTTGATTCCTTACCTCGAGCGGGCCGCTGTCTGGGCCCACGTCCTGATCATCCTCAGCTTCCTGGTCTACCTGCCTTACTCCAAGCACCTGCACATCGTGGTCGCCGCGCTCAACGTCTACTTCGGCCGCACCCGCGCCCGCGGTCGGCTCGAGCCGATCGACTTCGAGCAGCCCGAAGCCGACATGCGATTCGGCTCGGCCCGAGTCACCGACATGACGTGGAAGCAAACCCTCGACACCATGTCCTGCACCGAGTGCGGGCGCTGCCAGGACGTCTGCCCCGCTTACGCGACGGGCAAAGCGCTATCGCCAAAGCTGCTGATCATGGCGATCCGCGACCAGGCCATGGCCGAGGGCCCGAAAGCGCTGGCGGACGCCTCCTACACGCCGCCGCCGATCGTGCCGAACGCCGTAACCGACGACATCGTCTGGGACTGCGTCACCTGCGGAGCGTGCGTGCGCGAATGCCCCGTCGGCATCGAGCACATCGACCACGTCATCGACCTCCGCCGCAACCTGGTCATGGTCGAGTCGAGGTTCCCGGAAGAAGCCGGGTCGATGCTGCGAGACGTAGATCGGTCATCGAATCCCTGGGGCAAGCCGCAGGCCGACCGCACACATTGGGCCGACGGGCTTGGAGTCCGGGTGCTGCAGCCCGGCGATCCGGCACCGGATGTCCTGTTCTGGGTCGGCTGCGCGCCCGCCTTCGACGAACGCGCGCGACAGGGCGCCGTCTCGACGGCCAAGCTCATGCTGGCGGCCGGCGTCGACTTCGCGATCCTCGGCCCGCGCGAAGCGTGCACCGGAGACCCGGCTCGCCGCATGGGCGACGAATACACCTTCCAGCGCCTCGCCGGCGAGAACGTGGGCACTCTCAACGGCGCGGGAATCAAGAAGATCGTGACCACGTGCCCGCACTGCTTCAACTCCATCGGCAACGAGTACCCGGACTTCGGCGGCCACTACGAGGTCGTGCACCACACTGAGTTCCTCGCCGAGCTGGTTCGAGAGGGAAAGCTGAACCCGCTGGCCGGCGAGCAAAAGATCACGTATCACGATTCGTGCTATCTCGCCCGGCACAACGACGTTCGCTCAGAGCCCCGCGAGCTGGTGGCCGCGGTAGGAAAAGCGATCGAGATGCCGCGCAACCGAGAGCGCACCTTCTGCTGCGGCGCGGGAGGTGCGCGGATGTGGATGGAAGAGAAGCGAGGCCGCCCGATCAACCAGGAGCGCGTGCGCGAGGCGGCCGAGAC
>DATFVI010000078.1:0-3883 GCA_035260405.1 Candidatus Dormiibacterota bacterium
CGCACCTGCTGGTCGTCGACGAGGATCTCGAAGTTGTAGAAGCCCTTCTGCGCGATGGCCACCCCGTTCAGGTTGATCACGATGTGTGCCGCCATGTCCCATCCATGCGGATGGTCAGGTGGCACCTGTCGCGCCGGAATCGTGAGGACGATCGGCTGCTGGAGCACGGGCCGTCCGTCCTCGTCGCTGCAATGCACCTCGATCGTGTGAGGCCGCTCCGATTCCAGGCGGCTGGTCAGCAGTCGAAGGACCATCGCGCCTCCAAACGGCGCGGGGTATTGCTCGCGCCAGAGCGTGTCGATGCCTGCGCCGAGGATGTAGACGAGCCCGTTCGGAGGACCCTCGGCGGCGCTGGCGAGCAGCGCCCAATCAAGCCTCATTCACCACGATTATCAACGCACCGGCGAACCGGCTGCCCCGACTAAGCTTCAGCTGCGTTAGGCCAGCGCGGCGCGCCCAGCTCACGTGAGACCCCGCGAGCGGCCTCTCCAACCGACGCAGCGACCCCTTTGGCCAGGCCCTTTGGAAATAACCGTTCGGTGGAATCGACCACACCGATCGCGCCCACCGCGCTTCCGCCGTGGTCGAAGATCGGGGCGGCGGCGCTCGACTCGCCAAGCACCGCCTCGTCGCGCTCGGTGGCGATGCCCTGGTCTCGAATCGTCGCGAACTCGGCGCGCAGGCCCGCCGCATCAAGGGTTTGCTTGGTGAGGCGCGGAAGGGGCTCTGCGAGCAGGTCGTCGATCACCTGGGCCGGCGAGAACGCAAGGATCGCTTTGCCCAGCGAGCTCGCATGGAGAGGCAGCTGCAGGCCGACCTCGAGGACGCCGAATGCCGTGTCCGGACGGAATACGTGGTGCACCACCACGACGCTCGCCCCGTGCATGACGCCGACGCGGACGGCCGCGCTGGTGCGCACGGCGAGGCGATCCGCATAGGCGATCGAGCGCGCGCGCAGCTCGTTCAGGTCCAGGTACGAGTATCCGAGCTGCAGTAGGCCAGGACCGAGCTGGTACTTCTCGGAGTTCCTGTCCTGCTCGACAAAACCGTGAGACTGCAGAGTCTGGAGCAGCCCGTGCACGGTCGGACGGGCCAACCCAAGCCGCTCGGCGAGCTCGCTTACGCCGAGCCGGCGGGGCCCGCTGGCCAATGCCTTGAGGATCGCCGTGGCGCGGTCGATCGACTGGATGGACGTACGCCTTTCTTTCGCATTATTCGGCATTGCTGAATTCCTGTCGGTAGTGTAGACTACAGCCGTCGTCCGGAAACGCGAATGCGGGGCGCGTTCAACCTCGCCGGGGAAGATCGAATTTGGTCGGGATTGTACTTGTCTCCCACAGCCGGGAACTGGCCCGAGGCCTGGCCGACCTGGCCTCCCAGGTCGCCGGCGCGGAGGTCAAAATCGAACCCGCGGGCGGCGGACCCGGTGGTTCGCTTGGCACCAGCGGGGACGCCGTGCGGGAAGCCATCGCTCGCGCCGACTCCGGCCACGGGGTAGTGGTGCTCGCCGACCTCGGGAGCTCGGTCCTCACCGTGCGCCACCTGCTCGAGGGCAAAGCCAACGGCCACGTCCGGCTGGTCGACGCCCCATTCGTCGAGGGAGCCGTGGCTGCCGCTGTCATGTCTTCGGCCGGCCAGTCGCTCGAGGACGTGGCGAAAGCGGCGGAGGAAGCTCGTGGTGCCAGCAAGTTCTGAATCGACCGTCGCGCTTCCCGCGGGCGTCGCCCTTCACGCCAGGCCGGCGGCCACGTTTGTGAGGACCGCGCTGCTCTTCAGGTCGCGGATGACTGTCGCGCTGGATGGAAAGGTCGCCGACGCCAAGAGCATCCTCGCCGTGCTGGCGCTCGGAGCGGTCGGTGGCACCGTGCTGCGCCTGAGCGCCGAAGGCGATGACGCGCCCGACGCGCTAGCGGCCCTTTCGAGCTGTGTCAGCGGGCTGGCCGAGTAGCCACTTATCCGACTCGGCTCGGAACGTCGCGAACTCTCCGTCCCGAATCCGCTGCCGCACCTCCCCGACCCGCGCCGCGGCCACGCTCAACTCGTCCGCGCCCATCCCGATCATGATCGGCATCGCGATCGCATCCGACGCTGCTTCGCCGCACACGTCGACGGGAACAGCCCCGGCGTGACCTGCCCGCATCGTCACATCGATGAGTCGCAACACCCTGAGGTCGGTCACCGGGGCGGTCCTGGATTGCTCCCGGTCCAGCCCGAGCACGAGCTGCGTGAGGTCGTTGGTACCGAGGCTGAGAAAGTCGGACACCCGCGCGATCTCGTCAGCGCGGTGGGCGGCTTCCGGAGTCTCGATCATCGACCCTACCTGAGGTGCGGGCTGCCCGTCGAGGGCGGCCTCGAGAGCCTCGCGCACCGCAGTGACCTGGAGCGGACTGGTGACCATCGGAACCAGGATGCGCAGCCTTGTCTTGGCGCCGGCGATCAGAATCGCGGCCAGCTGGGTCGTCAGCTGCGCCGGAGCCTCCAGCAGCAGCTCGATTCCCCTACCGGTCGCCCCGCGGAGGAACGGCGGGGTCTTGTCACCTCCGAAATCGAGAAGTCGCACGGTCGCCACCTGGCCCGCGAGCCGCGCAAGGATCGGGGTCAAGAACGCGACCTGCTTTTCGAAAGACGGCCATGCGTGGGCATCGAGGAACCCAAGCTCCGTGCGGAGCAGCCCGACGCCTTCGGCTCCCTGCTCGCCCGCCTCGATCACCTCGGCCACGCTCGCGGCGTTGGCGAGCACCGTGATTCGTTTTCCGTCCCTCGTCACCGCGGGTTCCAGCCGCCGCGCCCGTGCGGTCTCGCGGGCCGCCAGCCTGTGCTTTCCATGCTCGCGAGCCGCCGCCATACGCATCGCAGCCGGATGGCGAACCAGCAACCCCGCATCGCCGTCGAGGATCACCTCCTCCCCGTCCTCGACCGCAAGGGCATCGTCGCCGAGCGCAACCACCATCGGAATCCCCAGCGAGCGCGCAACAATCGCCGCGTGCGCGGTCACGCCGCCGCCGACCAGGGCGATCCCGGTCGGATTGAGTTCCGCCACGTCGGCCGGACCGAGAGATTTCGCTATGAGCACGCCCCCCGCCAATGCGGCTCGCTCTCCCGCGGCGTGCGCGGCCGCACGGCGTCCCAGGCTGCGCACGTCGTCCGCGCGCAGCGCGAGAGTTGGGTCGCCCAGGTTCGCGAGGTCCGTCGCGATCTGGTCGGCCGCCCTCGCCAAGGCGGCGGCAGCGTGCAACCCCGACTCCATGACGAGAGAGTCGACAAGCTTCATCAAGCTTGAATCCGCGGCCATGAGCACACCGGTCTCGACGATGGTCGCCTCATCATCCCGACCGCTCGCTCGTAAGCGGGAAGCGATCTCCTGCAGCTCGGCGCCGGAACTCTCGAGCGCCGCCCTCGCGCGCTCGGCCTCGCGACCCCGTGCCGGCGGAGCGACGGCTTTAGTTGCGCGTGGTCGGGGCCGGTCCAGGACCACCGCCTGGCCACTCGCTACGCCCGGCGCGGCGCTGACTCCGCGCAAGGCGTGCTCGCTCACTACTGCTTCGAAGCGACCGCCCGTTGAAGAGCTCGCAGGATGAGCGCGGTCGACGTCGCCCCCGGATCCTGGTGGCCGACCGACCTCTCGCCGAGATATGACGCCCGGCCTTTCCGCGCCTGCAGCGGGATCGTCGAGCGCATGCCGGCTTCCGCCGCCTCTGCGGCTTCGTCGACCGCCTGGGCAACCGGCTCGCCGGCTGCGATCCTGGAACGCAGCGTTTCGACGGCGGGCTCGAGCGCGTCGACCATCGTCTTGTCGCCGAGCGATGCCGTGCCGAGATCTTTCACCGAAGCCAGTGCTGCGGCCAGGACCTCGGCGAGCTGCGCGCCGTCAAATGTTTTCTCG
>DATFVI010000079.1:0-2770 GCA_035260405.1 Candidatus Dormiibacterota bacterium
CCGCACCCTGATCGACATGATCACGGTCAACCCTGCCGCCGCCCTCGGCCTTGAAGGCTACGGCCTCGAGCCGGGCTGCAAAGCCGACCTCTGCGCGTTCGCGGCGCCGACCGAGATCGACGCGATCCGCCTCGTGGCCCCACGCAAGCTCGTCCTGCGAGGCGGCAAGGTGGTGGCCCGCACAGAACCCGCCCAGACCACGGTGGTCTGGGACGGCCGCGAGGAGGCCGTGGACTTCCTGAAGCCAGACGCCAAACCGCACGGCTGACGCCAAGCGCGCGGAATTCGGCCCTCGAAACCGCGCGGCTGGCGCCAAGCGTGCGGAATGCTTTCCGCACGGCCGAACTATCCTGACCCGCATGGATCCGCGCTGGATGGCCGTCGCCCGCGGGGATGAGCCTGCCGACCTCGTCCTGTCCGGCGGCCGGGTGCTCTCGGTCTTCACGAAGGAGTGGCTCGAGGTGGACGTGGCGATCGCCGACGGCCACGTGGTCGGGCTGGGCAAATATGACGGCTCCGAGCGGATCGATGTGGGGGGCGCCTACCTCGTTCCCGGGTTCATCGACGCCCACATGCACATCGAGTCGTCGAAGCTGACCGTGGACGAGTTCGCGCGGGCCGTCCTGCCGCAGGGAACCACGGCCGTCGTCGCGGACCCGCACGAGATCGCGAACGTGCTCGGCACAGACGGGATCAACTGGCTGCTCGACTCTTGCGCAGGCCTTCCGCTCGACGTATTCGTCATGGCTTCGTCGTCGGTGCCCGCGTCGAAGTTCGAGTCGCCGCACCGGTCGTTCACCACCGGCGACATCGAAGGCCTGCTCCGGCGCCGGCGCGTCATCGGCATCGCCGAGATGATGAACTTTCCCGGGGTGATCGCCGGCGACCCCAACGAGGTTGCGAAGCTGCAGACCGGCCTCACAGACCACGTGGACGGCCACGCGCCCGGTGTCCGCGGGCCGGCCCTCAACGCCTACATCGCCGCGGGCGTCCGCTCCGACCACGAAGCCACCACCTTCGAGGAGGCTCTGGAGAAGCGCCGGCTGGGCATGTGGGTGATGCTTCGCGAGGCGTCGATCGCTCGCAACCTGCGCGACCTTTTGCCGCTGGTCAAGCGCTACGGGCCCGCGCGCTGCATGTTCTGCACCGACGATCGCGAGCCGAGCTTCATCGTCGAGGAGGGTCACATCAACCAGATGGTGCGGGTCGCGGTCGAGGAGGGCATAACGCCAGAGGATGCCCTGGTCATGGCGACGATCCACCCGGCGATCTATCACCGGCTCCGGAACCTGGGCGCGATCGCCCCGGGCTACCAGGCGGACATCCTGGTCCTGGACGACCTGACCTCATTCGTCCCGCGCCAGGTGCTCAAACGAGGCGCGGCGCCGAGGTTCGTCAAGCTCGAGGTGCCGGAGTGGGTCCGGCAGACCGTTCACCTGGCGGACGTCACAGCCTCGACCTTTCATGTGAGCGCGGGCCCACGTCGTATCAGGGTCATCAAGGTCATCCCGTCGCAGCTCCTGACAGGGGTCGAGCTGGTCGAACCGGCCACTCGCGACGGATGCATAGTTGCGGACCCGAAGCGCGACCTCGTGAAGATCGCCGTGCTCGAGCGTCACCACGCGAGCGGCCGCGCCGGCCTGGGCTTTGCGACCGACGTCGGGCTCGAGCGAGGCGCCTTTGCTTCGACGGTCGCGCACGACGCGCACAACGTCGTCGTCCTGGGCGTCGATGATGCTGACATGGCGGCCTGCGCGCAGCGACTAGCCGCGCTGGGAGGTGGCATCGTGATCGCCGAGGGAGGTCATGTGGTGGAGGAGCTGGCGCTGCCGGTGGCGGGATTGATGAGCGATCAGCCGCTCGCCTTCGTGCATAAGCGCCTCCGCTCGATGGAGCAGCGCCTGGCCGGGATGGGCGTGACGATGGCCGCGCCATTCATGACGTTGAGCTTCCTCGCCCTGTCGGTCATACCTGAGCTGAAGATCACCGATCGCGGACTCGTCGACGTGGAACGCTTCGAGCTGGTGCCGCTGGGGGTTGAATGATGCCGAGCGCAGGCTCTTTTCCTGTTTCGCCTCGCGGAATTGGTGCCGTGAGGTGGCCTCAGGATGGCCTTACGCCGATCTGCCCGCGCTGCTTGACGCCGCCGATCGGGCATGGGCGGACCTCGCCCCATCGGATTGGGCCGAGGCTCTCCAGGGCCACCCGCGGATCGGCGAAAGCGGGGGCAGCTCGCCTGACGCTTCCGAGCGGGAGCAGAGGGGCGTGCGAGAGGTGAGCGACGACGTCCAGTCTCGGCTGGCCGAGGCGAATCGCCGCTACGAAGCGCGCTTCGGACACGTCTTTCTCATCGCGGCGGCGGGCAAGAGCGCGGACGAGATCCTGGCCACGCTGCTGGCGCGGATGGACAACGACCCCGTGACCGAGGCGCGGGTCGCGGCCGCGGAGCACCGCAAGATCGCGCGCATGCGCCTTGCGCGGATGGTGAGCGATTGATCATCTCCACCCACGTCCTCGACACGACTCGCGGCCGCCCGGCGGCCGGACTTGCCGTGACCCTGCGGCGGCGCGGCGCGGATGGCGACTGGTCGGTCGTCGAACGCGCGATCACTGACGCCGACGGCCGCGTCAAGGACCTGTCCCACGGATCGGTGGCGGCGGGCGATTACCGCCTGGAGTTCGCCACGGGCAAATATTTCACGGAGTCCGGGACTGATGCGTTCTATCCCGAGATATTCGTCACCGTCGTCGCCGGCGACGGCAATGCAAA
>DATFVI010000080.1:0-8792 GCA_035260405.1 Candidatus Dormiibacterota bacterium
CGATGATTTCGAAACCGGGCTGGCCGACCAGGCCGGCGCCGTGCCGCTTCGCAACGCGAGCCACAGCGTCGGCGGCTGCGCGGTCGACCTGGCAGCGGTGGTACACGGCCCCGTGAAGCTTGATGAAGCCGACAGGACCGAGTGACGCCAGGCCCGCCACCTGAAACGCGACAAGGGCTTCGATCTCCTCGACCGAGATCGGCACCTCGACGCGGCCGAAGTTGGCGCGGTCGTCGTACCCGGGATGGGCGCCCACCTCGACGCCGAGCGCGTGGCAGCGGGCCACGGTCTGGATGCTGATCGATGCCGAGCCGGCATGCACGCCGCAGCCGACGCACGCGCTGTCGACGTGGGCCAGGATCGCCTCGTCCTCGCCCGCCCCTTCCCCGAGATCCGAGTTCAGGTTCAAGAACCCGATCCCACTGGCCGGGCCGAGCAGATGCGGCCTGGGGCGGTCGAGACGAAGGCGGCACGAGCACCGGACCGGAGCGCATCCCGTGGATGCGTGAGGACCGGAGCGCAAGTGCCAACGCACGTATCGGCCGCATCCAGGTCGCAGATGCCGGTCCGGATCGGTGGGAGCGGGTTCATCAGTGTTTCGTGTCGCCGTGAAGGAGTTTGATCGCGTGGGCCAGCGTCGGCAGGATCGCCTCCAGGGATTCGGCTGCGCCCTTCGGACTTCCAGGCACGTTGATGATCAGCGTCTTTCCTCGCACCCCGGCCATCGAGCGGGACAGCGCCGCCATCGGCGTGCTCGCCGCGCCCGCGCGTCTCATCGCTTCGCCGAGGCCGGGCACCTCGAAGTCGATCACGCCGGAAGTCGCCTGCGGAGTCACGTCGCGCGGACCGAGACCCGTTCCGCCGGTGGTGACCACAACATCGGCGCCCTTGTCAGCGGCCGCCACGATCGCGTCCGCGACGCGCTGTTCTTCATCCGGCACCACAACGGCTTCCGAAACCTCAAAGCCGGCGTCTTTCAAGATTCGCACCAGCGCCCGACCGCTTTCGTCCTCCCTTGTCCTGGCCGAAACCCCGTCACTGACGGTGATGACGTAAGCCCTGCTCATATCCTCCCCGCTCGCCGGGGAGGTGGCGCGGAGCGCCGGTGGGGCGACTCGGACTCCGTTTCACGCTTCCACGTCCCAGAACGGCCACCGGATTTCTCCAGGAGCCGGACGGTCTCGAGGTAGACACCCTTTTCGACGCCTTTGGTCATGTCGATGAGGGTGAGGCCCGCGACGGCCGCGGCCATCAGCGCCTCCATCTCGACGCCGGTCTGGCCAGTGACGCGAGCTCGCGCCAGCACGCGCACGCCGCCGCGCACGAACTCGAAGTCGACCGCGACGCTCGTAAGGGGAAGCGGATGGGTGAGGGGGATGAGGTCCGGCGTGCGCTTCGCGGCCATGATGCCCGCCACCCGGGCGACCTGCAGCGCATCGCCTTTGGCCGTGCCCGTCTTGACGGCTCGGAGCGTGGCCGGCACCATGCGCACCACGCACTCGGCAAGCGCTTCGCGCACGGTCGAAGCCTTAGCCGCGACGTCGACCATACGCGCCGCACCACGCGCATCGAGGTGCGTCAGGCGTTTCGCTTTCCCCACGCGCATCAGGATATGCGGATGTCGGAAATTGAAACCGAGTCCACGCTAGGCGTGCTGTTCGATTACGGCCGCACCCTTGTCACGTTCGACTACCCGACAGAGGATCTCCTGGAGGTGATCCGGGAGTTCCGCCCGCGGATCGAGGCTGAGCATGGCCGGCGCGCACCGGGCGCCAGGGCCATCCTCGAACACGTTCTTTTGCCGCTGGAGAAAATCATCGGCAGCACAAGCGAGGACGAGGTGGAGTACATGAACGTCTACCGCGCAAGCTGGGCGGAAGCCGGGCTGGCGCTATCGGATGGCCTGCTGCACGACATCCTCGACGCGGAGCAGCAGTGCTGGGACCGCGCCGTAAGGCTCGACCCGGATGCACTGCAGGTGTTGTCGTGGCTCGGCGCCCATGGGATCAAGCGCGGAGTCTGCTCGAACGCCCCATTCCCACCCGAGATGATGCGACGCCAGGTTGACTCAAACGGGATCAGCGAGATGGTCGACGCGATCGTCTTCTCGAGCGAGTTGGGCCGTCGCAAGCCGGCGCCCGAGGTCTACCGCGCGGCGCTGGATGCCATCGGGGTCGACGCGCCGCACGCTCTGTTCGTGGGCGACCGGGTGCGCGAGGACTACGAGGGGCCGCGCGCGGCAGGAATGCGGGCGGTGATTTTCACGGCCCACGCCGAGGAACCCCCACCGGACGGCGTGCCGACGATCTCTTCGCTCAGCGAGGTCCCGCTCCTTTTATGAACACGCCTAAGAAACGACCGGGGGCGTTATGGATGTTCTTCTATGGACGCCCGCGACGTGGCTTCCCTTGGCTCTTGGCCGGCGTCTTGGTCGCAGTCCTCGTCCTGGCGCTGCTCTTCGCCCTACCCGGCGGGCCGGGGGTTTCCTGGACCATCGCCGCAGCTCTTTTTGCACTCCTGGTCGTCGGCGCGCTTGTCTTCGCGGTGCTCGCAGTGGTTCGTCCCCGCCGCCGGCGCTGAGCCATCAGGACCGCAGCCGCGCCCGCCCCGACGCCGTTGTCGATGTTGACCACGACCAGTCCTGTCGAGCACGACTGCAGCATCGTCGTAAGCGCCGCCTCGCCGGCACCCCCGCGCCCATAGCCCGTCGAGACCGGGAGGCCGATCACCGGGACGTCGATGAGGCCCGCGACCAGGCCCGGCAGCACCCCGTCCATGCCGGCCGCCACGATGAGCACGTCGCATCCCCATTCGAGCGTCGCCGCCAGCGGGCCGACGAATCGATGCAAGCCCGCTACGCCCAGGTCGGCGTCGAGCCTGACCTCCAGGCCGCACGCCTCGACCACCATCCGCGCCTCCTCGGCCGCCGGCAGGTCCGAGGTTCCGGCCGTCAGGATTCCAACCTTCCCGCCAATCGCCTCGGGCTCGAATCCAGGCTGCAGCACTCGCGCCGACGCGGCGTAGTCGATGACTCGCATGCCGGCCGCGACCGCGTGCTCGCGAAGCGCGGCGCGGTGGTTCGCGGCCATCCGGCTGATCAAACCCTGGCCCATCCGCTCGGCCATGGCGATGACCAGCCGCGCGGCATCCTCGGGGATCTTTCCGGATGCCAGTACGACTTCGGGTATACCTCGGCGCAGGAACCGACCGAGGTCGAGGCGGGCCCGCCCTCCAAGCTCTTCGAGCTGGACCTGTCGCAGCTCGGAGACGGCCTCCTCCTCGGTCAGCTCCCCGGCGAGCAAGCGCCTCATGACATCCCTCACAGCCCCGCGAGGACCTCGCGCATCCGCTGCCAATGTGTCCCGGCCCAGTAGATGCGGCCGCACTCGGGGCACTCCGAGTAGCGCGACTGCGTGCGGCGCACGTAGGGTGGCACCCGTTCGGCGACCATAGCCGGCATCCGCGGCTGCAGCTCGGAGTTGCACTCTATGCACCGGGTGAGGGCTTCATCGAGCTCGAGCGCGAGCTCGGCGAAAACCTGGCGCAGCTGGTTGGTGACGTCGTCGTCGCGGATCAGGACCGCGCGCACCACACCGGTCTGGATCGCGCGTCGCTTGGTCAGGTCGCGATCGCGCGTGAGCAGCACCCGGCTCTCGGCGGCCGCTTCGCGGACGAGCTCAGCGTCGCCGATGCGAGCGTGGTACGACGCGTCGTATCCAAGCGCGCGCAGCCAGCGCGCCAGCCGCCCGACGTTGCAGTCGGCGAGGAATCGAGGCTTCACCGAAGCAATCTTAGAATCGGTTGCGTGGCGGCTCCCGATGACCTGATGGCGCGGCTGCGCGGCGAGGCGACCGGCTGCTACTCGTGGTCGAACGGGCCAGGCGACCGCTATCCGGCGCACAGCCACTCTTATGAGAAAGTCCTCTACTGCGTCGCCGGATCGATCATGTTCCTTCTCGATGCGGAGGAGAGGAAGCGGATCGAGCTTTACGCCGGAGATCGGATGGTGCTTCCCGCCGGAACGGTTCACTCGGCGGTGGTCGGACCTGCAGGCTGCACATGCATTGAGGGCAAGCGCTAAGAGCGCGTCTGGCAATTCGCGCGGCGTAATATGGGCTCGCGATGGGCATCATCGAGTTCATCCGCGACCGAGCCCGCTTCTACAACTGCCCGGTCTGTGGACGCAGCCTCAAAGGCTGCGACGTCCAGGTCCTCAGCCACGAAGAGGAGAGGTTTCACCTGCAGGTCACGTGCGCGCAGTGCCAGGTGACCTTCATCGTCGTGCTGGCGATCGCGGGTGGCGCGGTCGAAGAGATCGAAAAGGCGATTCCCGAACCGGAGCCGGTGATCGCCGCCGAGCCGATCACCGTCGACGAGATCCTCGACCTTCACCTCTATCTGAAGACTTTCCAGGGCACGATCACAGAGCTCTTCCACCAACCGGACCACAGCCGCGGCTGAGCGCGGTCGGAGTCGCGGCCCGAGACCTCGACGAGAGATTTGGTGACCAGGCAGCCCAGATGCTAGGCGCGGCCGAGCATCGCAGCGAGTGCATCCGCTAATGCACGAGCGAGAAGCGCAGGCCGCAACGACGCAGATGGGCTGAATGGTCGCCAAAGATCCGTCGACGTCCTCGGGCCGCGACTCCGTAAGCCGCGACATGAGCCGTATTTACCTCGACGACGCGGGGTTCGCGCCCGTCCTCCCCGAGGTCCAGGCCGCGCTTCTCGACGTGCCCGAGGGCAACCCGTCCAGCCCTCACGCGGAAGGACGAGCCGCGAGGGCCACGCTGGATCGGGCCCGCGACATCGCCGCCCGCGCATTGGGCGCTGACCGCACCGAGATCTCGTTCACGAGCTCGGGCACCGAAGCGGTCAACCTCGCGCTTTTTGGCCTCGCCCGACGGCAGCCGAAGCGAGGATCAATCGTGACCTGGGCCGCTGAGCACCAGTCGGTGCTGGGCGCGGTGCGGCGCCTCCAATCCGAAGGCCATTCGGTCGAGGTGGCGCATGTCGACGCATCCGGTCGGGCGGACCCCGGCGACATTCCCTCATCGGCCGCCCTGGTCTCGATCGGGCTCGCCAACAACGAGGTCGGCACCATCCAGCCGATCGCGGCGATCATCGCCCGAGCGCACGAGGTCGGCGCGCTGGTGCATGTCGACGCGTGCGCCGGTCCGCACTGGATCGGCATGCCCGAGGGCGCGGACGTCGTCTCGTTCAGCGGGCACAAGCTGGGCGCCGGCCGAGGCGGAATCCTCTTCGTCAAGGACGGGGTGAGAATCGATCCTCTTCTTTACGGAGGTCCGCAGGAGTGGGGTCGGAGGGCAGGTCGGGAAGATGTCGGTGCGGCGATGGCAGTTGCGACGGCGCTCTCGACGTCGAAGCGCGATCGGCTGGAGCGCGGCGCGGTGGCCGCACGCCAGGCATCCCGTCTGCGCGCGCTGCTCGTCGAGCTGGGCGGAGTAAGCACCGGCGCTGAGTCCCGGCTGCCGAATTTCGCGACGTGCACGTTCGCCGATCGACGCGGGGAAGACCTGTTGCTGGCGCTCGACCTGGCAGGAATCTCAGCTTCGAGCGGATCCGCATGTGCGTCCGGGTCGCTGGACCCGTCCCACGTCCTGCTTGCTATGGGCCTCACACTCGATCAGGCGCTGGGCAGCCTGAGGCTGACGACCGGCTACTCGACGACTGACGAGGAGGTATCGCACGCTGAG
This sequence comes from Candidatus Dormiibacterota bacterium, assembly GCA_035260405.1. GTDB lineage: Bacteria > Chloroflexota > Dormibacteria > Dormibacterales > Dormibacteraceae > Palsa-870. Next base: position 5,717 of record DATFVI010000080.1, read on the forward strand.
TCGATGATCCGCACGGCACTGGCGCGCGCACCCGCCCGTGCCTAGCGTCGAACAAGACCTCGCGCGCCGGCTTGCCCGCGGCGAAGAGGTCGTCCTGGCGACGGTGATCAAAATGGACGGCGAGCCACCGTCTCAGCCCGGCGCCAAGATCCTCCTCTCGCGCGCGGCCACGCTCTCCGGGACGCTTGGCTGCAGCGAGTTCGACTCCGCAGCGCTGGCCGACGCTGGTGAGATCGCGGCCGCCGGGACCCCTGTGCTCCGCACCTATCGCCACGACCTCGGCTCGATTGACGTTTACCTCGAGCCGCATGCCGCAGCTCCCACCTTGGTCGTGTTCGCGGCGACGCCGGTGGCCGGGGCACTCCTGCGCGCCGCGCCCGAGGTGGGTTTTCGAACCGTGCTGGTGGAGACCAGGCCGGACCGCCTGCGGGGCGGGACCTGGCAGGAGGCGGTCACCTCGCTCGACGACCTGGCGCCGGTGCTCGGCTCCGAGGTCTACGCGGTGCACACGGACCACGACGCCGAGGACCTGGTGGCAGCGCTCGAAACGCTGCTGCCGGCCGAGCCCAGGTTCATCGGGCTAGTCGGCAGCCGCCGTCACACCGGCCACCACCTGGAGGCGCTGCGCGCCCAAGGGGTGCCGGAGGACGTCATCGCGCGCATCCAGAGCCCGGTCGGCCTCGACCTCGGAGCGGTGACGCCGGCCGAGATCGCGCTCTCGATCCTGGCCGGGCTCGTCGCCATCCGGCGGAACGGACGCGGCGGCTGGAAGCAAGCATCAAAGATCGGTTAAGCAAGGTCGAGTTCGGCAAACCGTTCGACATAATCAGCAGCCGTGTCAATCGCGCCCGGAACCAAATTGGGCCAGTACGAGGTCCAGGAATTCATCGGCCAGGGAGCCATGGGCCTGGTCTATCGCGCCTACCACGTCCAGCTCGAACGAGCGGGCGCCGTCAAGGTCCTGCAAGCCCTGTCCCCAGATCCCGAGACCACCGCCAGGTTCCGCCACGAGGCGCAGGCCATCGCCCAGATGCGCCATTCCAACATCGTGAACGTCTACGACTTCGGCGAATTCGAGGGGACGCCCTACATGATCGTCGAGTACGTCCCTGGAGGAAGCCTCGCCAACCGGCTGAACAACGGCGCGGTGAGCCAGGCCACGGCCCTGAAATATCTACGCGGCATCGCCGCGGGCCTCGACTACGCACACGGGCTCGGGATCGTCCATCGGGACGTCAAGCCGGCCAACGTGCTCCTCGAGAAGGACGACACGCCCGTCCTCGCCGATTTCGGACTGGCCAAGCTGATGCAGGGCACCTCGCTCAAGTCGATGACCGGTGTTACGACCGGCACGCCCGCCTACATGGCCCCCGAACAGGTGATGGGACACCAGGTCGGACCCGCGGCTGACCGGTATTCGCTCGCAACGATCGCGTACGAGATGCTGACCGGAGTCATCCCGTTCGACGGCGAGGGCTTGATGGAGCTCCTCTATGCGCAGGTCCACCGAGAGCCTCCGCCGCCGAGCGCTCACAACACGTCGCTCGGGCCTGAGGTCGACGCGGTGCTGATTCGCGGACTGGCGAAAGACCCGGCCGCCCGCTGGGAGAGCTGCACCGCGTTCGTCGAAGCGCTCGCAACAGCCCTGGCGTCGCCGGAAACCGCCAAGATCCCGAAAATCGCACCCGCGACCGCGGTAGCTGATAAGAGCGTCGTGCTGCCGCCGACCGTCCCACTGCCCACCGGCGAGACCGTGGTTCCGGCGGGAGCGGCAGCAGTGGCCCCGCCGCCTGCCCGAGACCGAGCGCCGGCCACGATGGTGATGGCCATGCCGGCCGCGCCGGCCCTCACCAAGCGAAGCTCAGCCAGTGGCCAGCCGACAAAGCCGCGCCGCCGTTCCTTGATGATCGCGGGCGCAGCCATCCTCGTGCTGGTCGTGCTCCTCGTCACAGGTGTGTGCGCAGCGGTCGCAGCCCAGGGGCCGACCCTGGCGATCAGCCCTTCGACCGTGGCCGCAGGTGGCCGCGTCCTGGTGACGGCCGACCGTGTGCCCGCCAACCAGGTTGGGGAGATCCAGCTGCACAGCCAGGTGCAGCTATTCGCTTTCCGCGCCAGCCCCACAGGCAAGGTGAGCCGGGAGATCGTGGTTCCGGAGACCACTGCACCAGGCGACCACACCGTTCAGCTCTGCTGGGATTCGACATGCCGGGCCCATCAAACGCTGCACGTGGTGGCGGCGGGCACGGTCCTGCCGGCACCGGGGGCCAGCCCGCCGGCGACCCCATCCGCCGGCGCGAGCCCCACCCCTGGCGCGAGCCCGATCCCTGGCCAGACCCCTACTTCGAACCCGACGCCCGGGAGCAGCCCGAGGCCGACTTCCCAGCCCGCGCCGAGCCCGACGCCAACCCGTCCACCCAGCCCCGTACCTAGCCCGATCCCAAGCCAGAAACCTACTCCGCCGCCCCCGACGCCGAGTCCGACAATCACTCTGGTATCCGTCTCTCAGCTCGGCTACACCACCGTGACGTTCCACTACTACTACGCGGGCACAGCCACGATCACGATCCACCAGGGCGGCTTTACCGCGGCGGTGACGGTTACGGTGGCCGCGGGCAGCAGCACCACCGTGAAATTCAACACGCCGACCGGTGTCCTGATAACTCTGTTGCTGACACCCCAGGCATACGTCACCGTACCCGGACTACCGCAGTCGAACTCTGTAAACGTCGTGGCCTAGCAAGGCAGTCGCCAGGAGACCGAACCTCATAATCGACCCGTGCCGATCGCTCCCGGAACCAAGCTAGGGCAGTACGAGGTCCAGGACTTTATCGGGCAGGGAGCAATGGGTCTCGTCTATCGCGCCTACCATGTGCAGCTGCAACGAACGGGCGCGGTCAAAGTCCTGCAGGGGATCGCTCCCGACCCTGACTCGACCGCGCGATTCCGCCACGAGGCGCAGGCGATCGCCCAGATGCGCCACCCGAACATCGTCAACGTCTACGACTTCGGCGAGCACGACGGCGTGCCCTACATGATCATCGAGTTCGTCCCCGGCGGAAGCCTCGCCAACAAGCTG
>DATFVI010000081.1:0-7756 GCA_035260405.1 Candidatus Dormiibacterota bacterium
TTCTGGGAGTGGCTGATCGCGGAGGTCAAGCGCGGCCATCCGGACGTGATCCTCCTCGCCGAAGCGTTCACTCGGCCCAAGGTCATGTTCCGGCTGGCCAAGGTCGGGTTCACGCAGTCGTACACGTACTTCGCGTGGCGCAACACTCCGGCTGAGCTGGCGCAGTACTTCACCGAGCTGTCCGAGCCACCGGTCAGCGAGTACTTCCGGGCCAACCTGTGGCCCAACACCCCGGACATCCTCACGGAGTACCTGCAGACGGGTGGACGCCCCGCGTTCGCCGCGCGGTTCCTCCTGGCCGCTACGCTGGGCGCCAACTACGGCATCTACGGCCCCGCCTTCGAGCTCTGCGAAGGCCGCGCGAAGGAACCCGGGTCGGAGGAGTATCTCGACTCGGAGAAATACCAGATTCGCACCTGGGATCGAGACAGCCCGGACAGCCTGCGCGAGCTGATCACGCTCGTGAACAAGGTCCGGCATGAAAACCCGGCCCTGCAGAGCGATCGGGGCCTACGCTTTCATCAGACCGAGAATGACCACCTGATCGCGTACACGAAGAGCACTCCAGACCTGGCCGACGTCGTGTTGACGGTCGTCAACATCGACCCTCACCACACGCAGGCCGGCATGATCAGCCTGCCGATCGAGGAGCTTGGCATCAGGCGCGACCGCGGCTACCAGGCGCACGAGCTGCTCAGCGGCGCGCGCTACCTGTGGAACGGGCCGCGCAACTATGTCGAGATCAACCCGCATTCGATTCCCGCCCAGATCTTTCGCTTCCGGCGCCGCCTGCGAAGCGAGCACGACTTCGAGTATTTCTTGTGATCCAGGCCAATCACAAACGTCGCAAAGTCGAAACGCTTCGCCTGGACGACGACCCGCTCTGGTACAAGGACGCGCTCATCTACGAGCTCCACGTGCGCGCCTTCCAGGACACCGACGGTGACGGCAGCGGCGACTTTCGCGGGCTGATCGACAAGCTCCCATACCTGCAGGACCTCGGCGTCAACGCGATCTGGCTGCTGCCCTTCTATCCCTCGCCTGGGCGCGACGACGGTTACGACATCGCTGACTACACGGACGTCAACCCGATGTTCGGCACGCTCGCCGATGCTCACGCGTTCGTACGAGAGGCGCACGACCGCGGGATCCGGGTGATCAACGAGCTCGTCTGCAACCACACCTCGGACCAGCACCCGTGGTTCCAAAGAGCCCGTCGCTCCAAGCCCGGCAGCGCGGCGCGCGACTTCTATGTCTGGAGCGAGACCAACCAGAAATACCAGGACGCGCGGATCATCTTCAAGGACTCCGAGACCTCGAACTGGACCTGGGACCACGTCGCGGGTGCGTACTACTGGCACCGGTTCTTCTCGCACCAACCGGACCTGAACTTCGACAACCCGAAGGTCAAGGAGGGGATTCTGAAGGCGCTCGACTTCTGGCTCGACATGGGCATCGACGGCGTGCGCCTGGACGCCATCCCCTATCTCTTCGAGCGCGAGGGCACGAACGGCGAGAACCTGCCCGAGACCCATCAGTTCCTCAAGGAGATGCGCCACCACGTCGATTCGAACTACCCCAGCCGCATGCTGCTGGCCGAAGCCAACCAGTGGCCAGAGGACGCTGTCAAGTACTTCGGTGAGGGCGACGAATGCAACATGTCGTTCCACTTCCCTCTCATGCCGCGCCTGTTCATGTCGATCCGCATGGAGGACCGGTTCCCGATCATCGACATCCTGGCGCAGACCCCACCGATCCCCGACACCGCTCAGTGGGCGCTGTTCCTCCGCAACCACGACGAGCTGACGCTCGAGATGGTGACCGACGAGGAACGCGACTACATGTATCGCGCTTACACGCAGGACAGGCTGGCCCGGCTCAACCTCGGCATCCGCCGGCGCCTGGCGCCCCTGCTTGGCAACGACCGCAAGCGCATCGAGCTGATGAACGGACTTCTCTTTTCGCTGCCGGGGACCCCGGTCCTCTACTACGGCGACGAGATCGGCATGGGCGACAACATCTTCCTGGGCGACCGCAACGGGGTCCGCACCCCGATGCAGTGGAGCGCCGACCGTAACGCCGGCTTCTCGCGCGCCAACCGGCAGCGGCTGTACCTCCCGGTGATCACCGATCCCGAGTACCACTACGAGACCGTCAACGTCGAAGCCCAGGGCCAGAACCCCCACTCCCTGCTCTCGTGGATGAAGCGGCTGATCGCGCTGCGCAAGCGCCATCGGGCGTTCGGCCGCGGCACCCTCGAGCTGCTGCGACCCGACAACCGCAAGGTCCTCGCGTACGTGCGCCGCTACGAGTCGGAGCAGATCCTGTGCGTCGCGAACCTTTCGCGCTTCCTCCAGGCGGTCGAGCTCGACCTGAGCAAATGGAAAGGCCTGGTGCCCGTGGAGCTCTTCAGCAGCAACGAGATGCCGGTCGTCGGCGACGCGCCATACTTTCTGACCCTCGGCCCGCATGCCTTCTACTGGTTCTCGCTTCAGCCGCGAGCGACGCCGAACATCCAGGCCGACGGCACTCAGGCGATCGCCGCGCTGCCGGAGATCCGCGTCACCGGCGACTGGGAGTCCGTGCTTACCGGCAGCCCGAAAGAGCGTCTCGAGAGCGTGCTGCTCGGCTACGTGCGAAACCGCAGGTGGTTCGCGGGCAAAGCCAGGCGCCTGAAGTCGGCATTCATCTCCGACCTGCTGCCGGTGCCGGGGGCGGTCGGCGGCGCCTACCTGGCGACGGTCGTCATCTCCTACGCGGAGGGCGACCCTGACACGTACCAGCTGCCGCTCGCTTACGCGAACCAGGCCGAGGCGGCGCACATCCTCGAACGGTGGCCGCATTCCGCGATCGCCTGGATCCGCGTCCAACAGAAGGCCGGCGCTGTCGCGCCGGGCGAGGAAGGGCGCGGCCTGCTGTACGACGCCCTGGGGCCGCCGGCCTTTGCCGAGGCGGTGCTCGGGGCGATCGCGCGGCGGCGGCGCGCCACAGGCGGCAAGGGCACGCTGATCGGTTCCACGACACGTGCCTTCGTTCGCCTGCGAGGGCCCGAGACCGTAAGGCTCGAGGCTGCCTTGTCCGTGGCCGAGCAGAGCAACAACTCCGTCGTTTTCGGCGAGCGGCTCATTCTGAAGGTGTTCCGCCGGCTCGAGGAAGGCGTCAACCCGGAGCTCGAAGTGGGCCGCTTCCTGACCGAGAAGACGAACTTTGCGCAGATCGCGCCGCTGGCGGGAAGCCTGGAATACCGCAGGGAGACAGGCGAGCCCGTCAGCCTCGCGGTGCTGCAAGGGTACGTGCCCAACCAGGGCGACGCGTGGCAGTACACGACGAACACGCTCTCTCATTTCTTCCAGGGCCCGGAGCTGCTCGAGTCGGAACCGCCCGCCTTCGCGCGCAACCTGGTCCAGGCCGCGGCCGGGGAGCTGCCCGAGGCCGCGGCCAGGACCATCGGGGCATATCTCGAGTCCGCGCGGTTGCTCGGCCGGCGGACCGCCGAGCTGCACACGGCGCTGGCATCCGACCCGACCGACCCCGCGTTCGCACCCGAACGGATCACGCCCCAGGACCAGCGGTCCATCTATCAATCCCTGAGCGGCCTTTCGATGCGGTCCACCGAGCTCCTGCGCAGCCAGCTCAACAAGCTTCCGCAGGACGCGCGCGAGGAGGCGAAGCAGGTGCTCGAGCTCGAACCGAGGATCGCAAGCATCCTCAAGTCTTTCCTGAGCCGGCGCCTTACCTCGACCAGGATTCGCGTCCACGGCGACTATCACCTGGGGCAGGTGCTGTACACCGGGCACGACTTCGTGATCATCGATTTCGAAGGCGAGCCGACCCGGACCCTGTACGAGCGCCGGCTCAAGCGGCTCGCGCTGCGCGACGTCGCCGGGATGCTGCGGTCGTTCGACTACGCGAGCCAGGCGGCCTTGCGCTCAGATCAGATCGCGCCCGCGGCCCTTCCTGCGCTGCGGAACTGGGGCCGGTTCTGGGTGCAGTGCGTATCGGCCGCGTTCCTGAAGAGCTACCTCGCAACGGCCGGCCCGGCGTCGTTCGTGCCCCACGCGGCCGACGACCTCGAGCTTCAACTCAATACGATGCTCCTGGAGAAAGCGCTGTACGAGCTGCGATATGAGCTGAACATGAGGCCAGAGTGGGTGCGCATCCCCCTGCGCGGCATCCTGGAGGTGGTGACGCCTCCGTGATCGCGCGCTCGCTGCTGAGCCCGTTCGACCTGCACCTCTTCAACGAGGGCACGCACAGCCACCTGTTCGACAAGCTGGGCGCGCACCTCTCGGCCGACCCCGAAGGAACCTCGTTTGGTGTGTGGGCGCCGAACGCCGACTCCGTGAGCGTGATCGGCGACTTCAACGGCTGGGACAAGACAGCCAACGGATTGTTTCCGCGCGAGCAGTCCGGGATCTGGGAAGGGTTCATTCCTGGCGTGAAGCACGGCGCGCTGTACAAGTACCACGTCCACTCCAAGGTCACCCGGCAGGGCGCTGACAAGGCCGACCCGTTCGCCGTCTACGCCGAACAGCCGCCGCGGCAGGCGTCCGTCGTGTGGGACCTCGACTACCGCTGGGGCGACGAACGCTGGATGTCCAACCGGCAGGCCAGCAACGGGCGCGGTGCTCCGTGGTCGGTCTACGAGGTGCACCTGGGGTCGTGGATGCGCGTGCCGGAGGAGGAGAACCGGTGGCTGACCTACCGCGAGCTCGGGCCTCGGCTGGCCGACTACGTCAGCCAGATGGGCTTCACGCACGTCGAGTTCATGCCTGTGATGGAGCACCCGTTCTACGGCTCGTGGGGATACCAGGTCGAGGGTTACTTCGCGCCGACGAGCCGGTACGGCACGCCACAGGACTTCATGTTCCTGGTCGACTACCTGCACCAGAACGGGGTCGGCGTGATCCTCGACTGGGTGCCGTCACACTTTCCGGCCGACGAGTTCGGGCTGCAGAACTTCGATGGGACGCACCTTTACGAGCACGCGGATCCCCGGCTCGGCGTTCACCCGGACTGGGGGAGCTCGATCTTCAACTACGGCCGCAACGAGGTGCGCGGCTTCCTCTTGAGCAGCGCTCTCTGCTGGCTCAACCGCTACCACGCGGACGGACTGCGCGTGGACGCAGTCGCCTCGATGCTGTACCTCGACTACTCGCGCAAAGCGGGAGAGTGGATACCGAACAAGTTCGGAGGCAACGAGAACCTCGAGGCGGTGGACTTCCTGCGCCGCTTCAACATCGAGGTCTACAAGGAGCAGCCCGCGGTCCAGACCATCGCCGAAGAGTCAACGTCATTTCCGCTCGTGTCACGACCCACGTATCTCGGCGGCCTCGGCTTCGGGATGAAGTGGGACATGGGCTGGATGCACGACACGCTGTCCTACATGTCCCAGGAGCCGATCCACCGCAAGTTCCATCACAACAACCTCACGTTCCGGATGCTCTATGCGTTCGGCGAGAACTTCATGCTGCCGCTCTCGCACGACGAGGTCGTGCACGGCAAGGGGTCGCTCCTGTCGAAGATGCCGGGCGACGACTGGCAGAAGTTCGCGAACCTGCGACTGCTGTTCGCCTACATGTACGCGCAGCCGGGCAAGAAGCTCATGTTCATGGGCGACGAGTTCGGCCAGTGGCGCGAATGGGACCACGACCAGAGCCTCGACTGGCACCTGCTCGACCAGCCGATGCACTCGGCGATGCGGCTCTGGGTCGGAGACCTGAACCGGATCCTGCGCGACGAGAAGGCGCTGCACGAGCTGGACTTCGACCCGGCCGGCTTCTCGTGGATCGACGTCACGGACGCCGAACAGAGCATCGTCAGCCTGATCCGGCGCGGGCGGTCACCCGAGGACGTCATCGTCGGGGTGTTCAACTTCACCCCGGTCCCACGCCAGAACTATCAGATCGGCATCCCGCAGGCAGGACGCTGGCTCGAGCTGCTGAACAGCGACGCGCCTCTCTACGGGGGGAGCGGGCAGGGCAACCTCGGCGGCGTCGAGGCGGTCCCGATCAGCGTCCACGGCCACCGGCACAGCCTGACGCTGACGCTGCCGCCGCTGGGGGCGCTGTTCCTGAAACCAGCGCCTTCCAATGGAGGCGGGAAGTAGCCGGCCGGAGCACCGCGCGAGCGGAATGCGGCCATTCGGGCACAAATGGCCACCCTGGAGGCGCGCGACCCGGCCATTCGGGCACAGATGGGCGGCTTCAGTCGCAGGGATGCAGCCATTCGGGCACAAATGGCCGCTACGGCTTCTGTTCTCTCAGGTGAACTTTCAGGGCTCGGGATCTAACCAGCATTCAGGCACTACATTTTCCGCATAACTGAGCTGACCGTTCCACCGATCCTCTTCGGCCAGTTCGGCCTGGTCGACCTGCTCGTCTTGCTGGCTCCCGTGGTGGTCGTTCCGATGGGGTTCCGTCTCGCTCCGCTGACCCGGCAGCACGCCGTGCTCGTGCTGAGGGTCGCTCGGTACGCCCAGCCGGTCGGAGCGCTTGGCGCGGTCGTCTCGTTCCTGGTGTCGACAGGTTGGACGGCCGGGCTCCTGGCCGCCCTCTGGCTCTTGGTGTGCTTGGTCGCGAGCCTGGCGGGGCTGGTCGAGGTGGTGGAGTCACGTTCGCTCCATCCCGCCCACCTCCTACCCGCGGCGGCTCTTGGGGTCCTGAGCGTGGCGGCGGCCTGGCTGGTGGCGTTTCGGAGCGGCAGCGACTTCGGCTACAGCCCGACGATCGCGGAGCTGACGGCGGTGCACTTTCACTACGCGGGGTTCGCGGCGGTGATGATGTCGGCGCTGGTGCTCAAGTCGCTCGGTGCCGCATCGGTTCGGATGCGGCGGGTTGCGGGCGGCGCCGGGCTGCTGGTCATGTTCGGCACCCCGATCACCGCGACCGGAGTCGCGACAGGGACGAAAGTTCTTACCGTGATCGGACCCGTGGTCCTCGCCACTGGGATCCTGACCATGTCGGCGCTCACCGCGTTCGTGGTCGCTCCGCGCATGCGCACCCGCGCTCGCCGGCTGCTTACGCTGTCGGCGGCCGGCGTCGTGATCCCCATGTTCCTCGGTGTCGATTACGCCGCGGCGCGCGTATTTCCCATTCCTTCCCTCGATATCCAGACGATGGCTCTCGTCCACGGCGACCTCAACGCTCTCGTCTTCGCGCTGGTCGGATTCGTGGGCTGGATGGTCGCGTGAGCGAGCCCGGCCTCATCCTCTTGTTCGACGGGACTTGAGGCGTTTGAACCAGGATGGCGCGCTGGGTCCGCCGGCGCGACCGGGCCGGCCGTGTGCTGGCCATCGCGAACCAGAAGCGAGGCGTGCTCGCTCGCTACGGCATCACGCGCGAGGAGGCTGATCGCGCGGCCTGGGTCATCGGACCGGATGGGGTGTGGTCGGAGGGGGCTGCGGCGGTGAATCGCGTGTGGCGAGACATGGGAGGCGGCTGGTCTGTGCTTGCCCGGGCTTACCGGCTGTGGCTGCTCGCGGCGGTTGAGGAAGCGGTCTATCGCTGGTTCGCGAGGAACCGATCTTCGTTCCATCGCTTCGGCGTCTCGCCGGAGTGCGACGAACCGGGCTCGGACTGCGAAGATCTACGGTTGGGGTGAGGCGGCTCCGGTGGCGAATTTGTTCGTGATTCCCAGCTCGGCGTGGATCACGTGCATGACCGCGTTGATCAGGGCCAGGTGTGAGAACGCCTGCGGGAAGTTGCCCAGGTGGCGGCCGCTTCGCGGGTCGATCTCTTCCGCGTAGAGCTGGAGC